>JBILKP010000128.1:0-8057 GCA_044376625.1 Gemmatimonas sp. | reverse complement strand
GTGCCACGGCGCCTCGCCAGCGCGGTGAGCCGCCGCGGGCTGGCGCTGCTGGACACGCTCAACGCCACCGACCGCGGCTATGTGGCGCGCGAGCACCAGTGTCCGCTGGGCGCCGACGCGTACTACGTGAAGTTCGCGGCCACCATGCAGGGGCACGGTGCCGGGGGCGGCCCGCCCACCGCCGCCGACGCGGCGCAGATGCAGGCGATGACCGCCCGCTTCTACGAGGCGCAGTGCGTGAAGGACGAGGCGATGGCCGAGGCCATCGTGGCGGCGCTCACGCGCGGCGGGCGCGGCACGGTGGTGCTGCACGTGAACGGCGCCTTCCACAGCGACGAGGGGCTGGGGACGGCGGAGCGGGTGCGCCGACGCCTGCCCTCGGCCAAGGTGGTGGTGGTCTCCGCGGTGCCGGTGGCCAATCCGCAGCAGGCCAACGGCGAGGAGCACAAGGCCAAGGGGGACTACATCCTGCTGGCGCGCGCGCCGCGCAAGTAGGCGCCGCCCCGCAGGGTCCCAACGCACACGGCGGGGTGGGGAGCGATCCCCACCCCGCCGTGTGTCATGCGGGGGTCATGCGGGTCTCATGCGAGTGTCCTCACGGCACGCCGCTTACCGCCGCCCTTCGTCCTCCTCGGGGGTGGTGGCGGTGCCGGAGCGGGCGCCCCCCACGTTCTCCACGCGCAGCCGGCTCTTGAGCACCGTGTTGCCCACCTGCAGCACCACACCGTAGTCGCCGGTGGTGGCGGTGCTCCCGCCGCCGAAGCCGCCAAAGCCGCCGCCGCCGCGCCCGCCCTGTGCCGGCGCGGGGAGGCCGATCAACTCGAACACCTTGCGCACCGCGGGGGTGCCCGACGCCGCGGCCATCTGCTGGGCACGCTCGGCCAGCTGCTGGGCCTGCGCGTTGGCGCCGCCGCGGGCCACCGCCGCCTCGGCGGGACGCGCGCAGAACGGCTCCCACTGTGTCATCGGCCGCTCGCAGGCGCCGGTCGCGCCGCGCCCGCCGCCGCCACCACCACCACGTCCGCCAAAGGCCGCCATCCCACCCGTGGGCGGGGCCAGCAGCTGCCGCACCGTGGCCAGCGCCGCGCTGTCATACTTGGCGGCCGCCAGCGAGTCCAGCACCTTGGGGGCGCGCACCGCACGCAGGAGGCTGTCCCGCTTCTCGCTGGGGGAGAGCGGCGCACGCGGCGACGGCGCCGCGGCCATGGTGTACCCCCAGGTCACCGTGTGCACCCCCGCCGAGGCGGGGCCGGTGAGCGAGGCCACGGTGTCCCCCATGGCGTTCACGATGCTGATGCGCGCCGAGCCCTGCGCCCCCTGCGCCAGCCGGTAGCTGATGGCCGCGCCGTACGCCGGGTTCTGCGTGGCGAAGAACCCCTGCGCGTTGCCGTTGCCACTGGCGCCGCGCGTGGGTCCCTCCCCCCACTGGAAGGCGGGCTTGGGGGTGAACAGGTGCGCCGGCTTGGCCGCCACCGCGGCGGTCATCTCCTGCAACGGCGCGATGTCCACGATCCAGAAGCCGCGCCCGTGGGTGGCGGCAATCAGCTCCTTGTCGCGCGGGTGCACCTGCAGGTCGTACACCGGCACGCTGGGGAGCCCCGCCATGAAGCGGGTCCAGCTACCTCCCTGGTCCAGCGACACATAGACGCCAATGGAGGTGCCGGCGTACAGCAGCCGCGGATTGGCGGGATCCTCGCGGACCACGTGCAGGAAGTCCCCCGCCCCGCCGGCAGGGAGCCCCGCGGCGATGGAGCGGAAGCTGCGCCCGCCGTCGGTGGTCATGTACAGGTAGGGCGCGAAGTCGCCGTTGCGGTGGTTGTCGTACGCCACGTAGAAGGTGTTGGTGTCGTGCGCCGAGGCCTCCACGCGCGTCACGTACACCTCGCCGCCGTTGGGGAGCCCCGGCACGCGCGCCGACAGGTTCTCCCAGGTGGCGCCGTCGTTGCGGGTCATCCACAGGTGGCCGTCATCGGTCCCGGCCAGCAGCAGCCCCGGCTTCACCGGGCTCTCGTCGATCGCCACGATGGTGCCGTACGTCTCGGCGCCGGTGGCGTCCAGCGTGATGCCGCCGGTGAGGCGCAGCGCCGTGTCCAGCTTGGCCGCCAACTGCCGCGACAGGTCGGGGGAGATGACCTGCAGCTCCTCGCCGCGCTTGGTGGACTTGAGCAGGCGGTTGCCGGCGAAGTACACCACCGCGGGGTTGTGCGGCGACAGGAAGAACGGGCTGTTCCAGTTGTAGCGCAGCGACAGCGCCACCGAGTCGGCCTTCTGCCTGGCCCGCAGCGCGGCGATGGCCGCCTGCTGCGCCTTGGTGGCGGGGGCCAGCGGGTCGCCGCGCACCACGGCGATGCTGTCCTCCCACTGCCGGTACCGGGGCTGCCACTGCGGCTTGGCAAAGCCCATCCGCTCGCCGGTGCGCAGGTTGAGCCGCGACACGTTCCCCCCCTGCGACTCGCCGTAGACGATGTCCGGGTCGGTGGGGTCCATGGCCGCATAGAAGCCGTCGCCGCCGGCGATGGTGAACCAGTACCCCAGCGGCGTGGTGCCGGCGCGGCGCTTGCTGGGGCCGCACCAGGTGCCGTTGTCCTGCGCGCCGCCGCAGATGTTGTACGGCACGGCGTGGTCGAACGCCACCTCGTAGAACTGCGCGATGGGGAGGTTCTGCGGCTGCAGGAAGTTCCCGCCGGCGTCAAAGGTGATCGCCACGCCGCCATCGTTGGCCAGGAACCACCGCTGCGGGTCGTTGGGGTCGATCCAGATGCCGTGGTCGTCCACGTGCACCTGCTGCGCGGCGTTGCGCGAGGTCTTCCCGCCGTCCTCCGAGAGCTGCAGCTCGGTGCTGGAGAAGTACACGCGGTCGGGGTTGCGCGGATCGCTGCGCACCTGGCTGTAGTAGAAGGGGCGCACGTTGATGTTGTTCATCTGCGCCCAGCTCTTCCCGCCATCGGTGCTCTTCCAGAGGCCGTTGAGCTTGGGGGAGCGCGACGGCACCACCTCCGCCAGCGTCCTGGCCTCGGACGCCTCGATCATCATGTACAGCACGTCGGGGTTGGCCCGGTTGATGTCCAGGCTCATGCGCCCCTTGATCCCCGCCGGGAAGCCGCCGCCGGTCACCTCGGCCCACGTGTCCCCGCCATCGGTGCTCTTCCACAGCGCCGACCCGGGGCCGCCGCTGAACAGCGAGTACGGGGAGCGGCGCCGCTCCCAGCTGGTGGCAAAGAGCACGTTGGGGTTGGCCGGGTGCATGGCCACGTCCACGAACCCCGCCTTGTCGCTCACGAACTTCACCAGCTGCCACGTCTTGCCGCCGTCCTTGGTGCGGTACAGCCCGCGCTCGGGGTTGCTGCGCCACGCCGCCCCCAGCGCCGCCACGTACACGATGTCGGGGTTGGTGGGGTGCACCACGATGCGCCCGATGTGCTCGGTCTTCTCCAGCCCCATGGGCGTCCAGGTGAGGCCGCCGTCGGTGGACTTGAAGATCCCGCCGCCGGGCTCGATGGAGTTGCGGGAATTGGGCTCGCCGGTGCCGGCCCACACCTGCTGGGTGTCGCTGGGGGCGATGGCCAGCATCCCCATGGAGATCACCCGCTTGTCATCAAAGGTGGGGCGCCAGGTGATGCCGTTGTTGGTGCTCTTCCAGATCCCGCCGCCGGCCGCGGCCACGAAGACGGTCTTGGAGGGGCTGGGGATGCCCACCACGTCGGAGAGGCGCCCCATGAAGTTGGCAGGGCCCACGGTGCGCCAGCGCATGCCGGCCACGGTGGCGGAGTCCAGCCCGGCAGCCTGGGCGTGGACGGCCCCGGGGAGGGCGGTCGCCACCGCGGCCAGCCAGGGGAGAAGGCGGGATCGGCTCATGTCGGAAAAAAGGGGAAGTGAAGAAACGGAGGGTCCCGGTAGAGAACGGATAGCCCCCCGCCCCCGTTCAGCGCCATCTTTCCGGACATGACCCCAACCCGTGGCATCGCCGCCTTTTCCCCCACCGCCCCCCTTGGGCGGTGGGACTTCACCCGCCGCCCGGTGGGGCCCCGCGACGTGCGGGTGGCCATCGACTACTGCGGCATCTGCCACTCCGACGTGCACACGGTGCGCGGCGAGTGGGGGCCCATCAGCTACCCGCTGGTCCCCGGGCACGAGATCGTGGGGCGGGTGGCCGAGGTGGGGAGCGACGTCACCCGGTGGCGGGTGGGAGACCGCGTGGGGGTGGGGTGCATGGTGGCCAGCTGCCGCCAGTGCGGCCCCTGCGCCCAGGGGCTGGAGCAGTACTGCGACGCCGGCTTCACCGACACCTACAACGGGAAGGACCTGGTCTCGGGGGGGGTCACGCAGGGGGGGTACAGCGACACCATCGTGGTGGACGACCACTTCGTGCTGCGCGTCCCCGAGGGGCTGGACGCGGCGGCCGCCGCGCCGCTGCTGTGCGCCGGCATCACCACCTGGTCACCGCTCACGCACTGGGGCACCGGCCCCGGGACACGCGTGGGGGTGGTGGGGATTGGCGGGCTGGGACACATGGCGGTGAAGTTGGCGGCCGCGCTGGGGGCGGAGGTGGTGGCCATCACCCGCTCCGCCGCCAAGGCCGCCGAGGCACGCCGCCTGGGGGCGCACGCGGCGGTGGTGGCCAGCGACGCGGCCGCGCTCAAGGCGCACCGCGGCTCGCTGGACCTCATCATCGACACCGTGGGCACCGGCCACGACCTGGAGCCGCTGGTGGGGCTGCTGCGGATGCACGGCACCCTCTGCCTGGTGGGCGGGGCCCCCGAGCCGCACTCGGCGGTGCGCGCCTTCTCGGTCATCGGCAAGCGGCGCAGCATCGCGGGGTCGCTCATCGGCGGCATCGCCGAGACGCAGGCCATGCTGGACTTCTGCGGCACGCACGGGATCACCTCCGACGTGGAGGTGATCGGCGTGGACGGCATCAACGCGGCGTACGAGCGCGTGGTGAACGCCGATGTGCGCTACCGCTTCGTGATCGACCTGGCCACGCTGGACCGCGCCGGGTGACGGTGCCCGCGCCCTCCGCCGACCCGGTGGCATGGCTGGCGGCGCACCGCGGGCGGGGGGCGCCGCTGGCGGAGGCGCTGGCGTGCTTTGACGCGCTGCCGCCGGTGGCGTGCGCCGAGATGCTGGGGGCGTGGGACGGCGAGGAGTTCCCCACCGGGCACCCCATGGACGGGCTGCTGCGGGCGCACGCTTGGCGCGGCAAGACGTTCGTGGACGCCGACACCGTGCACCCGCTGGTATTTGCACGGCGCGACGGGACGCGGTTTGCGGTGGACCCGCGGCGGATCCCCATGGGGCTGGCCCCGCACCGGTGGCTGGCGCAGTCGTGGCCCACGCGGGTAGCGGTGCGGCTGCTGATGCCGCTGCTGCGCACCGCCGCGCCGCGCGCGCGGCTGCGCGAGGTGGCCTGCCGCGGGGTGCCCACCGCGTCGATGGTGTACGACCACCTGGCCATCATCGACAGCTTCCGGCGGGTGGACGCCGACACGGTGCTGGGGATCATGGATCGGCGGGGGGACGCGCAGCCCTTCCTGTTCATGCTGCGGCGCAGCGGGGCGGCGACACCGGCGTAGATTGAGGGATTCCCCCTTCCCGGAGCCCCCCATGCGCGTGATGCAGGTCCTGATGGTGCTGCTGGCCATCGCCACCGTGGTGGCGCTGGTGGTGTCGGCCCGGATGTAGCGTCCGACAGCCGCCCGCAGCCCCACGTAGTCCTTTACCGCCCCTCCTTGAGCCGCGCCAGCCGCTCCAGCGCCGCCTGCAGCGTGGCCTCGCGCTTGGCGAAGTGGAAGCGGATGTAGCGGTGCTCCGGCTCGCGGAAGAAGCTGGACCCCGGCACCCCGGCCACCCCCACCTCCTTGATGAGCCACTCCGACGCCTCGGTGTCGGTGGCAAAGCCCAGCGGGGAGATGTCCACCATCACGTAGTACGCCCCCTGCGGCTCGGTGTACGTGAGCCCGGTGCGCGCCAGCCCCTCCAGGAAGAGCGTCCGCTTGGCGGTGTACTGTGCCGTCATGTCGTCGTAGTAGGCGCGCGGAAGCTCCAGCGCGGCAATGGCCGCCTCCTGCAGCGGCGCCGCCGCCCCCACGGTCAGGAAGTCGTGCACCTTGCGCGCCTGCTTGATCGCCGCCGGCGGCCCCTGCACGTACCCCAGCCGCCACCCGGTGATGGAGTACGTCTTGGAGAGCGAGTTGCACACCAGCGTGCGCTCGTACGCCCCCGGCAGCGTGTGCGTGTACACGTGCGCGTGCGGCGCGTACACGATGTGCTCGTACGGCTCGTCGGTGATGATCCACGCGTCGTGCGCCTCGGCCAGCGCCACGATGGCCTCGAGCTCCGCGCGCGTGAACACCTTGCCGGTGGGGTTGCCGGGGTTGCACACCACGATCGCCTTGGGCCCCTGCGCGAACGCCGCCTTGAGCGCGTCCAGGTCCAGCCCGTAGTCCGGCGGCGCCAGTGGCACGTGGATCGGCTGCGCCCCCGACAGGATGGCGTCGGCGGCGTAGTTCTCGTAGAACGGCGAGAAGACGATGACCTTGTCCCCCGGGTTGCAGGCGGTCATCATGGCGGCCATCATCGCCTCGGTGCTCCCGCAGGTCACCACCAGGTGCTCCTCGGGGTCCACCGGTATGTCGGTGAACATCGCGATCTTGCGCGCCAGCGCCTCGCGGAAGCGGGGGTCGCCGTAGGTGACCGCGTACTGGTGCGACGGGCCGCGCGCGGCGCGCTCCAGCGCGGCCAGCAGCACCTCGGGGGGATCGAAGTCGGGGAACCCCTGCGAGAGGTTCACGGCCTGGTGCTGGTTGGCCAGGCGGGTCGTGGCGCGGATCACCGACTCGGTGAAGCCGGCAAGGCGGGAGGCAGTGGCAGGCATGAGGCAGAAGATAGCCCCCGGACTCCCGGCTGCATTCCCCCCCCGCCCCCCCGGCGCTACCTTCGCGCGATGACCCGCCACCCCGCGCGCCCCGCCGGCACACCCTCCCGGGCCCTGTGGTTCATCAGCGGCTCGGGGCTCCTCCCGTTCCTCGTCTGCCTGGCGCTCGCCTACGGCGTGCCATCCCTGCGCGAGGCCGCCGTGCGCACCTTCCTCACCTACGCCGCGCTCACCCTCACCTTCCTGGGGGGCGCGCGCTGGGGGGCCGAGCTGCACCGCGCCCCCGACCACCCGCACCTCCCGCGGCTGGTCGCCTCGGCCATCCCCTCCTGCGTGGCGCTGGGCGCGCTGCTCCCGCAGACGCCCCCGCTGGTGGCGCTGGGCGCGCTGGTGCTCTCCAGCGCCTGGCAGCTGGGGTGGGACCTCACCGCCTCGCAGGCCGGCCACCTGCCGCGCTGGAACGCCCGCCTGCGCACGGTCATGACGGTGCTGGGCACCGCCTGCCTGCTGGCGCTCATCCCGGTGCTGGCATGACGGCGCCTGTGCGTACGGCGCCGTCAGACGCCGAGCAGGGCTACGCCCTCGCGCTGCGCCGCCTCCTCCCGCTGCTCTTCGGCTGCTACATCGCGGCGTACCTGGACCGCGTGAACGTGGGGTTCGCCAAGCTGCAGATGGCGCAGGGCCTCGCGTGGTCCGACGCGGTGTTCGGCTTTGGCGCCGGGATCTTCTTCCTGGGGTACTTCCTCTTCGAGGTCCCCAGCAACCTGCTGCTGGAGCGCGTGGGGGCGCGCCGGTGGATTGCGCGCATCATGATCAGCTGGGGGGTGGTGTCGGCGGCGTTCGCCGTGGTGGACCGGCTGCCGTGGGGGCCGTTGCCGGGGTGGTTCGGCCTGGAGCCGGCGGTGTTCGGCTTCTACCTGCTGCGCTTCCTGCTGGGGGTGGCCGAGGCGGGGTTCTTCCCGGGGATGATCCTGTACCTCACCTACTGGTTTCCCGGCGCGCGGCGCACGCGCGTGGTGGCGCTGTGCATGACCGCCATCGCCGTGGCCAACGTGGTGGGGGCGCCGCTGTCGGGGGCCATCATGCAGGGACTCGACGGCGCCGCCGGGTGGAGCGGATGGCGGTGGCTGTTCGTGCTGGAGGCCGCCCCGTCGGTGCTCATGGGGTTCGTCATCCTGCGGCT
>JBILKP010000127.1:0-8078 GCA_044376625.1 Gemmatimonas sp. | reverse complement strand
GCGCCGCCCCGCACGACGTCAGTCCCCGACGCCTGCTTCCTGTTCACGCGGGGGCTGGTGGTGATCGACAACTGGCGGGGCCAGGCGCGCGTGATCGTGTCGGTGGCGGTCCCCGCCGGGGCCGATGACGCGGCGCTGGTGGCGCACCACGCCGAGGCGGTGGCCACCATCGACGCGCTGGTGGCGCGGCTGCACGCCCCGGACGCGCTGCCGCCGCTGTCGCTGGACCCGGCAGCCGCGCCGGCCGAGGCGGCGTCGCGCTACGGCCGCGAGGCGTTCCTGCGCGACGTGGCGCGCATCAAGGAGTACATCGTGGCGGGGGATGCCTTCCAGGTGCTGCTGGCGCGGCGGATGACCGTCCCGCTGGACTTCGAGCCCGCGGCGCTCTACCGGGCGCTGCGCGCGCTGAACCCCTCGCCGTACATGTACCACCTGGTGCTGGACGGGGTGGAGCTGGTGGGGAGCTCCCCCGAGCTGCTCGTGCGCGTGGCCGACGGGCGGCTGACGGTGCGTCCCATTGCCGGCACCCGGCCGCGCGGACGCACGCCCGACGAGGACCAGCGCATGGCCGACGAGCTGCTGGCCGACGAGAAGGAGCGCGCCGAGCACGTGATGCTGGTGGACCTGGGGCGCAACGACGTGGGACGGCTGGCCGAGTACGGCACCGTGCGGGTGACCGACCTGATGACCGTGGAGCGCTACTCGCACGTGCTGCACATCGTGAGCCAGGTGGAGGGCGCGCTGCGCGCCGGTGTGTCGGCGATGGACGCGTTCCGCGCGGTGTTTCCCGCGGGGACGATGACCGGGGCGCCCAAGGTGCGGGCAATGGAGATCATCGACGAGCTGGAGCCGGAGCGGCGCGGCCCGTACGCCGGCGCCATCGGCTACCTGGCGGCGGGGGACCAGCGCATGGACCTGGCCATCACCATCCGCACCTGCGTCATCGCCGACGGCGAGGCGTCGGTGCAGGCGGGGGCGGGGATCGTGCACGACTCGGTGCCCGAGGCGGAGTGGGCCGAGACCGAGAACAAGGCGCGGGCACTGCTGACCGCGATGGGACGGGTGCGCGCCGCCGGCGGGGCGCGCGCGTGAGCCACGGCAACACGGCAACGCCGCTGGCCACCCGGCAGGTGGGGGCCGTGGAGGTGGTGGCGGTGGCGCCGCTGGCGGATGCCCTGGCGGCGCAGGTGGCGCGGCACGGGTCGCTCCACGCGTGGGCGGGCACCGTGCCGCAGCGGCGCGCGCTGCGCGGCCGCGCCCCGGTGCACGTGGCGCCGCTGCCGGGCACCGATGCCGTGGTGGCGGTGCGGCACGCCTGGCACGGCGGCCTGCTGGCGCCGCTCACGCGGGACCGCTTCCTGCGCCCCTCGCGGGCGCCGCACGAGCTGCGGCAGTCGGCGGCGCTGCGCGCCGCCGGGATCCCGAGCACCGAGGTGCTGGGGTTCGCGCGCACCGCGCTGCCGCTGTGGCGATGCACGGTGGACGTGGTGTCGCGCTACGAGCCGGCCACGCGCGACCTGGGGGCGGTGCTGGCCGGTGAGGCAGACGCCGAGGCTCCCTGGGAGGCGGGCGGGGAGGCGGAGGGCCCTGCCGCCGCCGGGGCCCCGGCGTTCACCACGGACGAGGCGCTGGCCGCCACCGGACGGCTGCTGCGGCAGCTCACGGTGGCCGGGGTGGTGCACCCCGACCTGAACGTCAAGAACGTCCTGCTGCGGCGCGAGGCGGCGGGCGGGTGCGAGGCCCTGATGATCGACGTGGACGTGGTGCGGTGGACCCCCCACCGCCGGCCGCAGCGGGTGCTGGCGGCCAACCTGGGGCGGCTGGCCCACTCGATGCGCCGCCAGCGCGAGCGGCACGGGGGCGGGCTGGCGCCCGCCGCGGTGACGGCCTTCGCGCAGGCGGTGCGGGAGGCGCACGCCGATGTCGGCTGAGCCGCGCGGCGCACCCGCGGGGACGCCCGCCGCGGGGACGCCCCCGCCGACCACGCCGCCGCTCCCGCCGGTGCCGCTGGCGCGCATCGGCATCGTGATGATGAGCGCCGTGGGGGATGCGGTGCACGTGATGCCGGTGGTGCATGCGCTCAAGGCGCACGCCCCCGCGGCGCGCATCAGCTGGGTGCTGCAGCCGGGTCCCGCCACGCTGGTGCGAGGGCATCCGCTGGTGGATGAGGTGATCCCCTTCGACCGCGGGCGCGGCTGGCGCGCCTTTGCCGACGTGCGGCGCGCGCTGGCCGAGCGCCCCTTTGACCTGGTGCTGGCGCTGCAGGTGTACTTCAAGGCGGGGGTGGTCACCGGCTTCGCCCGGGCGCCGGTGAAGCTGGGGTTCGATCGTGCCCGCGCGCGCGACGCCAACTGGCTGTTCACCACGCACCGCATCGCCCCGCACCCGGGGCAGCATGTGCAGGACCAATACTTCGAGTTCCTGGACGCGCTGGGGGTGCCGCACGGCCCGCCGCAGTGGACGCTGGGGCCGTGGGATGACGCGGAGCGCGCCGCGCAGCGCGCCTTCCTGTCACGCTTCGACCGCCCCGTGGCGGCGGTGGTGGTGGCCACCAGCAAGCCGGAGAAGGACTGGATGCCCGATCGGTGGGGTGCCGTGTGCCGCCTGCTGTGGGAGGAGCACGGGCTGCAGCCGGTGCTGGTAGGGGGGACGTCGCCGCGCGAGCGGGCGGCGGCGGCGGAAATCCTGCGCCTTGCGCCGATGGCGCACTCCGCGCTGGGGAGCGGGCTGCGGGGGCTGGCGGGGATCCTGGATGGCGCGGCCGTGGCGCTCTCCCCCGACACCGGCCCGCTGCACCTGGCGGTGGCGCTGCGCACGCCGGTGATCGGGCTGATGGGGTACACCAATCCCAAGCGGGTGGGCCCGTACGACTTTGCGCGCGACCTGCTGGTGGACGCCTACGGCGACCCCGGCGAGGACTATCCGCTGGACATGGCGTATCGCCCCGGCCGCATGGCGCGCATCACCGTGGCGCAGGTGGCGGCCATGCTGGCGCGGTGGCGGGAGCGCTACGCGCCGGCGCGGCTGGCGGCGCTGTCGGCGACGGTGAGCGCGCCAAACGGATAGGCCACCCCCAGCTCGGCCAGCAGCGCCACCATCCGCCCCAGCGGCAGCCCCATGACGGCGAAGAAGTCGCCGTCGATGCGCTCCACGATCACGGCGCCAAAGCCCTGGATGCCGTAGGCCCCCGCCTTGTCCATGGGTTCGCCGGTGTCCACGTAGGCGGCCACCTGCCCCGCCGTGAGCGGGCGGAAGGTGACGGCCACCGTCTCCACGCCGGCCACGGTGCGTCCGCCGAAGGCCACCGCCACCGCGGTGTGCACCGTGTGCGTGCGCCCCGCCAGCCGCGCCACCATGGCCACCGCCTCGGCGCGGTCGCGCGGCTTCCCCAGGATGTCCCCGTCCACCACCACGATGGTGTCGGCGGCCACCACCACCGCGTGGGGATCGGCGGCCCCCAGCACGGCCGCCTTGGCGCGCGCCAGCCGCTCGCAGTGGGGGACCGGCGCCTCCCCCGGGTACACCGTCTCGTCCACGTTGGCGGGGCGCACCTCGTGCGGGATGCGCAGCATGGTGAGCAGGTCGCGGCGGCGCGGGGACTGCGAGGCGAGGATCACGCGCGGCATTGGGGCGTCAGGGCGGGTCATGCGCATTAACTTGGGGGCTTCCCCCTTCCCCTCCAAGCGCCATGTCCGAGCCCCGCCCGCGGGATCCCGCCCCGGTGGCCCCCGCCACCCTGCACCCCGAGACGCTGGCCATCCGCACGCAGGCCGCCGTGAGCGGCCACCGCGAGCACGCGGTGCCGCTGTACCTCACCTCGAGCTTCCGCTTCGACGACGCCGAGCATGCGCGCGCGCTGTTCGCGGAGGAGGTGGAGGGGCAGGTGTACAGCCGCTACGCCAACCCCAACACCGACGAGCTGGTGGCCAAGCTGTGCCAGCTGGAGGGGGCGGAGGACGGGATCGTGACCGCCTCGGGGATGTCGGCGGGGTTCACGGCGATCGCGGCCCTGGTGCGCAGCGGGGACCACATCGTGGCGTCGCGCGCCCTGTTCGGCTCCACGCACCAGCTGTTCACCAGGGTGTTCCCGCGGTGGGGGGTGACCACGACGTACGTGGACGGCACCGAGGCGGCCGACTGGGAGGCGGCGCTCACGCCGGCCACGCGGCTGCTGTACGTGGAGACCCCGTCCAACCCGGGGCTGGAGCTGATGGACCTGGGCATGCTGGGGGCGCTGGCGCGGGCGCGGGGGATCCCGCTGCTGGTGGACAACTGCTTTGCCACGCCGGTGGTGCAGCGCCCGCTGGCGCTGGGCGCGTCGCTGGTGCTGCACTCGGCCACCAAGTACATCGACGGGCAGGGGCGGGTGCTGGGGGGCGCCATCGTGGGCGCGCGCGCGCTGGTGGCGGAGTGCCGCTTCCTGGCGCGCCACTCGGGGCCGGCGCTGAGCGCGTTCAACGCGTGGCTGCTGTCGCGCTCGCTGGAGACGCTGGCGCTGCGGATGGAGCGGCACTGCGCGAATGCGCTGGCGGTGGCGCGGCACTTCGAGGGGCACCCCGCGCTGGAGCAGGTGCGCTACCCGTTCCTGGCGTCGCACCCCCAGGAGGCGCTGGCGCGGCAGCAGATGACGATGGGCGGCGGCATCGTCACGCTCACCGTGCGCGGCGGGATGGCGGGGGCGCGGCAGGCGGTGGACGCGCTGCGGCTGCTGACGCTGTCGGCCAACCTGGGGGACACGCGGACCATCGTGACGCACCCCGCGTCGACCACGCACAGCAAGCTGTCGCCGGCGGAGCGCGCGGCGGTGGGGATCAGCGACGGGCTGCTGCGCGTGAGCGTGGGGCTGGAGCATGTGGACGACGTGATCGCCGACCTGGCGCAGGCGCTGGCGGCGGTGCGCTGACACGCCCCGGGGGCGGTGGTCCCGGGGGCGGTGGCGGCGTCGCGGGGGCTGCGTCGCGGGGGCTGCGTCGCGGTGACCGCGTCGCGGGGGCTGCATCCCGGGGGCCCTCGCGGCGCGCGAGCGCGCTTGCCGGCGAGCGAGCTCGACCGTTACGTGGCGGGCTCGACTGTCACGTGGCGGGCGTGGGCGGTTCACGCGTGAGCCAGAGGGTGACGGGCCCGTCGTTCACGAGCGAGACGGCCATGTCGGCGCCGAACTCCCCGGTGGCCAGCTCGACACCCTGTTCCCGCAAGCGCATTACGAATAGGTTGTATAGGGGTTGCGCCACGTCGGGCGGCGCCGCGTCGGTGAAGCCGGGGCGTCGGCCCTTACGGGCGTCGGCATACAACGTGAACTGCGAGACGACCAGGAGGGCACCTCCGCGCTCGCGCAGGTCCCGGTTGAGCTTGCCGTCGTCGTCGGGGAACAGCCGCAGGGCCAGCACCTTGTCCACCATCCACTGCACCTCGGCGGCGGTGTCGCCGTGGGTGAAGCCGACCAGGAGCAGGTAGCCGGCTCCCACGCGGCCGGCAAGGCGCGGGGGCAGGTCGGGGGTGGCGCCGCGCACGTGAACGGCCGCCTCGGTTACACGCTGGAGCAGGATTCGCATAGTTTGTCAGTCTGGCAGCGTCCTTCCGGTGACGGAAGGGTGCGGCAATGGTCCATTCGCCTTGATCACCGTGCACCAACGACTCGCGCTTCGCTTCGACCTCTCGCCCCGCACCCCTGCGGCGGACGCAGACGCGGCCTTCCTTGCGGCCTGTGTCGCGTGGCTGGGACTGGATGCGGGCCAGCAACTCCTCTGGGACGCCCCGTCCAAGCACACGCTGGACGGTGGCCGCCTGCTGCGCTGGGCCCCGTACCGCGCCAAGGGGCACACGCTGGCCGACGTGGTGGTGTACGCCCCCGATCCGCTGGACCGGGGGCTGCAGTGGTCCACGCAGGTCACGTACGTGGCGGCGACGGGCCCCACCGGGCAACCGCACCGGCAGGTGCTCATCCGCGTGGGCACCGACGGCGGCAGCGGCAACGGCGCGCCGCCGCCCGTGCGGCCGCCGCGCCTGCTGGCCGAGCTGGACGCCGCGTTCACGCTGGTGTCGCCCGACGGCCCGCTGCAGCGCATCCCCACGCAGCTGGAGGCGGGGACGCTGGACGCGTTCGTGCGCTTCGTGCTGTGCGACCCCGCGCGCACGATGCCGGTGCTGCTGCTGACGGAGCTCCCCGACGGCGGCTACGTGCTGCCGCCCGAGCAGTTCGCGGCGGAGCTGTTCGGGCTGGGGCTGTGCTTCATGCTGCGGCACGCGGACACGTTTGCGCTGTCGGACGCGGTGGGCGGGCACGCGCGCTCGGTGTTCCTGGGCTCGGCGCGCGCCTACCTGCCGGGGTTCTCGCTGGAGGCGGACCCGTTCCAGCATCCGCTGGTGCTGGCGCGGGCGCTGGCGCTGCCGGGGGAGCGGCGGCGGCTGGTGCAGCGGCTGGCCGAGGTGTCGGTGCAGCGGCCGGTGGCCGACCCGGCGGTGGTGGATGCGCTGCGCGAGGCGCGGGGGGCCGCGTACCGGCTGCGCCCCGACGCCACCGAGGCGCTGGCCGCGGCGGAGGCGGGGGTGGAGCTGGACCGGGAGCAGCTGGTGGCGCTCCTGCGCGATTACGAGACGGCAGTGCGCGCCGCCGAAGGGGAGCTGGCGCGAGTGCGCGAGCAGATGGCGGCGGTGAAGGAGCAGCTGGAGGGGGAGCGCCGCGTGGCGCGCCACCTGCGCACCACGCTGGCGGCGCTCAAGGAGCGGCAGCCCATCGCGCGGCCGGCCAGCGACGCCCCGCAGTCGGTGCTGGAGGTGGTGGAGCGGGCGCAGGGGCTGTATTCCGATGCGTTGCGCATCCTCCCCACCGCCTTCACCTCGGCGGCCTCGTCCACCTTCCCCGACGCCGACACGGCGTGGGCGTACCTCAAGGCGCTGGGCGAGGTGGGACGTCGTCGGCAGGATCGGGCGCTGGGGCGCCCGCTGGGCGAGGTGCTGGCCGACCTTGACGTGGACTACTCCCCCGGGGCCAGCACGCCGGGGCGGAAGTCCCCCTACCTGTTCCGCGACGGCGACCGCGAGGTGGAGTGCGCCGACCAGCTGCGCCAGGGGAGCAACCCGCTCACCTGCCTGCGGGTGTACTTCACCAACGCCCCCGACGGCGGCTTCATCATCGGCCACGTGGGGCCGCAGATCGACACCACGCAGGCACGTCCGCTGGATGAGGCGGATGCGGCCGAGGGCGACGGCACGGACACGGACAGCGCGGGCGCCGGCGGGGATGCCGACACCGCGTCCGCCCTGGACGCCGGCACCAACGGCTGAGCCCCGAAGGCCCAACGGCCCCCGGGCGCCCCATCGTGGGTGCCCGGGGGCCGTCTGCCATCCGGGCGGGGCGCCGGTCAGCCCGGCATCAGCGGCGGGTCACGGCGCCGTCTCGTGGAAGACCACCTCGGTCTCGTGCTGCAGCGCCCGGCGCAGCGCCCAGTTGTCCTGGAAGAGCAGCACCACCGCGCCCTTGTGGTCGTACACCTTGAGGCGCCCCACGCCGGTGCAGGCGCGTTCCACTGCCGCCTTGGGGCCCGTGACCCACCGCGGCCAGCGGTGCGTCATCTTCTCGAACCGGCAAGGGGCGGCGTACTCGTGCTCCAGCCGGAACGCCATCACGTCGAACTGCAGCTGCCCCACCGCGCCCACGATCGGCTGGCTCCCGGCCGCGGTGTCGGCGTAGAACACCTGCGCGGCCCCCTCCTCGGTGAGCTGGCGCAGCCCGAGGTCGAACTGCTTGCGCTTCATGGGGTCGGCGGGCATGGCGCGGGCGAAGTGCTCGGGGGGGAAGCGGGGGATCCCCTGGAACTCCATCCCCCCCTCGCCGCCCAGCGTGTCGCCGATGCGCAGCGAGCCGCGGTCGAGGATACCCACCACGTCGCCGGGCCACGCCTCCTCCACGGCCACGCGGTCGCGCGCCATGAACTGCTGGGGGGCGGCCAGGCGGATCGCCTTGCCGGTACGCTGGTGGCGCACGCTGAGGCCCCCCGCAAAGCGCCCGGAGACCACGCGCACGAAGGCGACGCGGTCGCGGTGCTTGGGGTCCATGTTCGCCTGGATCTTGAAGACGA
>JBILKP010000126.1:0-8091 GCA_044376625.1 Gemmatimonas sp. | reverse complement strand
CGGAGTGCGCCCGCCCGGCGACCAGCCCCAGAAGGCGGGGGAACTCGAGGATGCCGAGGGCGTGCGCGTTCATGGGCCCCTGCGAGGCAAGTCCGACCGCAGGGCCGGAGGGTGAAACGGACGGCCTAGCGCGCGCCGAGCGCCTCGCGAACGAGGGCGCTCACTTGGGCACCATCGGCCCGCCCCTTGAACTGCGGGAGCACGACGCCCATCACGGCGCCTACCGCGGTGGCCCCCGCCTCGACGGCCGCGCGGATGGCCGCGCGGATTTCCTCCGGGTCGACGGCGGCGGGGAGGAACCCGTCCAACGCCTCCGCCTCGGCCGCCTCGCGCGCTGCCAGGTCGGCACGCCCTGCCGTCTCGTACAGGGTGCTGGCCTCGCGGCGCTTCTTGACCGCCTTCCGGACCACCTCGACGACGTCGGCGTCCACGAGGTCGCGGCGCAGCTCGATTTCCCGATTGCGCGCCTCGGCAATCACGGTGCCCAACAGCAGCACCCGATCGCGGTCCTGTGCCTTCCGCGCCGCGACCTGCTCAGCCTGCAGGCGGGCGAGCAGCGGCGCGGGGTGGGTCACCCGTGACGGGTGCGCCGGTTCTTCCGGACCGCCGCATTCATCTTGCGCTTGCGCCGCTCGGACGGCTTCTCGTAGTGGCGGTGCTTGCGCAGGTCGGACAGGATGCCGGCCTTCTCGCACTTCTTCTTGAAGCGCTTGAGGGCCCGCTCGAAGTTCTCGTCCTCGTGAATGATGACTTCGGACAAAACGGAAGCTCCGGTGGGAGAAGAGCGGCCACGGCGCGAGTGCCGTGGCGCGGCAGCAGGGTGGAAACGCGAGGGGGTGCAACCGATCGACAACCTGATCACAGGACCACGGCGCGCGCACCCGGCGCCGCCGTTCTTCCCGTAGCCCTCAAAACTACCAAGGCCCCACCGCCAGGGTCAAGCAGCAACAGAAGGTGGCAAGCCCCGGGCTACCCGGGGGCCACCCGGGGACTACCCCGGGGGCCACCCCATGGCCCGACCGCCCAGCACATGCAGGTGCAGGTGGCCCACCGTCTGCCCCCCATCGGTCCCGTTGTTGGTCACCACCCGGTACCCGTTCCCGGCCACCCCCTCCCGCTCCGCGACCTCGCGGGCCAGGAGCAGCAGGGCCCCCAGCTCCTCGCCGTCCGACGCCGCCGCCAACCCCTCCACATGGCGCCGCGGGACCACCAGCACGTGGACGGGCGCCTGCGGATGCAGGTCCCGGAATGCCACGGCCCGCTCGTTCTCCGCCACCCGCGCCGCCGGGATCGTCCCCGCGACGATGCGGCAAAAAATGCACTCGGCTGCCGACCCCTCCACCATCATCCCTCCTCCGCGTCCAGTCCCGTTCGCGCCATCGCCACGGCGGCCACCGCGGCCGTCTCAAACCGCAAGATGCCCGGCCCCAGCCGGCTGCGCCGAAAGCCTGCGCCCTCCAGCTGTGCCAGCTCGTCCGGCTCCAGCCCCCCCTCCGGGCCCACCGCCAGCACCGTGGGGACCTGCCACCCCCCGGCCCCGCGCCCGCCCAGCGGCACCCCGGTCGCGTCCAGCACCACCCGGTCCCCCACCGGGGCCGCCATGATCGCCCGCTCCACCGTGGCCTCGGGGAACAGCTGCGGCAGCCACCCCCCCTCGCTCTGCAGCAGAGCTCCCTCCATGCGCGCCCGCACCTTGCCCTGGAAGGCCATGCCCTCGCCGCGCGGCGACACGCTGCGCGAGCGCCGCCACAACACCGGGCGCCAGCTGGTCACCCCCAGCTCCGCCGCCTTCTCCGCCAACCACAGCATCCGGTCGCGGTCGGCCACGGGGAGCAGCAGGTGCACCGCCGGCAAGGGCGCCACCGCGGCGACCGCGTCCACCTCCACCTGCGCCTGCGACTTGGCCAGCCGAATGACGTGCGCAGCGGCCACCCCGCCCGCCCCATCGCGCAGGGCCACCGCCGCCCCGGCATCCAGGCGCAGCACCCGCATGTGGCGAGCCGCCCCTTCGTCCAGCGACACCGTGCTCCCGGCCACGAAGGGCCCCGGGGCCAGGAACCCCGGACGTCCGGCGGTCAGCGCCGGGCGACGGTCACCGACCACCACGGCTCCTCCGTGTCCTCGGCCACCACCTCCCACCCGGCGGCCTGCAGCGTGGCCACCATGCCGTCACGCTCCTCGCGCAGGATCCCGCTGAGGATGGCCCGACCGCCAGGCGCCAACGCCGCCGCCATGGCCGGGAGCAGCATCACCAGCACTGACGAGATGATGTTGGCCAGGATCACGTCCACCGGCGCCAGGAGTGGCAGGAGCGCCTCCGCATCCCCCTCGAAGACGTGCACGCGCGCGCCTTCGCCATTGCGCTGCACGTTCGCCTCGGCATCCGGAATGGCGTCCGGATCCACTTCCACGGCGTACACGCGCGCGGCCCCCAGCTTGGCCGCGGCAATGGACAGGACGGCGCTCCCGGCCCCCAAGTCGGCAACGGTCTGGCCGGGGCGCAGCACGGCCGGCAGCAGGCGCGCCACCCCGCGCGTGGTGGCGTGCTCGCCGGTGCCAAACGCCATCCCGGGCTCGATGATGATGGTCCGGGCGGGGTCGAGTCCGTCGGCCAGCCAGGGGGGCGCGATCGTCAGCGCGCCCACCGCATGGGCCCCAATCCGCGCCTTCCACGCCTCACTCCAATCCACCGCCGGCAACGGCTCCTGGGTGGCCACGGCCTGCGGCACCGCCGCCACCACCGCCGCGCGCACGGCGTCCACATCCGCTCCCGGCGGAAAGTGCGTGACCAGCCGCACCCCGTCCTCGTGCACCCCCTGCGCACCAGCCCCGAACAGCGCCGCCAGCGCCGCCTCGCGCGCCCCGGCCGCCTCGCCGGGCTCCACGCGCAGGCTCGTCCACCCCGCCATGGGCTCAGCCACCCAGCGCTTCCTTCATCTTGGACCAGAACCCCTTTTCCCGCTGGGCCGGCGCCTGCCGCTGCATCCCGGCCAACCGCTCGATCAGCGCCGACTCCTCGGCCGATGGCTGCTGCGGGGTCCACAGCTGCACCTTCACGTGCAAGTCGCCCACGCCGGACGCGTTGACCCGCGGGAGTCCGCGCCCCCGCAGGTGGAACACCGTGCCGCTCTGCGTCCCGGCCGGCACCTTGAGCGGGAGGGCCCCGTGCACCCCGGGCACCTGGATCTCGGCCCCCAGCACCAACTGCGGGTAGGTGACCAGCGCCTCACAGAACAGGTCCTCGCCGTCCCGCTCGAAGCGCTCGTCATCCTGGACCTCGAACACGACCAGCACGTCGCCACGCCCACCGCCCCGCGCCCCCACGTTGCCGGCGCCCCGCAGCGTCATGTACTGCCCCGTCGCCACCCCGGCCGGCACGGTGATCTTGAGGGTGCGCTCCGCCCGCACGCGCCCCTCCCCACGGCACTTGCGGCAGGGGGACGACGTGACCGTCCCCTCCCCCGCGCAGTTCGGGCACGGCGCCACGGACACAAACTGGCCGAAGAAGCTGCGCTGGGCCCGGCGCACCTCGCCGGCGCCCCCACAGGTCCCGCACTTCTGCGGGCGGGTCCCCGGCTCGGCGCCGGAGCCTTCGCAACTGTCGCAGGCGTCCAGCACCTTGAGCGTCACCGTCTTCTCCACCCCGATGGCGACCTCCCCGAGGGTGAGCGCCAGGGGGAGCTTGAGGTCGGTGCCGGGGCGGGGACCGGCGCGGCGTCCGCCCCCCGCGGCCCCGAACAGGTCACCCAGCCCCCCGAAGTCCCGCATGAAGATGTTCAGGGCATCGGACAGGTCGACGTGCTGATACGCCCCGCCACCGCCGCCACCGCCGCGCAGCCCCGCCTCGCCGTACCGGTCGTACGCCGCGCGCTTCTGGGCATCACGCAGCACGTCGTACGCCTCGATGATCTCCTTGAACTTCTCCTCGGCCTCCGAGGAGCCGCCGTTGCGGTCGGGGTGCCACTGCGTGGCCAGCTTGCGGTACGCCTTCTTGATGTCGTCGTCGGTCGCGTCGCGCGGCACGCCGAGGACCGCGTAATAGTCAGCCATGCGGAAGATGCGGGAGATGGGATGGGCGGGGATGATCCCCGCCCGTCAGCACAGCAGGTCGGACACCAGGCGCGAGGTGTGGGCCACCAGCGCAATGACCTTGTCGTATGGCATGCGCGTGGGCCCAATGACGCCGATCACGCCGCTGAGCGCCCCCGCGCTGAAGCCGGCGGTGACCACCGTGAATCCCTCCAGCCGGGGATCGCCGTGCTCGTTGCCAATGGTGATGGACACGCCGCCAGGCCCCGGACGCCCCTCCAGCAGCGTGGCGAGCTGCTGGCGCGTCTCGGTGAGGGCGATGAGCTGACGCAGGCGCTCGCCGCTGGCGAACTCCGGCTGCTCGGCCAACAGCGACGCCTGCCCCAGGACCACGCCCTCGGAGGGCTGGGCGGCCAGCCCGAACACCTGATCGCCCTCCTCGATGAAGATCTTGAGGAGGTCGGCGGTTTCCGGGGCCACGCTGGCATCGCGCAGCCGCGCCCCCAGCGAATGGCGCACCTGCTCGAGCGTGAGCCCGGCGAGCCGGTCGTTGAGCACCAGCGTGACCTCGACCAACGCCGCGTCGGCCATGGTCCCGGGCACCTCGACGAAGATCGTGCGCACCGCCCCTCCCTCGAGCGCCAGCACCATCAGCAGCCGCTCCGCCGACACGCGCACCAGCTCCACCTGCCGCAGGGTGGACCGGTCGAGTCGGGGGCCAAGTGCCACCCCCAGCTCCTGCGTGAGGATCCCCAACGACTGCGCCGCGCGCCGCAGGATGGTCTCGATGGCCGATCGGTTGCCCCCGATCTCCGCGGCGAGCAGCCGCTGGGTATCGTGGCTCACCGATTCGAGGCGCATGAGCGAATCGACGTAGACCCGATAGGCCTTGTCCGTGGGAATGCGCCCCGCCGACGTGTGCGGATGGAAGAGATATCCCTTCTCCTCCAGGTCGCTCATCGTGTTGCGAATGGTCGCTGGCGAGATCCCGAGCCCGAACCGGCGCGACAGCGTGCGCGACCCCGCCGGCTCAGCGGTGGCGACGTAGCTGTGGATGACCGCCTCCAACACGTGACGCTCCCGGTCGGAGAGCTCCGCGGGCGTTACCATGGGCTGGAGGCGCCCACGAACGGGGCCGGAGAAGGGACAACCATAAGTGCAACGCTACAAACGACTTCGAACCGCTGTCAAGTCGGCGGCGAGCGCATCGAGCCGCAACCACCCGTCGGGCGTGCACCGCAGTCGCGTCGACCCGCCGTCAACCGACGGGACCAGCTCCACCCAGCCGGCCTGGTGCCAGCGGGCTGCCCGCTCCCGGTCGGCCTCCAGAAGGGGCAACCCGTCGACGGTGCGCAACCCCAGATACACCGTCTCCGCCACCCGGTTCGCTGCGGTCAACCGCTCGTGGCCGCCCAGGGGGTCTTCCCCGCGGTCCACCGCCTGCTCCCACGCGGTCACGGCCGCATGGTTCCACCGGCGCTCCGTGCCGTCAAACCCGTGTGCCGATGGCCCGACGCCCAGATACGGGACCCCGCGCCAGTACGCGGCATTGTGCCGGGCCCGGTGTCCCGGGCGCGCATAGTTGGACACCTCATAGTGCTCGAAGCCGGCACCGGCCAACCGCGTGTGCAACCACAGGAACTCCGCGGCGTACCGGTCGTCGCAAGCCGGGGCCACCTCCCCGCGGGCGTGCCAGCGTCCCAGCGGGGTCCCCGACTCGATGGTCAGGCCGTACAGCGACACATGGTCCGGCTCCAGCGCCAGCAGGCCGGCCAGCTCCGCCTCCCAGTCGCGCACCAGCGATGCCGGCGTGGCGAAAATGAGGTCCACCGAAAGCGAGGCCACCCCCCCGGCGCGCAGCAGGCGCACCGCCCGCGCCGGGGCCTCGGCGTCGTGGACCCGATGCATCCACTGCAGCAGCGCCGGGGTCAGGCTCTGGACACCGAGGCTGACCCGGTTGATCCCCGCCCGCACCCAGGCCGCCACGGCCTCCTCGGTCACGTCCTCGGGATTGGCCTCCAGGGTGACCTCGGCGTCCGCCGTCCAGCCGCCGGCCTCACGCACCACGGCGCATACCGCCGCCACCCCCTCACCTCCGAGCCGCGAGGGGGTGCCCCCGCCGAAATACACCGTGCGCATCGGCACGGGCCACGGGCCCGCGTCGCGGACCGCCAGCTCGGTTGCCACGCGCCGGGCAAACGCCTGCCAGGGGACCTCGCGGCGCACGGCGATGGCGAAGTCGCAGTAGCTGCACCGCCGGGCGCAGTAGGGGACGTGCACGTACAGGTGCCGTGCCTGGGGGTGGTCCGCGGCCGCGGTGGCCGGCTGGTCCGTCATCGCACGGGGACCAGCGGTCGGGCGATGCCCAGCAGGTCGAACGCCACCAGCCCGTCCACCTCCAGGCGCGAGAGGACGGCGGCAGCCTCCCGGGCCGACAGTCCGGCGCGCAGCGCCACCTCGTCCACGCTGCCGCTCCCGGCGCGCAACGCGTCCCAACAGCGGGCGGCGTCGCCATCCAGCGACGGGCCCGCCACCGGCGACGTGGTGACCCGCAACAGGTGCAGCACGTCGGCCACGTCGACGAGGGGTTCGGCCCCCGACTTGAGCAGCGCGTTGCTGCCGCGGGCCGTGACGGCATCGATGGCGTTGGGAACCACGGCCACCGTGCGCCCCAGCTCCACCGCGTGGTCGGCGGTGATGAGGGCGCCGCTGCGCTCGCCGGCCTCCACGACCACCGTGACATCTGCCAGCGCCGCGATGAGACGATTGCGGCGCGGAAAGGTGCCGCTGTGCCCGCTCTCCCCCGGGGGCAGCTCGGAGACCAGCAAGCCGTCGGCCCCGATGCGTTCCTGCAACGCCCGATGGCCGCGGGGATAGGCCACGTCGATGCCGGTGCCCAGCACCGCCACCGTCCGCCCCCCGACCTCCAGCGCGGCCCGGTGGGCCGCGCCGTCGATCCCTTGCGCGAGCCCGCTCACCACGGTGACCCCAGCCCCGGCGCACTGCCGGGCCAGGGCGGCGGCCACACGCAGGCCGTAGGCCGACGGCTGGCGCGTGCCGACGATGGCGACCGCCGGCGGGTCGGCGGCCGCCGCCAGCCCGCGACAAAAGACCACCAGTGGGGGGTCGGCCAGCTCTCGCAGGCGAGCGGGATACTCCGCCTCGTCCCGCCAGCGGACCCACATGCCCGCGCGCGCCGCCGCCGCCAACTGGTCCGCCGCCACACCCCGGCGCGCCGCCGCGTCGGCCGGGGCGGCCGCGGCGAGCGCCCCCTCGGGACCGGCATGCGCGTCCACGAGGCGACTGGCCGCCACGTCCCCTACCCCGGGCACGCTCCGCAGCGCGAGCGCGTCGCGCCGCGCGTCATCCTCACGGGAGGGGGGCGTCACCGTCCTCCTTCCGGTGCTCGGCGGTGCGCATGGCGAGCAGCTGACGCCACCAGGCGTCCAGCAGCCCCTCCAACCCCAAGCGGCCGGGGGCACTCACGGCGTAGCAGCCAAAGGCGCCGGGCGCGCTGATCTCGGGGACGTACAGCTCCCCCAGCAGATCCAGCTTGGAGAACACCACGCAGTAGGGCTTGGCGGCCAGCTCCGACGAATACGCCGCCACCTCGGCGCGCAGCTGGTCCAGTTCCGCCTGCCAATCCTCCGCGTCGATGGGCACCAGGAAGGCCAGCAGGCGCGTGCGCTCGATGTGGCGGAGAAACTGCAACCCCAGCCCCTTCCCCTGGTGCGCCCCCTCGATGATGCCGGGGATGTCGGCCACCACGAAGGTGCGGTGATCGCTGAGCGGGACCACCCCGAGGTTGGGCGACAGCGTGGTGAACGGATAGGCGGCGATCTTGGGGCGCGCGGCGGACACCACGGAAAGCAGCGTGCTCTTCCCGGCGTTGGGCTGCCCCACCAGCCCCACGTCGGCGATGAGCTTGAGCTCCATCTCCAGGGTGCGCACCTCCCCCTCCTCCCCCGGCTGCCACTCGCGGGGCGCCTGATGGGTGGCCGTCACGAAGAAGCTGTTCCCCTTCCCCCCACGCCCCCCCTGCGCGACCACCACGGAGTCGCC
>JBILKP010000019.1:0-23192 GCA_044376625.1 Gemmatimonas sp. | reverse complement strand
CGCACAGCCACAGCTGATCCGCGGCCCCCAACGCCTCGGCAAACGCGGACGCAAAGTCGCGGGTGCGCGAGTACAGGTGGGGCTGGAACACCACCACCAGCCGCCGCCCGGGACAGGCATGCCGGGCGGCGGCCAACGTGGCCCGCACCTCGGTGGGGTGATGGGCGTAGTCATCCACGACCAGCACCCCGCGCGCCTCCCCCAGGCGCTGGAAGCGGCGTTCCACCCCGGTGAAGCGCGCCAGCCCCTGGGCCAGCGCCGGCACCGACTGCCCCAGGGCGATCCCCGCCCCGAGGGCGGCCAGCGCATTGCGCACGTTGTGCAGCCCCGGCACCGCCAGCCGCACCTCGCCGCATGGACGGCCGTCGAGGGTGGTCATCCAGCGCGCCCCCGCCGCATCGAGGACCAGCTCCTGGGCCACCAGCCGCGCATGAACCGCCCCGGGCGCCGGCACGTCCCCGGGGGCGGTGGCCGAATACGCCAGCTCCTCCTGCCCCGCACCGAGGGGCAGCGCCATCGCCCCCGGATCATCAGCGCAGCGCACCACGGTGCGCGCCGGCGCGAGGAACTGCGTGAAGGCGCCGGCGATGTCGGCGAGGTCGCGGTAGATGTCCAGATGATCGGCCTCGACGTTCAGCACCACCGCCACCGACGGGGTGAGGGCGAGGAACGACCGGTCGTACTCATCGGCCTCCACGACCGCGCAGGGGCCGCCCAGGCGCAGGTTCCCCCCCCAGGCGGTGACCCGCCCGCCCACCACGCCGGTAGGATCGACGCCCGCGGCAGCCAACGCCTCGGTGGTCATGACGGTCGTCGTGGTCTTGCCATGGGTGCCGGCGATCCCCACCAGCGGCCCGCCCGCCACCGCGGCGGCGAGCGCTTCGGCGCGGCGCACCAGCGGCAGCCCGGCCGCGCGGGCGGCCTGCAACTCGGGATGGGCGGCCGGAATGGCCGAGGAGAACACCACCGCGCGCGCGCCGGACACCAGCGCCGGGTCGTGCGCCGA
This sequence comes from Gemmatimonas sp., assembly GCA_044376625.1. GTDB lineage: Bacteria > Gemmatimonadota > Gemmatimonadetes > Gemmatimonadales > Gemmatimonadaceae > Gemmatimonas. The sequence goes on along the minus strand of JBILKP010000019.1, from coordinate 22,186 downwards.
CACCGCAATGCCGAGCGCCCGCAGGGCGGCGGCTCCGCCCGGATTGGCGTCGGTGCCCTGCACGCGCACGCCGCGACGCGCCAGCAACTCGGCCAACCCGCTCATCCCCGCCCCGGCGATGCCGACGAAGTGCACGGGGCGCGGGTCGTCCCCGAGCAGGACGCGTTCCGCTTCGCGCGGCGCGAGGGTGACGGACATGGCAGGGTCAGCGCGCATGGCGGCAATATGCACACACGCTCACGCGATCCCCATGGCCGCCAGCACGCCGCGGGCAATGGCCTGGGCCGCCGCCGGGCGTCCGCGGGCGCGCGCGGCGTCGGCCATGGCCGCGCGGCGCCCCGGATCGTGCTGCAGGGCCACCACCAGCTCGCCCAGGCGCGCGGCGGACAGCTCCCCCTGTGGGAGATGCAGCGCCGCCCCGGCCAGCGCCGTGGCGCGCGCGTTCTGGGTCTGGTGATCCTGCGCGGCCGTGGGGAGGGGGACCAGGATGGACGGAATGCCCCACGCGCACAGCTCGGCAATGGTCATGGCGCCGGCGCGCGTCACCGCCAGGTCGGCGGCCGCATAGGCGTCGGCGATGGGCGCGAGGTACGGACGCACCCGCACCAGGGGCCCTTCAGCACCCAGGTACCCCTCCGCCTCCCGCCGGCCGGTGGCCCAGATGACCGCCACCCCGGGGGGGAGCCCCTGGGCCACCCAAGCGCGCATGGCCTCATTCAGCGCCCTGGCCCCCTGGCTTCCCCCGACCACCAGCACCACGAAGGTGTCGGGGGGCAGCCCCCAGTGCCGGCGTGCCGCCTCCCGATCGATGGTGGCGCTTGGCGGGTCGATGGGGCACCCCAGCGGATGGCAGCGGGCGCCCGCGCGGGGCGGCAGGTGGGCCACCGCTTCCGGAAACCCCAGGAAGATCGCGCGCGCGCCGCCCGCAAACACGCGCGTGGTGAGCCCGGGATGGCTATCCGGCTCGTGCAGCACGGTGGGGATCCCGTGGGCGCGGCCCCATGCCAGGGCCACCCCGGCCGCGTACCCCCCGGTACCCACGACCCCCACGGGCATGCCCTCCGCCCGCGCCAGCGCGGACAGCGCCCGCCAGGCCCCCACCGCCCCGCGCACGGTGCGCCAGTTGTCCCACGGGGTCCGGCGGTAGAGCGGATGCAGGTCGAGGAGCGTGTGCGGAAACCCGGCGCCCGGCAGCACGTCGCGCTCGATGCCCCGCCGGGCGCCGATGAACCAGGGGCGCAGCTGCGGGGCCAGGGGGGCCAGCGCCTTGGCGATGGCCAGCCCCGGGTAGAGGTGCCCGCCGGTGCCCCCCCCCGCAAACAGCAGGAGCGGCCCGGCGGGTGGGTCCTGGCGCGGCACGCCGGTCACGCGAGCGCGGCCCGTGCGCGCGGACCGGCCAGCGGATCGGTGGCGCCGGCGCCGTACACCCGCTCGCGCGTGCTCCCGATGTTCACCAGGATCCCCGTCATGGCCAGCGTGAGCACCAGGTTGGACCGCCCGTAGGACACGAACGGCAGCGTGAGCCCGGTGTTGGGGAGCGCATCCACCACCACCGCCAGGTGGACCAACGCGGTGACCACGGTCACCGTGGTGAGCCCCACCGCCAGGAGCCCGAGGTAGGGGGTGCGGGCCTGCGCGGCGATCTGGAAGCCCAGGAAGCCATAGACGGCGAAGGCCAGGGTGCAGAAGGCCAGCCCGGCAAAGCCGAACTCCTCGCCGATCACCGAGCCGATGAAGTCGTTGTAGGGGAGCGGGAGCCACCCGCGCTGCTGGTTGCCACGACCGAGCCCGACCCCGAACGCGCCCCCGGACCCGACGGCGATCTTGGACTGGTCCTGCTGCAGGCCCACGCGCTGACGCTCCGCCGCCGGCTGGGCGCTGCCGGCAAAGGCCCGCATGCGGTCGCGCACATGCCCGGATTGCGCCGCCAGCGTGCCCAGCGCCAGCACCCCCACGAGCCCGAAGAGGACGAAATGGCGCCACCGGGCGCCAGCCACGAACAGCAGCACGCCGGTGATGAGGCAGTACAGCATGGCGGCCGAGTGGTCGGGCTCGAGGGCGGCCAGCAGACAGAGGCTGCCCACGACGAGCGCGAAGGGGAGCATCCCCTTGCCCAGCTCGCGCAGCCGCTCGCCCTTGCGCACGATGAGCATGGGGACCCAGGCGCACAGCGCCAGCTTGGCCAGCTCGGAGGGCTGGACCGCGTTGCCGAAGAGGTACCGCCGCGACCCGTTGACCGTCTTCATCCCCGGCAGGAGCAGCACGGCCATGAGCACCAGCGCCAGCAGCATCCCGGGCCATGCGAGGCGCCGGTACCACTCGGCGTCCACGCGAGACAGGATGAGCAGCAGCAGCCCCCCGGCCAGCGCGCCCTGCGCCTGCTTGACCACGTAGTGATGGCCGACGAGCTGCTGATGGTCGACCTGCAGGGCGCTGGCGCTGTACAGCACGATGTGCCCAAGTCCCACCAGCACGATGGTCAGGACGACGAGGACGCGCGCCTCGAGCCCCAGCACCCAGCGGTGCCGGACCCCTGGCGTGCGGGAGGGGGCGCCGCGCGGCGGCGCGCTCCGTCCCACGGCGTCAGCCATGCGTCGCTCCCGGCGCGGCACCAGACGCCCGGGCGGCCTCGGCGGCCAGCGCGGCGAAGCGGCGTCCGCGCTCCTCGTAATTGCGGAACATGTCGTAGCTGGCGCAGGCGGGTGACAGGAGCAGCACGTCTCCCGGCCGGGCGAGGTGGCGCGCCCGGGCCACCACGGCCTCGAACGCGGCGCCGCTGAGCGACTCCACCGCCACCGCCTCCGCCAAGGCCGGCGCCAGCGCCGCGGCGATGGCGGGACCGCCCTCCCCATACGTTACCACGGCGCGCGCCATGCGGCGCAGCGGCGCCACCAGCGGGGCCATGGACTCGTTCTTGGGGCGCCCTCCCAGCAGCACCACCGTGGGGCGGGTCATCCCGTCCAGTGCCACCAGGGTGGACGCGACGTTGGTGGCCTTGGAATCGTTGATCCACTGCACGCCGTCGACCTCCCCCACCGCCTCGAGGCGGTGGGGGAGCGCCGGGAGGCCGGGGACCGCGGCCGCCATCGCCTCTCGGGCCCACGCCTGTCCGTGCTCCGGGGCGGCCACCGTGACCGCGAGCGCCGCCGCCAGCAGGTTGGCCACATTGTGGTCCCCGGGGTGGGGGAGCCGCTGGCGCGCCACGAAGGGGGCCCCACCCAGGTGGAGCATGCCGCCGGCACGGTCGTACCAGGCCGCCACGCCCGCCGAGCGCGGCTCCGCCGTGGTGAACCGGTGCCAGTGCCCCGCGATCCCCGCCACCAGCGCATCCACGTCCGCGTTGTCCGCGGTGGTCACCCACTGCGACCGGTCGGAGGCGTTGGCAAAGAGACGCCGCTTGTCGGCGTAGTACGCCTCGAGCGAGGGGTACCGGTCGAGGTGGTCAGGGCTGAGGGTGGTGAGGACGCCGGCATCGGGGAGGATCCCGGGCGTGTCGTGCAACTGGAAGGAGGACACCTCGATGGCCGCCCACGTGGGGGGGCGATCGCGGAGCGCCAGCTCGGACACCGGCGTACCGATGTTGCCCACCGCCTCCGCGTCGTGCCCCAGCGCGCGCAGCAGCTGTGCCGTCATGGCGGTCACCGTGGTCTTGCCATTGGTACCGGTGATGGCCACGTAGCGGAGCGCCGGGAGGCAGCGCAGCGCCAACTCCACCTCGGACACCACCGGCACCCGCGCGCCATGCGCGGCGGCCAGCGGCGGCGCGGCGGGCGGGATCCCCGGGGAGGCGACGACCACCGCCGCCCGGGCGATGCGGGCGAGGTCGTGTCCCCCCACCGCCACGTCCGCCCCCGCACGCGCCGCCCCCTCGGCCGCGTCCCGGAGCGCTGGCGTGTCCCCCCCATCGGACGCATACACTGGCAGCCCCATGGCCCGCAGCAGCCGTGCAGCCGCCACGCCGCTGCGCCCCAGCCCGACCACCGCCCATTCCCCGCGCCGCTCAGCCAGCCGGCGCGCCACCTCGGCCGCCAGGGCGGCCCCGTCAGGATGTCCAGACATCGCCAGGCTCAGCGCAGCTTGAGGGTGCTGAGCGCCATGATGGCGCACAGGACGCCGATGATCCAGAAGCGCACCACCACCTGCCCCTCAGGCCAGCCGGTGAGCTCGAAGTGGTGATGGAGCGGGGCGCGCTTGAAGACCCGGTGCGCCTGGGCGTACTCCAACCCGTGCCGGCGGCGGCGCCACTTGAACACCGACCGCTGGATGATCACCGAGAGCGTCTCCGCCACGAACACCGCCCCCACCAGCAGCAGGAGCAGCTCGCTCTTGAGGAGGATGGCGATGGCCCCCAGCGCCCCACCCAGCGCCAGCGAGCCGGTGTCCCCCATGAACACCTGGGCCGGGTTGGCGTTGTACCACAGGAACCCGATGCACGCCCCCACCGCCGCGGCGCAGAACACCGTGAGCTCCCCCGCGCCCGTCAGGTAGAACAGCTGCAGGTAGGCGCTGGTGTCCACGCGGCCCAGCACGTAGGCGAAGAACGCGAAGGTGAGGAGGGCGATGGCGGAGAGCCCGGTGGCCAGCCCGTCCAGCCCGTCGGTGAGGTTGACGGCGTTGCTGGTGCCGGTGAGCACCACCGTGACGAAGGGGACGTACAGCCACGCGGCCCAGGCCGCCGCCGGCGCGACCAGGATGTACTTGAAGAACGGGAGGGTGGTGGAGGCCGCCGGGAGGCCGTTGAGGGGCGCCACCAGGAGCAACGTGGCGAGCAGGATGCCGCAGGTGACCTGCCCCGCCAGCTTGTAGCGCTCCACCAGCCCCTCGTTCTTGAGCCCCAGGCGCTTCTGCCGCAGCTTGAGGTAGTCGTCGAGGAAACCGATGGCCCCCATCCAGAGCATCACCACGCTGGCGTACAGCACGTACCGGTTGTCGAGGCGCGCCCAGAGGAGCACGGGGCCCAGCGTGGCCAGGAGGATCAGGATCCCGCCCATGGTGGGGGTCCGTCCCTTCCCCTGATGCGTGTCCGGCACGCCGGCCCGCACCACCTGATGCACCGCCATCGCCGCGAGGCGGCGGATGAGCACGGGGCCCAGGACGAAGGAGAGCAGCAGCGCCGTCACGAAGGCGGCGGCCGACCGGAAGGTGATGTAGTTGAGCAGGTTGAACAGGCGCACATCGGACGCCAGCGGCTGCAGCAGGTGATACAGCACTAGGAAGCCGCCCAGTCGGCGAGCAGAGGGAGGAGTCGCTCCAGGCGCACCCCGCGGGAGGCCTTGAGCAGGAGGATGGCCTCGGGGGCCAGGCGCGGCCGCAGGCGCGGCCACAGGTCGTCGACATCCTGCGCCGTCACCACGCGCGGATCGCCCGGGGCCAGCGCGTCGAGGGCGACGCCCAGTTCGCCGATCCCGGCGATGAGCGGCAGCGAGGTGGCAAGCGCGGCGGCCGCCACCTCGCGATGCAAGGCGTCGGCGTGCCCGCCCAGTTCCCGCATGCCCCCCAGCACGGCGACCCGCTGGCGGGCGGGATCGAGGGCTTCCAGCAACGCCAGCGCCGCCTTCATGGACGGCGGGTTGGCATTGTAGGCGTCATTGATGACCACCGCGCGCCCCACGGTGTCCCAGGTGCCGCGCATGCGCGGCACCGGCATGGCGGCCATTGCCTCGGCCGCCCGCGCCACGGGCACCCCGGCGGCCGTGGCCACCGCCAGCGCCAGCATGGCGTTGCCCGCCTGGTGCGCCCCACGCACGGGGAGCTGCACCCGGGTGCCGCGCCACGCGAGCCACGGGCGTCCCTCCTCATCCAGCCCCCACGCGTCGGGGACCGCGGTGCCATGATCCGGGGCGTTTTCTGGTGCGGGCTCTGGTGCGGGCTTTCGCGACTCCAGCCCGGCCACCACCACGGTCCTCGCCTGTGCGGCCGCCCGCGGGAGCACCTCGGGGTGTGCCGCCGGCACCACGGCCAGCGCGGTCCCCGCAAACACCGCGCACTCTTCGCGCAGCACCCCGGCCAGGTCCCCGAGCCCCTCCAGGTGTTCCTCGCCGATGGAGGTGAGGACGGCGACCTCCGGCTCCGCGATGGCCCGCAGCATCGCCACCTCGCCGGGGGCATTGGTCCCGATCTCCACCACGGCCACCTGCGCCGCCGCCGGGATGGCCAGCAACGTGAGCGGCACCCCGACCTCGTTGTTGTGGTTGCCGGCCGTGGCGTGCACGACCAGCGTGCTCCCCAGCGCCGCCGCCAGCAGCTCCTTGGTGCTGGTCTTGCCGTTGGACCCGGCCACTGCCACCACCGTGCCCCCCCACGCGCGGCGCCAGGCGGTGGCCAAGCGGCCAAGCGCCACGCGCGTGTCGGGCACCACGTAGGTTGGCAGCCCCAGGCCCGCCGCCGCCTCGGGGCGCTCGACCACGAGGGCCGCCGCCCCGGCGTCCCGCGCCTCGGCCAGGTGCGCATGGGCATCGTGGCGGTCACCCCGCAGGGCCACGAACACCATCCCGGGCGCGAGGGTGCGCGTATCCGTGCCCACCCCCGCCAGTGGCAGCGTCCCGCGCGGCCCGGTGCCCAAGGCGCGAGCCACCCGGTCGAGGGTCCAGTAGGGGTGCGGATGCGGGGCGCGCACCTGGGGGGTGGCGGGGACCGCCGTGCCGGCGAGGCGCATCAGGACGAAGCGGGGAGAGGCGTGGGGGGGACCGAGGCGGGTGAGGCGGCCGCGAGTTCCGCCACGATGACGCGCTCGTCGAACGGATAGTGGGTGGTGCCGCGAATCTGGTAGGTCTCGTGCCCCTTGCCGGCCAGGAGCACCACGTCCCGCGGGGTGGCCAGCGCCAGCGCCAGGCGGATGGCCTCGCGCCGGTCCACCTCCCGGTGATAGCGCCCGGAGGTCATGGCGACGGCAATGTCGTCCAGGATGCGCTCGGGGTCCTCGGTGCGGGGATTGTCACTGGTGAGCACCACCACGTCGGCCAGCGTGTCCGCCAGGCGCCCCATCTCCGGCCGCTTGCCGCGGTCGCGATCGCCACCGCACCCGAAGACCAGGATGAGGCGACCGCCCCCGTCCCGGGCGAAGGGGCGTACCGCCAGCAACGCCCGCTCCAGGGCATCCGGCGTATGGGCATAGTCGCACAGCACCGTGGGCGTGGCGTGGATGCGCTCCAGCCGGCCGGGGACCTGCGGCACCGAGGCCAGGCGTGCGGCCACCTCGGGGACCGAGCGCCCCAGCGCCAGCGCGGCGCCGGCGGCCGCCAGCGCATTGGCCACGTTGAAGGCGCCCATCAGCGGGAGGGCCACCGGGGCCGAGGCGCCCGGCCCGTGCAGCACGAAGCGGCACCCGCCCGGAGTGAACTCCACCGCCTCGGCACGCACCTCCGCCCCGGCGCGCTCGCCGAAGCGCCATGCGTCCGGCACGCGCACCGCATCCCACACCGGATCGTCGGCGTTGAGGAGCACCCGCCCCGACGGCGCCACGTGCGACAGGAGCCGGAGCTTGGCGTCGCGATACGCCTCCATGGTGCCGTGGTAATCCAGGTGGTCGCGCGTGAGGTTGGTGAACACGGCGGCGGCAAAGGCCAGCCCTTCCACCCTCCGCTGGTCGAGCGCGTGCGACGACACCTCCATCGCCACGGTGCGCACCCCCGCGTCCACCAGCTGCCGCAGCACGCGCTGGAGCTCCACCGGCCCTGGGGTGGTGAGCCCCTGCCCGCCTGGCCACGAGACGCCCGGGCTCCCCACCACGACGCCCAGCGTCCCGATGGAGGCGGCCGGCCCATGGGGGTCGTGCAGCAGGTGGCGCACCAGGCCGACCGTCGTGGTCTTGCCGTTGGTGCCCGTCACCCCCACCAGCGTGAGCGCGCGGACCGGCCAGTTGTGGAACGCCGCGGCCACCACGGCGGCGGCACGGCGGCCATCCCGGACCACCACCGCCGGAATCCCGGCGGCGACGGCGGCCTCCGCGTCCTCCACGATGGCCAGCGCCGCCCCCTGCCGCGCAGCCGCCGCGAGCCACTGGTGGCCATCCAGGGCATGGCCCCGTACCGCCACGAAGGCCGCCCCCGGGGTCACCCGGCGGCTGTCATCCACCACATCGGCCACCGCCTCCGGCAGGGGCGCGGTGACCCCCTGCAGCACGTCCGTCTCGGCGAGCGCCGCCGTCAGGCGCGCCACCGGCACCCAGCTCTCCGCACTCATCGAGGCACCGTCCGCGTGGTCATCGTGGCACCTCCAGTGTGATCCGCGTACCAGGCGGGAGCAAGGTGCCGGCGGTTGGCCGGGTGCGCACCGCGCCACCGCGCTCCACGCGCACCAGGAACCCGGCGCGCGCGAGCACGCGCGTGGCCTGCCGCGCATCCAGCCCGCCCACGGGGGGAACCGGGGTGGAATCGGCGGGGGCTCCGGCGGGGGGGAACGCGGTGCCCACCGGCTGCAGCGGCAGGCGGACCACGATGCGCGCCGCCTGCACCGCGGGCTCATGAGGCGGGACGACGCCAGCGGTCTGCCCGTCCATGGCGGCCCCATCGTTGGCGTTGAGCCCCCCTGCGCCTGGGGCACGGTCGCCTGCGGAGGGCCCCGCCACCTCGGCGGCGCCCCCCGGCGCCCCGCGCGCCACGGGGCGCTCGGCAAGGCGGACGGCCGCGGCCAGCTGCTGCCAGTCGAGGCCGGCGGCGCGCGACGCCAGCGCGCGCTGCAGCAGGTCATTGACCAGGGCACCGGCCACCGTCCCCCCGTAGTAGGTGCCCTTGGGGCCGACCAGGCGCGCCACCAGGACCAGCTGCGGGTCGTCCGCCGGGAAGAGGCCCGCGAAGGTGGCGTCAAACTCGGTGCGGCTGTACTGGCCGTTCACGAGGCGCCGTGCCGTGCCCGACTTCCCCGCCACCCGGAAGGTGGCCAGGGCGGCCGCCTGCGAGGTGCCGCTGTCGACCACCGACTCCAGCATGCCGCGCAGCGCCTGCGCCGTGGCGGGGCGCATCACGCGCCGCAGCACGGTGCGCCCCTGGGTGAACACCGACGTCCCGTCCGCGTCGAAGAGCGCGCGCACCAGCACGGGCTGCAGCAGCTCGCCACCGTTGGCGATGGCCACGTACGCCGCTGCCAACTGCAGCGGGGTGGCCTGCACCTCGTACCCGATGGCCAGCTGGGTGGCCAGCACCCCGGTGTAGGGCGGGCGCGGCAGCAGCCCCGGCGATTCGGCCGGGTGCGGCACCCCGGTGTAGGTGCCGAAGCCGAAGTCCCGGAGCACCTCGTATTCCTCGGACGAGGACAGCCGCTGGGCCAGCTTGGCGATCCCGATGTTGCTGGAGAACCGGATGATGTCGGCCACCGTCATCTGAGGCGCCTTGTGTTCATCCGTGAGCGGCTGCCGCCGCCCCGGCATGGCCCACCGGCCGTTTTCGGTGTTGACGACCTCCGCCGGGCGGGTGCGCCCCGCATCCATGAGCCGCGCCACCAGAAACGGCTTCATCACGGACCCGGGTTGGTAGGCCTCCGAGACCGGGGTGCCGCTGCGCATCGCCGCACCCTGCCGCAGGCCGGCCAGCACCAGAATGGCCCCGTCGTCCGGGTCGAGCACCACCACGTCCCCTCCCGTCGCCCCGGTGCGCCGCATGGCCTCCGCCAGCGCCTCCTCGGCGATCTCCTGCAGCGCGCTGTTGATGGTCAGCCGCACCGTCAGCCCCGGCCGCGCCACGGCGCGGCGGAACTCCGGGGAGGTGACGACGCCATCGTTCCCGGCCAGCACCAGCGTGTCCAGCCCCTCCGTGCCGCGCAGCAGTGCGTCCAGCTCCATCTCAAGCCCCGAGGTGCCCGTCCCCTCGCCATCGACCGCCCCGAGCACCCCGCGCAACGAGGCGGGGGCCGTGGAGACGCGCTGCACGACCCCGAGCCGCCGGATCCCCGGGATGCCGACAAACCGCTCGACATCCGAGGGGAGGAATTGCCCCGGGAGCTGCAAGGGCCGTTGCAGCGTGTCCATGGCGCGCCGCATCACGGCGTCCGGCACGCTGAGGGCACCCAATCCGTCGCGCACGCGGGTGCGATAATCCGGCATGGTGTCGTCGGCGCCACGCGGGCGTCCCCGGCCCGGGCGGAGGACGCGCGGATCGATGGACAGGCGCACCAGGTCCCGGCTCTGGGCCAGCACGCCCCCGGCGGCGTCCTCAATGGCCCCCCGGGCGGGGCGCACTTCCCGCTCACGCACGTGCTGGCGCCGGGCCACCTGGCTCCACTGCTCGTGCTCCAGCAGCTGCAACTGGGCCGCACGCGCGATGACCCCCACGGTGGCGACGAGCAGCCCCGCCAGGATGGCGCCGCGTCGACCGGGGCGCAGCAGCGGGGCGGGCGATGCGGCCCCGGGGCCCGGCATCACGGCTCCTCCCGATCGCGGGCTGCCTGGACCGTCACATCCAGAAAGCGGGTTTCCAGCTCCCCGGCCACATGCATGCCCAGCCGACGGCTGGCCTCGGCGGGCACGCCCCGTTCGGCGGTGCGCAACTCCCGCCGCAGCGTCACCACCTCGGTGCGCAACCCCCGCAGCCGCTCCTCCAGGACGCGCATGTCCCGCACCGCCGTCACGCCGCGCACGCGCCGCCACAACGCCGCCGACGACGCCCCGAGAAAGAGCACGAGCCCGAGCAACAGCATCGTGCGCCCGCGCAGCCCGGCCCAGCGGCGCCGACGCGCGCCGGCCATCAGCGGCCCCCGCCGCGCTTCCAGCCGCGCAGCCGGGCGCTGCGGGCCCGCGCATTCATGGCCACTTCCGCTTCGGTAGCCGTGACCGACCGGCGCGTGAGCGTCTCCCCGAGCGGCACCCCTCGGCAGGTACAGATGACCTGCCGCGGCGGACAGGTGCACACGGCACTCCACTCGCGAAACGCCTGCTTGACGAGGCGATCCTCACCGGAGTGGTAGCTGATGACCGCCAGCACCCCGCCAGGCGTGAGGCGATCCCGCAGGGCCGGGAGCGCGCGCTGGAGTCCGGCCAGCTCATCATTGACGGCGATGCGCACCGCCTGGAAGATGCGCGCGAAGTCCGGGGCGCCACTCCGCGGCCCGAGGACGGCCCGGATGGCCCCCACCAGGTCGTCGGCGGTGACGAACGGCCGAGTGGCACGCCGACGCACGATCTCGCGGGCCAGCCGGGCCGCCCGCGGCTCGTCGGCATACGCCCGCAGGAGGGCGGACAGGTCCACCTCCTCGATGCTGTTCAGCAGCTCCGCCGCATCCTGTTCGGCATCGGCGCCCATCCGCATGTCCAGCGGCGCCCCCTCGCGAAAGGTGAACCCCCGCTGCAGGTCGTCGAACTGGTGGGACGACACCCCAAGGTCGAGCAGGATGCCGTCGAAGCGCTCGGCATCGCCCACCCCGGCCCCGGCAATGTCCGCATAGTTGCCCAGCAGGGCCCGGAACTGCCCGGCCCGCTCGGGCGCTTCCAGCCGCTCGCGGGCGGCGGCCAAGGCGCGCGGATCACGATCGACCGCGGTCACCCGGGCTCCGCCAGCCAGCAGGGCCGCCGTGTGGCCTCCCCCGCCCAGGGTGCAATCGAGCACCTCGGCCGCCCCGGCAAGGAGCACCTCCACCTCGGCCAGGAGGACGGGGACGTGGTAGGCGCCAGGGCGCCCGGAGGGAGCAGATCGGACCGGGCTCACGCGGAGGAGGCGGGGGTGACGGGGCGGGTCATGTTAGCGGGACCCGACCGGAAGCGTCAAGCGCGGCCGGACGCCGCCGGGCTGTGCATGACGCGACGACGCGCACGAATGTGACCACCCCGGAGGGACGCTGCCCGGAAAACAGCGCGGGCCCGCCATCCCGGAGGACGGCGGGCCCGCGTGGCGCCCTGGTGGCTACTTGCAGAACGCCTTGATCATCTGGTCGGCTGCGGGATCCAGCTGCATCACGCCCGTCATGGCCGCGCGCATGGCATCCGGGGCGAACGACCCGCCCTTGGGGAGCATGATCTGCGCCTCGACGAACATGTCCTTGGCCTCCTTGGCCGGCGCGCACGCCTTGTTGGCCTGCGCTTCGGCCAGCTTGAGCTGGCCGAAGGTGACGTAGGTCACCCCCAGCAGGAACTGCGACTGCGCCTTGGACGCCCCGGTCGTGATCGAGTCGGCATACAGCAGGGTGCCGATGGCGAGCTTGTAGTCGTCGGGGCTGTTGGACTTGGCCGCCGCCGTCCGCTGCTCATTGCCCACGCCCAGCACCATCTGCCGGAGCGTCGTGCTGGTGTCGCCGCCGGCGATGAGCTCGCGGGCCACGCTCACGATCTCCGCGCTGCGCCCCAGGTCCTTGAGGAGCGAGACGCGCAGGAAGCTCGCGTTCTCCACCGGGATCTTGGCCGCCGTCGCCTTGCCGAGCGCCTCGAGCGAGGCCTCGGGCTTGCCGGCCTGGCGCAAGGCCACGATCTGGGAGAAGGTGAGCCCGGGGTGCCCAGGGAACTTGGCGAGCCCCTCGGCACTGACTTCCGCGGCCCTGGCGAAGTTGCTGTCGGCCGCGTGGGCCGCCACGGTGCGGATGAAGTACGTGGTGTCGGCAAACGCCGTGTCCAGCTTCACCAGCTCGTCTCCCTGCGCAAACGCCTCCTTGAAGTCCCGCGTGGACAGCAGGATGAGCCAGCGCAGGCGAAGCAGGTCGGGATCGCCGGGGTTGAGCGCCACGGCGGTGTCGATGACCGGACGCGCGATGCGCGGGTTGGCCATGGCGGCCAGCGCCTCGACCACGTCGCGCTGCAGCCGCGGGTTGCGCGGGTCGGTGGCAAGCAGCCGGGTCAGCATCACCACGGCCGAATCCTGCTGGTTGAGCTCCCGGTAGCTCTGGGCCAGGATGGCCAGCCCGGGGCGGCTGCGCGGGTCGATGTCGACGATTTCCCGCGCCACCGCCAGCTGCTCCGCCGCCGGCGCCTTCTGGGTCACCAGCACGTTCGCATGGCAGATGCGCGCCAGCGTCGCCTTGGGGTAGGCCGTGATTCCCACCTTGGCCGCCGCAATCGCCTCGGCGTACTTCTGCTCCCGGGCGAAATTGATGCACTTGCGCTCGGCGTCCAGCTGCTTGCGCGCCTCCTTGAGCTCCTTGGCGATGAGCCCGGCCGCCTCGCCCAGGTTCTTCGCGTCGTACGTGCCCACCGGCTGCACCAGCGCATTGTCGCGCGCCAGCACCAGCGCCGCCTCGACCTTCACGCCCGTGGCCGTCTTGGTGGCGGAGCCCGTCACGTACTCGTCGGCGCGCAGCAGTGTGGCCAGCGCCCGCTGGTCGTGCGGCTCGAGCGCGTCGGTGATGGAGAACCCCGATGCCTCGAGGGTGGCGTTGATGTCCGTCTTGGGGAGGACATACACCTGCTTGAAGGGAAACTCGCTGTTGATGCGGGACCGCACGGCATCCGACGCCTGCACTCCCATCCCCTTCTCCCCGGAACGGAACACCGCCACCAGGACACGCGTGGCGTTGGGGTCAGGCGCGCGGTTGTACTGCGCCGACGCCGAGGCGGGAACCAGCAAGGACCCGCCCAGCCCCGCGCCGATCGCGGACCACACGAGAAGCAGCCGTGCCTTCAAAGTCGTAACCTCCGCACCGAGTTACCGTGGGCCCGGCGGACGCCGGGAGAGCCCTGACCGCCTGGGCGCGGGCCATGGACAGCGCCCCGCCTTGCGCGCGCGAACATGGGACCGAATGCGCAACCCGGCAAGCCGGTTCCGCCTGGTCCCCGCCTTCACCTACCCGCCAGTGGGCGAAGAGGGATTCGAACCCCCGACGTCCTGTGTGTAAGACAGGTGCTCTGACCAGCTGAGCTATTCGCCCTGGGACACCGCCGGCCCTGCCCCTGTCCAACCCACGGGTATTCTACATCGCCGGGGCGGAAGGGCAGCCGGAGCCGCGAAAATTAACCGGATTCTCACACTTCCCGCGTGCCGCCCGCGGCGGCGCCCCATTCATCCCTTGAGGATGGCGACCGGCACCAGCACCAGATACCCCAGTACCAGCAGGATCGGCGCCAGCGTCTCCCCCCCGCGAGCCAGGTCGAGGTAACCGCCCGCGAGGGCGGCGGCGGCCAGCCCCCAGTACAGCAGGGCGCGTGAACGGGGAGCCGGGGAAGAAGTCATCCCGGAGGATACCGCTCCCCCGGGGGCGCCGACAAGGGCGCGGCGTCCGCGGCGGCTGCGGGGACCGCCGCATCAGCGGGCGCCGGCGCGGACGTCGCCGAGGGGAGCCCCAGCAGGACCTCCAGCGCACTGGCCCGCTGTGCCGCCTCCTGGGAGGCCTCCGAGGCCCGCATGGCCGCCAGACGCCGGCGGTCCCGGCGCCGACGCATCACGAACAGGGGGCCCAGCAACACCCCAAGCCCGCCCACGGCCACCGACACGTTCGCCACCAGGGCCAGGGCGCCGTAACGGCGCCGGGTCGCCTGGCGCCAGTGCCGGTCAAACCCTTCGCCCGTCATCCCGTAGCTGCGCCGCAGCGCCCGCTCCAGCGAGCCCTCCGTCCGCCAGTGCGCCACCAGCGGTCCCACGCCACGGGCCGGATCCAACGCCATCAGCTCGGCCACGGCCCGGTGCGCCAGCGCATAGCTCCACGCCGCCGCGGCGCCCCCGCCGTCGAATCCGGCCTCCACGGAATCCAGCGGAGGCAGCGACCGCCAGACCATGCCCACGGCGGTCTCCAGGGCCGTCTCCCGCGTCCACTCCCCGGCCACCACACTGGCATACCCCTCGTCAAACCAGCGCGGCGCCCGCCACCCCAACTGTTCATGCAGCGCCAGGTGCGCCAGCTCATGGCGCAGCACCTGCCGCGGGTCGCCCGCCTCACTCCCGGCATACCGCCCCTGCATCACAATGCGCTGCTGGTCGGGGAACGCGATGGCGGCCCCCCATTCGGGCGCGTGCGGGCCCACCCACTGCCGGAACCGCGCGGCGTCCGGCGCGATGGCCACCAGCACGCGCGCCCGCGGCCGGGGCAGCCCCGGAAAGCTGTCCTGCCGTTGCGCCTGCTCCACAAGCGCGCGCGCCAGCCTGATGTCGGCCGGCCCCGCCACCACCGTGAACCGCCCGGCGTCCAACCGCACGCTTCCCGAGGGCGCCATCCGCTCGCCCACCGGTGCCGGTGGGCGGACCGGCGCCTGGGCGCCGACGCCGCGCCATCCCGTGATCGTCCCCCACGGCACCAGCAGGACGGCCAGCGCAAGCCCCGCGTGCCGCACGCCCACCGGCACGCGCCCCCGTCCGCTCAGTCGGGGGGAAACACCGGCGTCCCCCCGGCCTCGACCACCGCCAACAGCTCGCTGCACCGATGTCCCCATGGGCTGAACTTGCTGGCCTGCGCCCCTGACCGCCACGCGCCAACGGCCTCAAGCGCGTGACCGGCTTCCCACCGCGCCCGCCCCAGCTCATACCATCCCTGCAGCAGGTTGGGTCCCAGGGCCAAGGCCTGCTGGAACGCCGACTCGGCCTCCGGCCGCTGGCCGCGTCGGCGGGCCACCACGCCCAGGTGGAGCCACGCGTACATGGCCGCCTTCCGGTCCCCACCGGCAGCCAGGGCGGCACGCAGGCGCGCGTCGGCCACGTCCAGGGCGCCGCCACGCAGGGCCACCAATCCCGCGGTGGCGAGGGCCAGCGCGTGCCCGGGGTGTCGGGCCAGCACGCCGTCCAGCAGCGCCTGGGCCTCCCCCAGCCGATCACGCAGGGCCAACGCCCATCCCAGCAGCACCTCCCCATCTGCCTGCCCCGGCGCCAATGCGAGGGCCTGACGCAGGGCCTCGTCCGCACCAATGGCATCCCCCTGCGCCAGTCGGCTCCACCCCTTCTCCAGGAAGGTGGAGGCCCCCAGGTGGTCCATCCGCACCGGGGCCGTGGCCGCCGCGGCCTCGGCGGGGGGAAGCGCCTGCCAGCGCACCGCCAACGCCGCCGCCTGCTCCCGCGCACGGACGGCGGCGGCCGCCGCTGCGTCCGCCTCCCGATACAGGGCGGTGATCTCCTCGCGCAGCGCAGCGCGGCGCGTGGCGCCGAGAGGCCCCTCCAGCGCCTCCGCCAGCTGGGCCAGGCGCCCGTCCCACCCGGAGGCCCCGGTCACGCCGACGCGCGCGCAGCGTCCTCGCGCAGGCGGGCGACCAGCTCCATGATCCCGGCGGCCAGCCCCTCCACCGGGACGCGCGCGTCGGCCCCGGCCGTCTCGAGGGCGGCCAACGGCATCCCGGCAATGACCGCGCTCTCCGGGTCCTGGACCAGCGCCAACCCCCCGGCCTTGCGAATGCGGCGCAGCCCATCCGCGCCATCGCGCCCCATCCCGGTCAGCACGACGCCGATGGCCGCCGGGCCCGCCAGCTCCGCCACCGACTGAAACAGCGGATCGGCGGCCGGGCGGACCCCATGCCGCAGCGGGCCGCTGTCCAGGCTGGCCCAGGGGGCCGACGACGGCCCGTCCACCAGCAGATGCAACCCCCCAGGCGCCACATAGGCATGGCCCCCCAGCAACGCCTCCCGATGGGTCGCCTCCCGGACCACCAGCTGCGACCGGCCATGCAGGCGCGCCGCGAAGCTGGAGGTGAAGCGGGCCGGCATGTGCTGGGCAATGAGCAGGGCCGTATCGGGGAGACGCGGCAGCCGTGCCAGCAGCTCCCCCAGGACCGCCGGTCCGCCGGTCGAGGCCGCCAGACACACCAGCCACCGGGGCGGCTGGTGGCCGCTGATCGGGGCGGGCGGGGCCACCAGCGGCACCTCGCGCATGCGAGGCGCCGGGCGGGTGAGATCCACCTGGCTGGCCGCGCGCAACGCCTCCAACAGGCGGTCCTTCACCTGGTCCAGGTCCAGGCTGATTGGGCCGGACGGCTTGAGCACGAACTCGATCGCGCCGAGCTCCAGGGCACGCAGCGTCGCCTCGGCCCCGCCATCGGCGCCGCCGGCGCTGAGCATCACCACGGGGCGGGGCATGTCGGCCATGAGCTGTTCCAGCGCCGCCAGCCCGTCCAGGCGCGGCATCTCCACGTCCAGCGTGAGCAGGTCGGGGTTGAGCGCGCGCACCTGGTCCAGGGCCTCCAGGCCATCCCGCGCCGTGCCCACCACCTCGAACTCCCCGGTGCTGCCCACCAACTCGCTGATCAGCTGCCGCATGAAGGCGCTGTCGTCCACCACCAGGACCCGTCGCCGACCCGTCATGCTGCCACCTCCTGTCCGGTGGCCGGCGCCAGCCGGTGCGCCGGGTTGATCGCCAACGCGCGCGCCCACGCGGCCCGCGCCTCCGCCACTTCGCCTCGCCGGAAGTGAATGTCCCCGATGCGCCCGTGCACGTCGGCGCCGTGGTGCGGGGCCAGCGCCACCACCACCTGATACGCCCGGAGCGCCTCGTCAAACTGGCGCCCCAGATACAGCGCATCGCCAAGGGCCTTGTGCGCCGCCGGCAACGCCGGCGCCACCCGGACGGCCTGCTGCAGCACGCGCACCGCCTCCGCCGCCTCGCCGACGGCGAGGCGGGCCACCCCCAGATTCACCAGCAGGGGGGCGTCACCGGGATAGGCCACCACCCCGGCCTCCAAGGTGCTGCACGCGCGGGCCGCCTCGCCCACCAGCAAGGCCGCCACGCCGCGCGCCTGATACCAGGCCGCCGGGCACGGATCGGGGACCGGTGCCATCCCGAGCAACCGATCGGCATGCGCGCCGTCCCCCTGCTGCAGGGCCAGCAGCGCTTCGCTCACCACCAGCCGCGGGTCCACGCCCCCGGCGCGTTCCCGGGCCGCCGCCGCCTGCCGCTGCGCCTCACCCACGCGCCCCAACTGCTCCAGGGCCAGCGCCAGATTGTGGTGCACGGCCGCCGGGGCCTCCTCCCCGGCCAGGGGGTGCAGCGCCTCCACCGCCGCGTCCCACCGCCCCTGACGCAGCGCCGCCACCCCCTGCCGAAACCGCTCGGCGGGGGTGGCACGCGCCATCGCCAGCCCAGTGGCCTCGGGGTCCTGCACCGTGACCCGCCCGGCGACCACCCACGCCGCCACCTGCTCCACCACCACGAACGGCGACAGCCCGGAGGTGGCCACCACGTCGTCCACGGAGCGCCCCCCGTCGAGCGTGTCCCACAGGCGCCCCGACACCCCGTCGGCGCCCGCCCCCCCGGGAGGCGGCCCTGCCGGAACCAGCCGCGCGGTCAGCGAGGGGACCACCCGACGCAGGCGCGGCCACTCGTCCGCCCGACGCGCGGCCTCCAGGAGCAGGCCATCCACCGCCCGTGGCGCCACCACCCCGTCCCCCAGCTCCACCGCGCCCGGTTCGAACGCGAAGCGCCCCTCGACCCATGCCAGCAGCTCGCACACCGCCTCGTCCACGCAGGCGGCGGCGGCGGCCCGAATACCCGTCGCCCGGTCGGGGGCGTGGGCCAGGAGCCGGCGCGCCATCTCCCCTTCCGTATGCCCCGCCACGTGGCCCCCGGGGACGGCTATCTCCCCCCGCCGGTCAGCCCACGCGGTGCGGCGCGCCACCCGTGGCGGCGCATCCAGCAGCCCGGCGTCGACCACCGCACCCACGGCGAACACCACCACGCCCATGCGCCCCGAGGACGAGACCAGCAGGCGCCCGTGCTTGCGCCCGAGCGCCAACAGCTGGAGCAGGTCCCCCAGCCCCATCTCGTCCAGCGAGCCGTGCAGCGCCATCAGCGGTATCCCTCCATGAGCCGTCCCTCGACCCCCGGTCTCCCCAGCACCAGCGCCTCCCGATAGCGGTCCCACGGGGCGGCGGGGCGCGCGGCCGGCGCGGGTTCCTCGGGGGCCACCGCCACGCGATCGCGCGCGCCGCGCAGCGGCAGCGCCACCGAGAGCCCCCCCTCAAAGCGGGACCGCAGCCGCTCGGCCAGCTCCCCAAGCGCCCGCCCCGGGCGATCGCTGGTGAGAATCACCTGTCCCCCGCGCGCATGCAGGGCGTTGAACAGGTGGAACAGCTCCTCCTGGCTGCGCACCTTCCCGGCCAGCGCCTGCACATCGTCCAGCACCAGCACGTCGGCCCGACGCAGGGTGCGCCGCCACCGGTCGACCGCGCCCCCCTGCAAGGCCGCCACGAACCCCTCCACGAACGCGGCGCCTGTCAGGCAGGCCACCTGCCGATCGGGCCACGCCGAGGCGAGCGCGTTGGCGAGCGCCTGCACGAAGTAGCTCTTGCCACTCCCGGCCGGTCCATGGACGAACAACGGATTGTAGCGCCGCCCCGGCTCGGCCACCACGTCGTCGAAGGCCCGGCGCGCCACCTGCATGCCGCGGCCGTCGTCCAGGGCGTCCCGCCGGCACCGGGGATCCGGCGCGGGGAGCGGGTCCGCCGAGGCCTGCGCCTCCTCGACCAGCCGCTCCGCCTCGGTCACGCGGGCGGGATCGCGGAAGGCCTCATGGCCGGCCAACGCGGGATCCCACCGGGAGGCCTCCGCCTCCAGCGCCGCCAAGCGCTGCCACGCCGCGGCCGTCTCCGGTGACGGAGGGGGCGCCGGGACGGCGAGCCCCGCCGTGAACGCCGCCGACAGCACCGCCCCCACCGGCAAGGCTGGCGTCGTGGCGCGCCGGTCGGCAAACAGGGCCGCGACCTCGGCCGCATCGGCCGCGCGCCCCTCGGCCAGCTGCCATGCGGCCACCTTGTTCAGCGCCCCCTTGAGCTCGCGCACGTTGGCCGCATCCAGCCGCGCCACCTGCTCCAGCGTCCCGGGGTGCACCGCGATCCCGCGCCCCTCGCAGTGGTTGCGCAGGATCGCCAGGCGCAGTTCGTAGTCGGGAGCGCCAATGTCCACCACCAGGCCGCCCGCCAACCGGGACAGCAGCCGCTCATCCACGTCGGGGATGTCGGCCGGGGGACGGTCGCTGGTCAGGACCAGCTGGCGCCCCGCGCCCTGCAGCCGGTTGAACAGCTGCAACAGCGCCGACTGCGTCTCCCGCTGGCCGCTGAGGAACTGCACGTCGTCGACCACCAGCAGCTCCACGTCGGCGTAGGCCTCGGCGAAGTGCCGCGGGGTTCCCGTGGCAATGGCGCGGTGCAGCCGCGCCGTGACCTCCTCGCCGGCGGTCACCTCCACGCGCATCCCGGGTGCCGCGGCAAGGGCCTGCAGGGCGATGGCGGTCACCAGGTGGGTCTTCCCCACCCCCGAGGCACCGTAGATGCACAGGGGATTGAAGGCCGTCCCGGGCGCGTCGGCCACCGCCCGGGAGGCGGCCACCGCCAACCGGTTGGACGCTCCCACCACGAAGGTGTCGAAGCGGAGGGCGCTGTCGAGGGGAGGGCGCATCGGGCGGAGGGGCGGCGCCCGCCAACCGGAGGCGCCGGGGACCGCGGTCAGGCCATGGCCCGCAGCACGTGGAGCATCACGCGCAGCGACGACGGGTCGGGGAGCATCAGGAAGAAGCCCCGGAACGCCTCGTCCTGGTTGCGGATCATGAACTCGGTCTCCACACAGAGCACGCTGCGCGACGGCGCGGCCACGCCGCCCACGACGTGGTCCACGACCGCCGCGGCGTGATCGATGACCAGCACCGGGGGCGATGGCAGCAGGAGCAGCCCCAGGAAGTCGCTCATGGCGTTCATGTACGCCCCGCTGAGGATGTTCCCGGCCTCGCGAATGGCCGAGGTCTCCAGCTCGGTGAGCACCTGGCAGCTCCCCGACGGGCGGCGCATCATCATCTCGGCCAGCCGCACCACCGTGGGCCGGGGGAACACCAGGGCCGTCGTGCCGCTGAGCTGCCCCAGCATCCCCATCACCACGGCCGCCACCGGCTGGGGCACCGCGGCCAGCTGCTGCTGCAGCGCCTCCGCCCCGCTGAACACCGCGGTGGGGACGCTGATCATGATGGGCGACTCCGTGAGCTGGGCGAGCGCCGTGGCCGCGTGCCCCGCCCCGATGTTGGCGGTCTCGCGGACGGCATCCAGCTGGAAGGCGGACAGGGCGGGGAGTTCGTCGAGCATCATGAGCGGGGGGACCGTCGGAAACCGCGGGGGCGCCGAGGCCGGCGCTTAACTGAGGCTTGCCACATCGACGATGAGAGCCGGCGTCCCGTCACCAAGGAGGGTGGCGCCGCTGAACCACGGCGCCGCCCCGCGTACCGCCTCCAGCGGCTTGACCACGATGTCGCGCTGCTCCAGGACGGCATCCAGCTGCACGGCCAGCCGCCGCCCACCCACCTCCACCACGGCCAGCGGCGGCGGTCCATCCTCGCCGTCGCGTGGCTCGGGGGCGACCCCGAACTGCTCGGCCAGCACCACGACCGGGACAACCTCGTCGCGCAGGCTGATCCCCGTGCGGCCGCGCACCACCACCCGCATGGCCGGGTCCAGCTCCAGCGTCTCCAGCACCTGCGTGGCCGGAATGGCGTAGGTCCCCCCGCCGGCCCGCACCAGCAGCGCCCGGGTGATGGCCAGCGTCACCGGAAAGCGCAGGGTGAAGGTGGTGCCGCGCCCGACCTCGGTCTCCAGCGCCACCGCGCCCCCCAGGGCGCGCACCGAGGTGGAGACGACGTCCACCCCCACCCCCCGCCCCGATACGGTGGTCACGCGGGCGGCCGTGGAGAACCCCGGATGCGCCACCACCCGCAGCAACCCCTCGTCGTCCAGCGCCATCGTTCCCGACGCCACCAGCCCCTGCTCGCGTGCGCGCCGCAGCACGACGTCCCGGTCGATCCCCCGGCCGTCATCGCGCACGCGCACGACGATGCCGGCGCGCTCCCGCACCGCCGAGAGCTGCAGCAGCCCCACCGGGGGCTTTCCGGCACGCCGCCGGTCGTCGGGGGACTCGATGCCGTGGTCGATGGCATTGCGCAGCAGGTGCACCACCGGGTCGGCGAGGCTGTCCAGCAGCGACCGATCGACTTCGAGGTCGCGCCCCGCGGTGACCAGCTGGACCTCCTTGCCCAGCCCCTGCGCCACATCGCGGACCAGCCGCGGGAAACGGTCGAAGACGTGCGACACGGGGAGGAGGCGGGTGTGCAGCACTTCCTCCTGCATGGCGCTCACCAGGCGCCCCAGTTCCTGCGCCGTGCGGGAGAGGGCGCGATCGCCGGCCCCCTCCACCTGGCGGAGCAGCCGGTCGCGGGTGATGACCAGCTCGCTCACCAGGTCCAGGAGGGTGTCCAGGCGCCGGGCGTCCAGGCGCACCGTTCGTGTGCCGGCGCCGCGTCCGCTGTCTCCCCCCAGGGCCGGGCGCACCACCACGCGCGCCACATCCCCGGCGGCGCGGACCGCATCACCCAGCGCGTCGTCGCCGGCCT
>JBILKP010000125.1:0-8265 GCA_044376625.1 Gemmatimonas sp. | reverse complement strand
CGGTCAGCAGCGCCTTGGGCTCCCCCAGCCGCGTCGACCCCCCGGCCGCCAGCAGCACCGCCGCCACCTGCCCGCCGCTCCTGGCCGCTCCCGTCGGCCGCTCCCGCTGGTCGCTCACCTGCCCGGTTGGTGGATGGCGGCCCCCCGGTCGCGCAGGAACGCCCCCGGGCGCCCATGCATGACCGCCTCGATCTCCGCCACCGCCGCCAGGGCAATGGAGGCGGGGGCCTCACCCCCCAGGTCCAGTCCGATGGGCGCAAAGCAGCGCGCCCGCATGGCGTCGGTCACCGCCACCCCGCGCGCCGCCAACCCCTCGGTCACCGCCTCCAGCAGCTGCGCCGCCCGCCGGCGCGACCCCAGCACCCCCACGTATCCCACCCCGGTGGGGAGCACCGCCTCAAGCCACGCCCGGTCCATCGCGAACTGGTGGGTGAGCAGCGCCACGGCGGTGCGCCCATCCTGCGGCAGCGCCGCCAGCGCCGCCAGCATCCCCTCGGCGCCGTCGGCGTCGGGGTGCACCACGCGGGTGGCGATCGTGTCGGGGAGCGCCAGCGCGGCCAGCCACGCCGGGCGATGGTCGGCCACGGTCACCGCCCACCCCAGCGTGTCGGCAAGGCGCGCACACGCCTCGGCGCCACGGCCGGCCCCCACCAGCCACAGGGCAATGGGCGGGACGAGGGTATCCACGAACCACGCGGGCGCCCCATGGCCCGCCGGGAGCATCCGCGTGCCGCCATGCGGAGGGAGGGCCGCGCGCGCGGCCGCCACCTGATCCACCAGCACCGGCGCAGGGGCGGCGTCATCGCCCGGGAGCGCCGTCCAGGTGGTGCTCCCCCCGCGCTCGGCCACCAGCCACGCCGTGCGTCCGGTGTGCTCGGTCAGCTCCAAAATGAGCGCTCCACCATGCCGGTCACCGGACACCATCGCCGCATTATCAAGCCAAGACGGGTCTGGAAGCGGTTCAAGCAACAGGTGAGCCACCCCGTCACACGCACTCCCGAATCCCCAGATCACGTCCAGGTCCGCGCGCAGGTCGTACGTGAGACGCACGCCGGTGCCGCGGGCGCACACATCACCCGCCCGGGCGGCCACGTCCCCTTCCAGGCACCCGCCGGAGATGGCCCCGGCCAGCACGCGCCCCTCGGCGTCCACCAGCAGGCGGGCGCCCGGTTGCCGGTACGACGATCCCTCCACCGCCACCAGCGTGGCCAGCGCCAGCGGGACGGCCGGGCGCGCCAGCCGAGCATCGTGCGCCGCCCGGGCCAGGGCGGCCATCCCCGTCATCGGGACGCGGACAGCGCCGCGGCGGCCCGGTGGATCGCCAGCCGCAGCCGCGGATAGCTCCCGCAGCGGCAAATGTTGGTGAGGGCCGCATCCAGCTGGGCGTCGGTGGGGGCGGGGGTGGTGCGCAGCAGCGCGGCGGCCGCCATCACCATTCCCGGCTGGCAGTACCCGCACTGCGCCACATCCTCGGCGACCCACGCGTCGGCGCAGGCGCGCGCCACCCGGTCGCCCCCCTCCGCGGCCGTGGCCCCCTCGATGGTGGTCACCCCCTGGCCGGCCGCCGCGGCCACCGAGACCGCGCAGCTGCGCACCGCCTGCCCGTCCAGCAGCACCGTGCAGGCGCCGCACTGCGCCACCCCGCACCCGAACTTGGTGCCGGTCAGCCCCAGGGTGTCGCGCAGCG
This sequence comes from Gemmatimonas sp., assembly GCA_044376625.1. Classification (GTDB taxonomy): domain Bacteria; phylum Gemmatimonadota; class Gemmatimonadetes; order Gemmatimonadales; family Gemmatimonadaceae; genus Gemmatimonas. The sequence continues at coordinate 6,578 of JBILKP010000125.1, read as the reverse complement.
CCCAGAGCAGGGGGGTGTCGGGGGCTACCGCCAGCGTGTGGGGGCGGCCATTCACGGTCAGGGAGATCGGCGGCATGCCAAGAAAATACCGCCGATTGCCGCCAGCGCCGAATCGGTCATGATGACTGAAAAATTCCTTGTCACAGTCCTGGAACGGACCGTCAGGTAAGCAAGTGCCTACTTGCGCAAGTAACCACTTGCTTGTTCCATTTCCTGATGGCCGAGTCGCTTCATGACCGCATCCTGCGCGCCTGCGCCACCGTCTACGCCCAGTGCGGATGGCGGGGGGCCACCACCAAGCGCATCGCCGATGAGGCCGGCGTCAACGAGGTCACCCTCTTCCGCCACTTCGGCTCCAAGGACGCCCTCCTCCAGCAGGTCCTCCAGGAGCGCCAGCGCGAAGGGGCCGCCATCGCCCTCCCCGCTCCGCCGCAGGACCCCGAGCAGGAGCTCGCCGACTGGCTGGCGCGGCACCACGCCCGCACCACCGAGCACCGCGATTTCGTGCGCCAGGTGGTCAGCGACGCGCACGAGCGCCCCGACGTGGCCTGCCGAGCCGCCCAGGGCCCCTCGTCTGCCTCCGCCCAACTGCGCGACTACGTCATCCAGCTCAATCGCCACGGCTGGCTGGCCCACCCCGATGCCATCACCCCCGCGGAGCTCACCGCCGCCTCCACGATGCTCATTGGCGCCATGTTCGCCGACGCCATGAACCGGGACCTCATGCCCGCCCTCTTCCCCCAGCCCGTCGACGTGAGCCTGCGCGCCTACGTCCGGATCTTCCTGCGCGCCCTGGGCGTTCGCCCGGCAGCGGCCACTGGCGCGCCGCCCTCTCCCGCTTCCCACGCATGACACCCCTGTCCCGTTTCCGCGTCCCCCGCCTTGGCGCCGCCCTGCTGGCGCTGGCGGTCCCCGCGGCGTTGCATGCCCAGTTGGTGCGCACCGGCACCGCCCGCCCCCTCCCCCTCTCCCTGAGCGAGGCGCTCGCGCTGGGCGCGGGTGGCAGCGAGGCGGTGGCGCTCGCCCGCGCCGGCGTGGAGCGCGCCGAGGGGCAGCAGCGCCAGGCCCGCTCGGCGCGGCTCCCGCAGCTCTCCTCGTCGCTGGCGTGGCAGAAGCAGCTGCAGAACCAGTTTGCCGAGGTGGCCAAGCGTGCCGCGCGCGGGAACGGCGGGACCGGCGGCGCCCCCGCCACCGGTGGCACCGACAGCAGCGGCGGCGGGGATGGCACGTCGGCGTTCACCCGCATCTTCGCCTCCGAGTACAACCTCAACGCCGGGCTGGTGGCATCGCAGCCGCTGTTCACCGGGGGGCGCGGGCGCGCCGGGGTGGCGGCGGCACGCGCCGGGCGCCAGGCGGCCGAGGTGGGGGTGACCGCCGCTGAGGCGCAGGCGCAGCTGGATGTCACGGCGGCGTACTATGACGCGCTGCTGGCCGACCGGTTGGTGACCATTGCCGAGTCCACGCTGGTGCAGGCCGAGCGCACGCTGCGGCAGGTGCAGCTCACGCGGTCGGTGGGGTCGGCGTCGGAATTCGAGCTGCTGCGGGCGCGGGTCACGCGTGACAACCAGCGCCCCGGGTGGCTGCAGGCGCGCACCGCGCGCGAGTTGGCGTATGTGCGGCTGCGGCAGCTCCTCAACCTCCCGCCCGCGCAGGCGGTGCAGCTCACCGACAGCATCGTCGAGGTGCCGGCGTCGGCGCCGGCCGCGCCCGCCGCGGTCCCCGCCACGGTGGCGGTGGCCCCCGCCGAGGTGCTGGCGCTCGATCCGCGGGTCACGCAGGCGGTGGCGGCGCGGCTGGGCACGGCCGACACGGTGCTGGCGCGCCGCGCCCCGGTGCAGCAGGCGCGGTTGGGGGTGGAGGTGGCGCAGCAGCAGCTGCGCGCGGTGCGCGCGCAGCGCTATCCGCAGCTGGCGGCCACCAGCACCTACCAGCGCTTTGCCTATCCCACGCAGGTGCTGCCGCGCAGCCTGGGGGACTTCTTCCCCAACTGGACGGTGGGGGTGGGCGTGTCGTGGCCGCTGTTCAGCGGTGGACGGCTGCGTGGCGAGATCCAGGGGGCGGAGGCCGGCGTGGTCGAGGCGCGGCAGCGGCTGCGCCAGGCAGAGGAAGGCGCCGACCTGGACACGCGGCAGGCGGTGCTGCAGCTGGCCGAGGCGGAGGCCGCGTGGCTGGCTTCGGTGGGCACCGCCGAGCAGGCGCAGCGCGCCTACGAGATCGCCGACGTTCGGTTTGCCGAGGGGATCTCCACGCAGCTGGAGCTCTCGGAGAGTCGCGTGCAGTGGCAGCAGGCGCTGGCCAACCGCGCCCGCGCCGCGCGCGACCTGCAGGTGGCGCGCACGCGCCTGGCCCTTCTCCCCGCGCTCCCCCTGGGCGCGGGGTCCACCCTGACTTCTGGTTCCCCCCGATGATCCCGATGCCGCGGCGCCTGGCCTCGCGCGCCCTCCTGGCCCTTCCCGTCCTGGCGGCCGCCTGCGCCCCGCGCGCCGACGCCCCGGTCACCGCCGCCTCGGGCGCGCAGGTGATCGGCCCCGACAACATCGCGGTGGTGCGCGCCGACTCGCTGCGCGCGGGGCCGGCCATCTCCGGCACGCTGGTGGCCGACCGGGAGGCGCGGCTGCGCGCCGAGGTGGCGGGCGCGGTGCTGGAGACCTATGCGGCGCCCGGCGAGCGGGTGGCCGCCGGCGCGCTGCTGGTGCGCCTGGACGACGCCGCGGTGAAGGACCTGGCGCTGTCGGCGCGCTCGGCGGTCACGCAGGCGCGGCTGGCGGCCGGGCAGGCGGCGCGCGAGCTGCAGCGGGCCAAGACGCTGGCCGCGGCGGGCGCCATCGCCGAGCGCGACGTGGAGACGGCGGAGCGGGCGGCGCTGGGGGCGCAGGCCGCGCTCGCCGACGCCGAGGCGCGGGTGGCGAGCGCGGAGAAGGCGCTGCGCGGCACCCTGGTGCGCGCCCCCTTCGCCGGCGTGGTCGCCGACCGCGCCGTGAGCCCGGGGGACATCGTGGCGCCCGGGGCGGCGCTGGTCACGGTCATCGACCCGCGCAGCCTGCGGCTGGAGGCGTCGGTGCCGTCCATGGCGCTGGGGGAGGTGCGCGTGGGCGCGCCGGTGCAGTTCCGCGTGAACGGCAGCGACCGCACGCTCACCGGGCGCGTGGCGCAGGTGGTGCCGATGGTGGACCCGCAGACGCGGCAGGTGCGGCTGCGCGTCGCGCTGCCCGACGCCGGGGGCGCGCTGGTGGCCGGGTTGTTCGTGGAGGGGCGGGTGGTGGCCGCGGTGCGCACCGGGCTGGTGGTCCCCGAGCAGGCGGTGGACCAGACCGGGATGGTGGCGCTGGTGATGCGGCTCAAGGGGGGGAAGGTGGAGCGGGTGGAGGTGGCGGTGGGGGCGCGCGACGAGCGCGGGGAGCGCGTCGAGGTGACGCGCGGGCTGGCCGAGGGGGACACCGTGCTGCTGGGGGCCGCCCGCGGCATCTCGGTGGGCACCCAGGTGACCGTCTCGGCGCCGGGCGACGTGCGCGCCCCGGCCGCGGCGCCGGCGCCCGCCGCCGCGGCATCCGGGCGGGGGTCCTGACCCCATGGTGATCTCCGATTTCGCCATCAAGCGGCCGCTGCTGACGGTGGTGGCCATGCTGGCGCTGGTGGGGTTCGGCGCCGTGGCGCTGCTGCAGCTGCAGACCGACGAGTTCCCCGAGGTGCAGCCGCCCGTGGTGCTCACCACCGTGGTGTATCCGGGCGCCTCCCCCGAGCAGGTCGAGCGCGAGGTGCTGGAGCCGATCGAGGAGGCGATCCAGTCGATTGCGGGGGTGGAGGCCATCAACGGCGAGGCGCGTGACGGCTACGCGCAGGTCATCACGCAGTTCGCCTTCAGCAAGGACCTGCAGGAGGCCTCGCAGGACATCCGCGACGCGATCGCCACCAAGCGGCAGGACCTGCCGCAGGAGATCGAGGAGCCGATCCTGCGCAAGTTCAATCCGCTGGACGCGCCCATCGTGACGCTGGCGCTCTGGTCCACCACGCTGTCGCCGGCGCAGCTCACGCAGCTGGCCGACCCCGGGATCACGCGGGAGCTGCGGGCGATCCCCGGGGTGGCCGACGTGGCGGTGACGGGGGCGGTGAAGCGCGAGCTGTCGGTGGCGCTGGACCCGGTGCGGCTGCAGGCGGCCGGGGTGTCGGTGCCGCAGGTGGTGGCGGCGCTGCAGGCGGGGAACCTGGCGGTGCCCGTGGGGCGGCTGGCAGGGGCGCTCGATGAGCGCACCATCCGCCTGCGCGGGCGGCTGGACGGCCCGGCGGACTTCATGGCGCTGGTGGTGGCCGAGAAGGGCGGCCGGCTGGTGCGGCTGGGGGACGTGGCCACCGCCACCGACGGCGTGGAGGAGCGGCGCACCCTGGCGCTCTTCAACGGGCGCGACGCCGTGGGGCTGGAGATCAAGAAGACCAAGGGGTACAGCACCACCGCCGTCTCGGCCGCCATCCTGGAGAAGCTGGAGCAGCTGCGCCCCACGCTCCCCGCCGGGGCCACGCTGGAGCTCGTGAAGGACAAGGGGCGCCGGGTGGAGAACTCGGTGGCCAACGTGCAGAGCGCGCTCATCGAGGGCGCGGTGCTCACCGTGCTGGTGGTGTTCGTGTTCCTCAACTCCTGGCGCTCCACCGTGATCACCGGGCTGGCGCTCCCCGTGTCGGTGCTGGCCAGCTTCGTGGCGGTGTGGGCCTTCGGCTTCACGCTCAACACCATGTCGCTGCTGGGGCTGTCGCTGGCCATCGGCATCCTCATCGACGACGCCATTGTGGTGCGCGAGAACATCGTGCGCCATGTGGAGATGGGGAAGGACCACTACACGGCGGCGCGCGAGGGGACCGACGAGATCGGGCTGGCGGTGGCCGCCACCACCTTCTCCATCGTGGCGGTGTTCGTCCCCATCGCGTTCCTGGAGGGGGAGGCGGGGCAGTGGTTCAAGCCCTTCGCGCTCACCATCGCCTGCTCGGTGCTGGTGTCGCTGTTCGTGTCGTTCTCGCTGGACCCGATGCTGTCGGCGTACTGGCCCGACCCGCACCTGGAGGAGCACCAGAAGGGGTGGATCACCCGCACGCTGGACCGCTTCAACCGGTGGTTCAACGGGCTGGCCGACCGCTACCGCGGGCTCATCCGGTGGGCGCTGGGGCACCCCAAGTCGATGGTGGCGCTGGCGGTGGGGACCTTCGCGTTCGCGCTGGCCATGCCCGGGCTGGGGCTGGTGGGGGGGAGCTTCTTCCCGCTGGAGGACAACGCCGAGCTGCAGATGAAGGTGGAGGCGCCCCCCGGGGCCAACCTGGACTACCTGCGGCAGAAGGTCACGGAGACGCTGGCGCTCACCGACCCGTCGCGGAACCCCGAGGTGCTGTACTCGTTCGTCACCGCTGGCGGCGCCAGTGGGGCGGTGGACCAGGCCGGGGTGTTCCTCAAGCTCAAGCCCAAGGGGGAGCGGCTGGCCGCCGGGGAGCGGGGCGCCGAGGAGCTGGCGGCGCAGATCCGTGAGGACGTGAAGGCCATCGGCGGGGCCGCGGTGGCGGTGTTCACCAGCGACTTCGCCGGCGTGGAGAAGCAGATCTCGCTGGAGCTGCGCGGCACCGACAAGGGGGCGCTGCAGGGGGTCGCCGACCAGTACCTCGCCGCGATCAAGGGGGTGCGGGGCGCGGTCGACGTGGGGCTCAGCACGAAGGGGCAGAAGCCGGAGCTTACCGTGCAGGTGGACCGCGGGCTGGCCGGGGCGCTGGGGCTCAGCGTGGGGCAGGTGGCGCAGGCCATCCGCCCCGCCTTCGCCGGGCTGGACGCCGGCGACTGGGTGGACCCCTCCAACGAGACGCGCAAGGTGATGGTCCGGCTCGCGCCGGAGGCGCGCGCGCGGGGCGCCGACCTGGCGCAGCTGCCGGTGGCGGTGGGGCAGGGGCCCAATGCGGCGCTCATCCCGCTGGCGCAGGTGGCGCGCATCCGCAGCGAGCTGGGGCCGGCCATCGTCAACCACCTGGACCGCGACAACGTGATCAAGGTGGAGGCCAACGTCGCCGGCCGCTCCCTCTCGGAGGTGCAGGCCGACATCCAGGCGCGCCTCGCTCCCATTCCCCTCCCGCCGGGGGTGCGCCTCTCGCAGGGGGGGCAGGTGGAGCAGCAGACCGAGGTGTTCGGCAAGATCTTCATCGCACTGGGCGTGGCGGTGGCGCTGATGTACCTCATCCTCGTGGTGCAGTTCGGATCGTTCCTCGACCCGCTGGCCATCCTCATCTCGCTGCCGCTGTCGCTCATCGGGGTGATGGGGGCGCTGGCGATCACGGGGAACACCATCAACCTCATGTCGCTCATCGGCGTGATCCTGCTGTGCGGGATCGTGGCCAAGAACGCCATCCTGCTCATCGACTTCGCCAAGTGGGCGCGCGAGCGGCAGGGGATGCCGCTGCGCGAGGCGCTGGTGGAGGCGGGCGCCATCCGCCTGCGCCCCATCCTCATGACCACCTTCGCCCTCATCGCCGGCATGGTGCCGGTGGCGCTGGGGCGCGGCGATGGCGCGCAGTTCCGCGCCCCGCTGGGGGTGGCGGTCATCGGCGGGGTGATC
>JBILKP010000018.1:0-23221 GCA_044376625.1 Gemmatimonas sp. | reverse complement strand
CAGCGCCGCCGCGCGCGGGCTGGCCACGCGGTCGCTCCCCAGCGGCGCGGGGCATGACGCGCAGAACATGGCGCGCGTGTGCCCCATGGGGATGATCTTCATCCCCAGCGTGGACGGCATCAGCCACTCCCCGCGCGAGTACTCCACCCCCGAGGCCATCACCACCGGCGCCAACGTGCTGCTGGAGGCAGTCCTCCGGATGGACGCGGCCCCGCTGGAGGCCAAGTGACCGGCCGGCACGCCCCCGTCGCGGCGCTCCTCGCGGCCGGCGCCCTCGCCTTGGGCGCCTGCGCCTCGGCCCCCAAGGCGCCCCCCGCGCCGGCGGAAACCGGCGTGCGGGCGCTTCCGCCCGGCACGGAGCCGCCGCCGCCACCGGATGCCATGCCCGCGGGCTTCCGCGCCGCCTTCGGCGCCAACGACAGCCGCGCCCGCGCCATCGCCTTCTACCAGGCGTGCGCCGCCACCCTGTCGCGGCTGCGCGCCAGCGGCACCTTCGGCCCCGCCGCCCGCGCGCCCCGGCTGTTCCACTGCGAGCGCACCGCCGACGGGGTCCCGGTGGGGGGCGTCTTCGACATCGACAGCGCCTTCACGAAGGTGCAGCGCCTCACCCTCGTGCGCCTCGACGGCGCGCGCCCCCGCCACACCGACCGCGTGGACACCGCGCGCATCGCCCGGCAGGCCCAGGTGGCGCGCGACGCCAACCGCGAGGTGGCCGCCGCGTGGCGCAAGCAGGGACGCCCCTTCTTCATCGTGCCGGTGTCCCCCGCCCAGGGGCCCGTGGAGGCCTGGGTGATCCCCTATCCCACGCGCGTGCGCTCCGTGATCCTGGGGGGAGAAGTGGCCTTCGCCCGCGCCGGCACCGCCCTCACGCGGCTGGTGGACCGCACCGCGGCCTGGCGGCAGGTCGCCGTCCCCGCGGAGGGGCCCGTGCTCCTCCAGAGCGCCGAGGCGGAGGTGGCCTCGGTGGCCGACCTGGTGGTGGCGCGCGGGCTCGCCGAGCAGGGGCGGCAGGTGACGGTCACCACCCGCGCGGCACGCAGCGCCCTGGTGCCGGGGCTGGACCCCGAGACCGGCGCGCGCGTGGTGTGGGAGCACGCGCCCGCGGGGAAGTAGCCGCCCGCGCGCCGGGGCGTGACCGAGGGCGGGGGGCAGCCGTCCCCCCGACATGAACCCCGCCAAGACCCTCGTGTTCGACATCGGCATGTTTGACGGGGCCGACACGGCCGCCTACCTGGCGCAGGGGTGCCGCGTGGTGGCCGTGGAGGCCAACCCGGCGCTGGTGACGGCGGCGGCCGAGCGCTTTGCCCTGGCCATCCAGCGCGGGCAGCTTACGCTGTGCCACGCCGCCATCAGCGCCGACGGCGCCCCGGTCACCCTCACCCTCTCCGGCGCCGACCTGGGCTCCAGCTCCACCATCGTGACCGACGCGTGGCGCGCCGCCAAGCGGCCCGTGGGCGAGGTCACCGTCCCCGGCACCACGCTGGCGCAGCTCGTCGCGGCGCACGGGGTGCCGCACTACCTCAAGGTGGACATCGAGGGCGCCGACCGGCACGTGGTGCTGGCCCTCACCGCCGCCCAGCGGCCGCCGTACCTCTCCTTCGAGGTGGGGGATGACGCCGACGAGCTCATCGCCCATGCCGCCGCCGTGGGCTACCGGCGCTTCAAGATCGTGAACCAGCTGGCCTTCCGGGAGCTGGCCAACCAGGACGCCCTGCGCGACCGGCTGGCGCGGCGCCTCATGCGCACGCTGGGGCTGGACGAGCCGCGCCTGGTGCGCCGGGCGGGGCACTGGTTCGTGGTGGGGCACAGCAGCGGTCCCGTCCCCTGGCAGGGGGATGGTCGCTGGTGGTCGGCCCAGCAGGTGCGCACCCGGCTCGCCGACGCGCACGCCCAGGGCGCCCTGCGCGCCTGGTACGACATCCACGCCGCCGACTGACCCCGCGCGCGGGTAACGGTACGAGTGACGGGGCCCCGTCCTCCGCGGCCCCTCACCATATTTCGACCATTCCCCACTGCCTGGCCCCCGGGTGGCGCGTGCCCCCACTCCGGGCCTCACTCTGCCCTGCGCCCCATGAGCAAGCTTGAGACCTCGGACCCGCGCGAACTCGTCTTCGAGCGGACGCTCCCCTTCCCCCCCAACTGGGTGTTCCGGGCGTGGACCGAGCCGGCGCTCATCACCCAGTGGTTCACCCCGGCGCCGTGGAAGACCGCCCACGCGCACGTGGACCTGCGCGTGGGTGGGGCAAGCCTCATCATCATGCAGGGCCCCGGCGGCGAGACCGAGGAGAACCACGGCGTCTATCTCGAGGTGATCCCCGACCGCAAGCTGGTGTTCACCGACGCCTACCGCTCGGGGTGGATCCCCGCCGAGAAGCCCTTCTTCACCGGCATCCTCACCTTCACCGCCACCCAGGGGGGCGGGACGCACTACGTGGCCCGCGCCCGCCACTGGACCACCTTGGACGCCGAGCAGCACCGCGACATGGGGTTCCACACCGGCTGGGGGGTGGCCACCGACCAGATGGTGGCCATGTTCCAGCGGCTGCAGCAGCGGGCCCGCTGATGGCGCCCCGTCCGCTGCCCCGGCGCCGCGCGGCGGCGGTCGCCCCCCTCGCGCTGATCGCCCTCGCGCTGATCGCCCTCGCCGCGCCCGGGGCGCACGCCCAGCCGCGCGCCACCATCACCCTCCCCGCCGCGCGCGCCGCCACGCCGCTCAGCGGCCGCCTCCTGCTGTACATCTCCACCGACACCACCGGTACCCCCCGCACGCAGGTCTCCGACAACGCGGCCACCGCGCAGGTGTTCGGGGTGGACGTCACCGACTGGCGCCCGGGCACGGCGCAGCTGGTGGACGCTGCCGCCGTGGGCTATCCGCTGGAGTCGCTGCGCGCGCTCCGGCCGGGACGCTACCGCATCCAGGCGCTGCTCAACCGCTACGAGCGCTTCACCCGCGCCGACGGGCGTACCGTGCTCCTCCCCCCCGACCGCGGCGAGGGGCAGCAGATGAACGCCAAGCCCGGCAACCTGTATTCGGCGCCGGCCACCGTCACGGTCACCGCCAACGCCCGCCTGCAGCTGGCGCTCACCGAGGAGATCCCCGCGCTCCCCGACCCGGCGCTCCAGGAGACGCAGTACGTCAAGCACGTGCGGATCCGCTCCGAGCGCCTCAGCCGCTTCTGGGGGACCGACATGCACCTGGCGGCCTGGGTGCTCCTCCCCGAGGGGTTCGACAGCCACCCCGGGGCGCGCTATCCGCTGGTGATCAACCACGGCCACTTCCCCGCGTCACTCTCGGGGTGGCGCGAGACGCCCCCCGACCCCGCGCTGGCCCCCGACTTCTCGGCGCGCTTCAACCTGGCGGGGTACAACCGCATCCAGCAGGAGCTGGCGCACGACTTCTACAAGGCGTGGACCGGCCCGGGGTTCCCGCGGGCGCTGCTGGTGGAGATCCAGCACCCCACCCCCTTCTACGACGACTCGTACGCCGTCAACTCCGCCAACAACGGCCCGTACGGCGACGCCATCATGTACGAGCTCATCCCCGAGATCGAGCGGCGCTTCCGCGGGCTCGGGGCGGGGTGGGCGCGCTTCGTCTACGGCGGCTCCACCGGCGGGTGGGAGTCGATGGCGGTGCAGCTGTTCTACCCCGACGAGTTCAACGGCGCGTGGATCGCCTGCCCCGATCCCATCGACTTCCGCCATTACACCGTCGTGGACATCTACAAGGACCGCAACGCGTACTGGCAGGAGGGCCCCTTCAAGCGCGTGCCGCGCCCGGGGCACCGCAACTACCTGGGGCACGTCACCGCCACCCTGGAGCAGATGAACCGCCGCGAGCTGGCGCTGGGCTCGCGCGCCCGCTCGGGGGACCAGTTCGACGTGTGGGAGAGCGTCTTCTCCCCCGTGGGCCCCGACGGCTACCCCGCCCGCATCTGGGACCGCGTCACCGGCGTGATCGACACCACCGTGGCCGCCTACTGGCGCGAGCACTACGACCTGGGGCATATCCTGCGCCGCGACTGGGCCACGCTGGGCCCCAAGCTGCGCGGCAAGCTGCGGATCTACGTGGGCGACATGGACAACTACTACCTCAACAACGCCGTCTACGGCGTGGAGGAGTTCCTCCGCACTGCCTCCCCGCCGGCCGACGCGGTGGTGGACTACGGCGACCGCGCCGAGCACTGCTGGAACGGCGACCACACGCGGAGCAACGCCTACTCGCGGCTGCGCTACCCGCAGATGGTGCTGCCGTGGGCCGTGGAGCGGATGCGGATGACCGCACCCCCGGGGGCCGACCTCACCAGCTGGCGCTACTGACGCGCCGGCGCCTCACCCCGTGGGCCGCTTGGTCCCGGGGCGCAGCGGCATCGTGAGGAGCGCGCCCACCGTGGCGTGCTCGCCGGGGGCCATGTGCGTGTCGATCCCGTACACCAGCTGCCCCCGGTCCATCGTGCGGAAGGTGCGGAACAGCCGGTCCCACACCGAGAAGACGTTGCCGAAGTTGGTGTCGGTGTAGGGGAGCACGTAGTGGTGGTGCACCTTGTGCATGTCGGGGGAGACCAGCACCCAGCTCAGGGCGCGGTCCACCGCCGGCGGCAGCGCGATGTTGGCGTGGTTGAACTGGCTCAGCACCACGCTCACCGACTGGTACAGGAACACCAGCCACATGGGGGCCCCCGCCACCACCACCGCCAGCGCGGTGAAGGCGAAGCGCACCACGCTCTCCCCCGGGTGGTGGCGGTTGGCCGTGGTGGTGTCCACCGCCTGGTCGCTGTGGTGCACCAGGTGCAGCCGCCAGAGGACCGGCACGTGGTGCTCCACGAAGTGCGGCAGCCACGCCCCCACCAGGTCCAGCAGCAGCAGCCCCACCAGCGCCTGCACCGCCACCGGCACCCCGGGCAACAGGTGCAGCGCCCCCACCTGGTGCGCGGTCACCCACTCGGCGGTGCGCAGCAGCAGGAACGCCAGCGCGAAGTTCACCACGATGGTGGTACCGGTGAAGAAGAAGTTCACCAGCGCGTGCGACCACTTGGCGTAGCGGAAGCGCACCAGCGGGGAGGCGCTTTCCCACAGCCAGAACAGGGCGATCCCCCCGGCCAGGATGAGCGCGCGGTGGCTGGAGGGGATGGTGCTGAAGTAGGCGATGACGGCGTCCATGGGGTGGACTATGCCCCCGCGCCCCGCCGGCGGACAAGGGTGGGGCGCCCCGGTCTGGCGAAACCCCCGCCGCCGTTTTTCCGTAAAGTCACGACTGCCCGCGTTGGTCACCCTTCTCCCCATGGGAATGCCCTTCATGCCTGCAGGACCCGCCCGCCACGCGGCGGCGGCCGCCGCCCTCCTGGCGCTGGCCGCCTGCCGCCCCGCCGCCAAGCCGGCGCTCGCCCCGGCCCCCGCCACCGACCCCCGCAACGCCCTCAAGCCGGGGCTCTTCGACGCCGGCGAGGCCGTGTCCAACCTCCGCGTGCTGGCCCGCGTCGCCTCCCCCAAGGGGTTCCTGGGGGAGACCAACTCGGACCTGGCCTTCACCGGCAACTACGTCATCCAGGGGAACTACAACGGCCCCGTGGTGTGGGACATCAGCAACCCGGCCCAGCCGCAGCTGGTGGTGGCCTACGAGTGCCCCGCCTCGCAGAACGACGTGTCGGTGTACAAGACCCTGATGTTCATGTCGGCCGAGGCGATGAACGGGCGCGTGGACTGCAAGCCCGGCGGCGTCCCCGAGGTGGCCAGCAAGGAGCGCATGCGCGGCGTGCGCATCTTCGACATCTCCGACATCAAGGCCCCCAGGCTGGTGGCCAACGTGCAGACGTGCCGCGGCTCCCACACGCACACGGTGCTGGAAGACCCCAAGGACAAGGCCAACGTCTACATCTACGTCTCCGGCTCGTCGCCCATCCGCGCGGCGGAGGAGGTGGCGGAGTGCCGCGCCCAGCTGCCTGCCGGTGACCCGGGCTCGTCGCGGCTGCGCATCGAGGTCATCAAGGTGCCGCTGGCCGACCCGTCCAAGGCCGCGGTGGTGAATCGCGCCAACATCTTCGCCGGACTCACCAACCCCACCCCGCACGGCCCCTCGCGCGCCGACGAGGCCGAGATGGCCAAGGCGCGGGCCTCGGGCGCCTTCACGGTGTCCATCCCCGTGCTGGGCGAGGAGATCGTGCTGCCGCCCCCGTTCGTGACGCCGGTCATCGACAGCCTGGTCAAGGCGCGCGGCGGCACCGCCCCCACCGCGGCGGACAGCGCCGCCGCCCGGCCGCTCATCACCGCCCGCGTGATGAAGATGCTGGAGGCGCAGGGGATGGAGATCCCCAAGCCCGGCTCGTCGCTGGTGGAGAGCGCGCAGTGCCATGACATCACCGTCTACCCCGCCCTCGGCCTGGCCGGCGGCGCCTGCGAGGGGCACGGGCTGCTGCTGGACATCAGCGACCCGGTCAACCCGGTGCGCCTGGATGCCGTGGCCGACTCCAACTTCGCCTACTGGCACTCCGCCACCTTCAACAACGACGGCACGCAGCTGCTGTTCAGCGACGAGTGGGGCGGCGGCGGCGCCCCCAAGTGCCGCCCGCTGGACAAGCCCGAGTGGGGCGCCAACGCGATCTTCGAGATCGTCAACCGCAAGCTGGTGTTCAAGAGCTACTACAAGATCCCCACGTACCAGACGGCCAACGAGAACTGCGTGGCGCACAACGGCTCGCTCATCCCCATCCCGGGGCGCGACGTGATGGTGCAGGCGTGGTACCAGGGGGGCATCTCGGTGTTCGACTGGACCGACCCCGCCAAGCCCTTCGAGATCGCCTCCTTCGACCGCGGCCCCGTGGACGGCACGCGCATGGAGATGGGGGGCTCCTGGTCGGTGTACTGGTACAACGGCCAGATCGTGAGCTCGGAGATCGCGCGCGGGCTGGACGTGGCGGAGCTGGTGCCGTCGCCATTCCTCACGCAGAACGAGATCGACGCCGCCAAGACCGTGCGCTGGACCGAGCTGAACGCGCAGGGGCAGCCGCAGATCACGTGGCCGGCCAGCTTTGCCCTGGCCCGGGCGTACACCGACCAGCTGGAGCGGAAGGGGTGCGTGGCGCCGGCGCGGCTGGGCGAGCTGCGCGCCGGCATCGCCGAGGCGGAAAAGGCCGGCGGCGGCGCGCGGAACGCGGCGCTGGGGAAGGCGCTGGCGGTGGTGGAGGCCGAGCGCGGCTGCGACCCCAGGAAGAGCGACCTGCTCAAGGGCGCGCTGCAGGGGCTCCGGGCGCCGGCGATGTAGCGGGGAGGCCCGGGGGCGCCGCGCAGCGGAATCCCGTGTGCTGCAGCGCGGTGGAGGGCGTGGCGGACATCCGCGCCGCCACGCGATACCCCTCGCAGTAGCTCTCATGACACAGGAACGAGCCGCCCCGGATCACGCGCTGGTCCGGGGCGGCTTCGCTGGCGGTCCACTCCCACACGTTGCCGGCCATGTCCGCCAGCCCGTAGCCGTTGGCGGGATAGCGCCCCACCGATGCGGTTCCCGCATGGCCATCCCCGGCCAGGTCGCGCACGGGGAACGTCCCCTGCCACGTATTGGCCAGCGCCGGGGTGATGGGCGCGTCCCCCCAGGTGAAGCGCTTGTCATCCAGCCCGCCGCGCGCCGCGTGCTCCCACTCGGCGTCGGTGGGGAGGCGCTTCCCCGCCCAGGCGCAGAAGGCCTCGGCGTCCGTGTGCGACACCTGCACCACCGGGTGATCCTCGCGTCCCGCGAGCTCGCTTCCGGGACCCTCCGGATGCCGCCAGCTGGCCCCGGGGGTCCAGCGCCACCATTGCCGCTCGTCGTCCAGGGAGACGGGCGCCGCCGTGGGCGCGAACACCAGCGCCCCTGCGGCCCGCTCCGCATCCGGCGGCCGCGGCGTCCCCGGCGGCAGCTCGCGGCGCAGCTGCTCCCAGTCCACCGGCCGCTCCGCCTGCGTGCGATACCCCGTGGCCGCCACGAACTGCGCGAAGGCCGCGTTGGTCACCTCGGTGCGGTCCAGGTGGAACGCCGCCACCGGACCGGCCGGGATGGCCACCATCCCGTCGGGGGGCGGGGGGAGGGGCGGGGCCTTGGCGCACGCCACCGCGGTGGCCACATGCGCGACCACCGTGGCCACCATCGCCACCGCGCCGCCACGCCCCCGGGCCACGCCCCTCACGGGCGGCGCGGCAGCTGGGCCCCCACCGCCGTGAGGTAGGTCGTGAGCTTCTGGTCCAGCTCCGTCACCTTGGCCGGGAGGGCCGCCGCCAGGTCGTTGCGCTCCGACAGGTCGGTGGAGAGGTCGTACAGCCGCCGCCGGTTGTCCTCGTACGACCGGATGAGCTTGTAGGAACCCGAGAGGATGGTGGACGCCGGGCCGATGGCGTCGAAGTCGTAGTGCGGGAAGTGCACCACGAAGTCGGCGAAGCGACGCGTCACCGTGCCGGTGCCCCCGCCCTGGAGGACGCCCTTGAGGCTCCCTCCCTCCACCCCCGTCACCGCGGCGCCCACGGGGGCCCCCGCCAGGTCCAGGATCGTGGGCATCAGGTCGGTGGCGCTGGCTACCACGCGCGAGCTGCTCCCCGCGGGGATCCCGGGCCCCGCGATGACGAAGGGGATGCGCACGCCGCCCTCCCACACCGTCCCCTTGCCGTTGGCCAGCGGGGCGTTGTAGGTGGTGCTCTGCTGCCCGTGGTCCGACCAGTGCATCACGTAGGTGGAGCGGCTGATCCCCAGCGAGTCCAGCGCCGCCTGCACCAGGCGGATGGTGTTGTCCATCTCCAGCGTGGCCGCGGCGATCCCCACGGTGTTGTCGTTCTGCCCGGGGAGCTGGGCCCGGGCGGCGGCCCACGTCTCCGGGCGGACATCCACCGGCGCCTTCCCCGCGTAGTGCGACAGCTGCAGGTAGAAGGGGGTCCCCGCCTGCACCGCCTGCCGCATGAAGGCGATCCCCCGCTCGGTGATGCCGTACGACTGCACGGGGTTGGGGTTGGTGACGTTCTGCGGCCCCCCGTTGCTGGTGGCGCCGTCGCTGGCGTCAAAGCCGTACGCCGACGGGGTGGTGCGCCCCACGTGCCACTTGCCGAAGTGCGCGGTGGCGTAGCCGGCCGCCTTGAGCAGCGAGGCCACGGTGGGCAGCGCGGTGGGGAGCTCGGAGACGTTGGCCGGAGGGATGAGCGCGCCGCTCACCGCCGTCTCATCGTTGCCGATCCCCACGAAGGTCATCTGCAGCGCCGCCGGGCTGCGCCCGGTGAAGAACGCCGCCCGCGACGGGGTGCACCGCGGGGACGGGGCATAGAACTGGGTGAAGCGCATCCCCTCGGCGGCGATCCGCTCCAGCCCCGGGGTGCGCAGCTGGGGGTGCCGCGAGCCGGCCACCGCCGGGTCCATCTGCACCCCCGTGCTGGTCCACCCCTGCGCCTCCCCGACGAACACGATGACGTTGGGGCGCGTGACCGGCGGCGGGGTCCCCCCCCCACCCCCCGATCCGGTGCCGCCGGTGCCGCCCGTACCCCCGGAACCGCCTCCGGGGGTGGTGGGGGCGGGGGTGTCGGGGTTGGCGCAGGCGGCCAGCCCGTGGAGCATGAGCGCCGCGAGCAGCGGCGCGCGGAGCGACCACGTCGGGAGCGGCATCGCTCGGAGGCGGGGGGGGCGGACAGACATGATGGGTTGGACGCGATCCGCCCCCCGGTGTTAACCGTCCGCCGCCCCCCCCCGCCGTGGCGCGCTATCCCTTCACCTCGCGGGTGTTGTCCCCGGGGTTGCGGTCGATGAGGAGGGTGTACGGATCGATGCCGGCGCGCACGGGCTTGCGGGGCACGGTGAACTCGGCCCGCACCGTGCCCCCCGCGACCTTGACCTTCCGGATGGCAATGGCCTCACCCAGGCGGGCGCCGGGGCGCGGGGCGTCGAAGACCCCGATGTCCACGTAGTCCGCCATCGGCACCGGGGTCTCGCTCCCCAGCGAATCGGCGCGGAACTTCGCCGCGCTCCCCACCACGGTCACCCGGTACTGCCCCCCCGGCAGCGGGGTGGCCGTCACGCTGTCGGTCCGCACGTCCCAGATCGTGATGGTGTCGAAGTAGTCGTCCAGCGCCCCCTGCAGCGAGTCCGGCGTGGCCGCGCGGAGGTGGCGCATGAGGTCCAGCGTGGTGGCGTACGGTGGGCCGCGGAAGCGTCCCTCGTCCAGGTACGCGCGGATGGCGCGGTGCAACGCCGGCTCGCCGATGAGGTCGCGGAGCGCGTAGAAGGCGAGCGCGCCCTTCTGGTACCAGATGTAGCTCTGCAGGTCCACCCGCGTGAGCGGGCGCTCCCCCTTGGCCTCGGCCGCCCGGCCGCGGAGGTACCGCTCCAGCTCCCCGCGCAGGAACTTCTGGGTGAACGCCCGCCCGTGGGCGCGCTCGGTGATGACCAGCGCCGCATACTCCGACAGCGACTCGGAGAGCATCTGCGACCCCTCCGCGTCGGCCGCCATGCGCTGGTAGGGGAACCACTGGTGCGCGATCTCGTGCGCCGTCACGAAGTACGGCAGGTCGGTGTCCTCGACGTCGGTGGTGTCCACCCGGGCCACGAACCCGATCGCCTCGGAGTACGGCACGGTGTTGGGGAACGACTGCGCAAACCCGGCGTAGCGGGGGAACTCGAGGATGCGCAGCTGCCGGTGCTGGTAGGGGCCGAACTCCTGCGAGAGGAACGACAGGGCCGCCTTCGACGCGTCGAGCATCCGCTCCACGTTGAAGGGGTGCGTGGGATGGTGGTACACCTCGACCGGCACCGTCCCCCACATGGCCTTCCTGACCGTCCAGCGGGCCGAGAGCACCGCGAAGAAGTTGTCGATGGGCGCGTCCATTCGGTACCGGAAGTGGCGCCGCCCATCCTGCACCCACTCGCGCTGCAGGTACCCCGGCGCCATCGCGATCTGGTCGGGGTCGGTGCTCACGACGGCCTCGAACGACGCGAGGTCGGCATCGGCGAGGAACGACTGGCGCGCGAGCGCGTCGCGATCCGTGCGCGGCCGGCCCCGGCGCTGCAGCGGGAGCTTGTACTTGCGGCGCAGTTCGTCGCTCTGGAGCTCGCTCGACTGGGCGTAGAAGAAGGTCGGGAACTTGTCGCGGTTGAGGAAGGTGCCGTTGGCCACCAGCGACTGGTCCGGCTCGCCGTTGGGGTAGCCGCGCACCCGGAAGCGCTGCACCGTGCGCACCCGCAGCGAGTCGCCGGCCACGAGCGGCGTGGCCAGCCGCACGAGGCGCACCCCGTAGAGGGTGTCGGCCTTCACGATGGTGAACGGCCGGTCGAAGGCCAGGGTGTCCAGCGAGACCGCCAGCCCGGGAAAGTCGCTGGCCACGTTCACCAGGATGGTGTCGATGGGCGTGGGCAGGCGGTTCACCAGCGTGAAGCGGCTCCCCACGCGGGCGCGGCCGGCGGTGGGCTCGAGGTCCACGTCGAGGGCGATCCCCACCACCCGCGGCACGGGGAGCGCCTCGTACCGGCGCCAGGTGCGCTCGTAGTCCACCGCCAGCTGCTCGGACGCCTTGCGCGGGCGGTAGTCGTTCTCGATGCTGGCGTTGTAGTAGAATACGCCGCCCGCCGCCATGGCCCCCACGGCCCCGCCACCCGCCAGCCAGCGGGTGGCCCCGGTGAGGCGCGTGCGCACGCGGTGCGCGAACCGCGGCAGCTGGGTGCCGCGATGCCACGCCAGCATGGTCCCCGCCAGCAGCAGCGCGGCCATCCCCAGGTTGAAGCCGTGCACTGCCGGGAAGGCCCGCAGGTACGGGCCCGCGCCGTTCATGTCCGACCAGGTGAACGCGGGCGACACCCCCAGCTGCAGCAGCCGGTAGCTGTAGCCGAGGTTGCTGATGACGATGTCGCCGACCCAGACCAGGATCAGGACCACGTGGCCGATCGCCTTGCGCGGCACGAGCGACTGGACCAGGAACGCCAGCGCCGTCATGGTGAGCCACACGGGGAAGTTCACGGCGTACACGTACAGGGCGTACACCGGCAGGTCGATGTGCGGATACCCCTTGAGCAGCTGCACCGCCATGCTCCCCAGCATCGACGCCGTGCTGAAGGCGAAGAGCAGCACCACCATGGCGGTGTACTTCCCCAGCAGCACGCTCCAGTCGCGCACGGGCGACGCGTCCAGCACCTGGTCCAGGCGCAGCTGCCGCTCCCGCCACACCAGCTCGCCGGCATAGAAGGTCAGCAGGACGATCATGAACAGCATGCCCTGGCCCACCGACGCCTCGGCCATGAGCCAGCTCATCGGCCAGCTGCGGTTCTGCCCGTCCTGGTCGGCGTACCAGGCGCCCATCATGACGTTGATGAAGCCGATGGCGGCGATGGCGAGGAACGGGACCGACGTGAGGAGCGACCGGGTGTGAAAGGCGGCCACGCTGCGCCACCCGGCACCGATGCCGGGGGGCGCGACCACCGTGTCCGGCCGCCGGTGCGGCGCCGTGGTTGCCGGGGCCGGGGCCGGGGCGGTCGCCCGCCGGCGGCGCGCGGAAAGCGCCGCCTCCCGCTCCAACTTCACGAAGCGGAAGGCCACCGCCAGCATGAGGGCGCCCACGGCCGACCAGAGCGCCCGGTTCGCCCCGATGAACCCGGCCACCGGGAGGGTCCGCGCATTCCGCTCCGCCGGCGTCCAGTAGCGCGTGGTCAGGTCGATCGACCGGATGCCGAACGGGTCGATGAGGTTGGCCAGCATGTCGCGGTCCAGCTGC
The DNA here is from genome assembly GCA_044376625.1 of Gemmatimonas sp. Classification (GTDB taxonomy): domain Bacteria; phylum Gemmatimonadota; class Gemmatimonadetes; order Gemmatimonadales; family Gemmatimonadaceae; genus Gemmatimonas. The sequence goes on along the minus strand of JBILKP010000018.1, from coordinate 10,522 downwards.
CGGACCAGGTCGTCCGCGACGTTGTACCCCACCAGCAGGAGGATGCCGGTCACGTAGACGGCGAAGCTGCTGCGCGTCAGCGAGCCCACGGCGAAGAGCAGGGCGCTCAGGAAGAACACCCCGGGGACGGCGAGCAGCAGGAACGGCTGCACGTAGTGCCACACCCGCACCGCCTGCAGCGTCTCGGGATCGGCCCAGGGCATCACCGAGCCCAGCAGGGCCCCCACCGGCAGCGCCGCGAACACCAGCAGCATCGCCAGGAATGCGGCGAGGTACTTGGCCCCGAGGTACGCGCCACGCGTGACGCGCGTGGTGAACAGCAGCTCGTGCACGCCGGTGTCATAGTCGCGCAGCACCGTGGTGCCCACCAGCGCGCTGGTGATGATCTGGCCGATCGCCAGCAGGATCCCGTAGAGGAAGGCCAGCGAATAGGGGCTGTTGCGCTTGACCTTGCCAAGCCCCGTCCCCACGGTGACCGCGTCGGTGCTCACGGCGAAGAACGCCAGCAGGAAGACGATGGCCACGTACAGCCACGTGGCAGGGCGACGGAAGTGGCTCCGCAGCTCGAAGGTGAACAAGGGCGCGAACATCACGCCTCCGCGGGGACGCGCCCACCGGCGGCCGCCGCCAACCGGTGGAAGTACACGTCCTCCAGCCCGGGCTCCACCGCCTCGAAGCCGTCCCCGGGGTCCCCCTCGGCGTACACGTGCAGCACGGTGCTCCCGGCGGCCAGGCGCGTGGAAATCACCTGGTGGCGCGCCTTGTAGGCCTCGGCTTGCGCCCGCGGCACCGTACGCCGCCAGATGCGCCCGCGCACCTCGTCCAGGATGCGCTGCGGTGCCCCCTGCACCACCACCTCGCCCCTGTTGATGATGGCCATCTGCGAGCACAGCTCGCGCACGTCCTCCACGATGTGCGTGGACAGGATCACCACCACCTGCTCCCCGATGTCGGCCAGCAGGTTGAGGAAGCGGTTGCGCTCGGTGGGATCCAGCCCCGCCGTGGGCTCATCCACGATCAGCAGCTGCGGGTTCCCGGCCAGCGCGATGGCGATCCCCAGCCGCTGCTTCATGCCGCCGGAATAGCCCCCGGCGCTCTTCTTGCGCACCTCGTACAGGTTCACCTGCTGCAGGAGCGCGGCCACCAGCTCCCGGCGCTCGCCGGCGTGCACCACCCCCTTGAGCGCCGCGAAATGGTCCAGGATGGCCTCCGCGGGCATGTTCGGGTACAGCCCGAACTCCTGCGGCAGGTACCCCAGCTGGGCGCGCAGCCGCTCCGGCTCGCGCAGCACATCCACGTCGCGGAAGCGGATGCTCCCGGCATCGGGGGGCTGCAGCGTGGCGATCGTGCGCATCAGCGACGACTTCCCGGCGCCGTTGGGGCCCAGCAGCCCGAACATGCCGGGCGCGATGGACAGCGCTACGTTGTGTAGGGCGCGCACCCCGTTGGGGTACGTCTTGGAGAGGCCGTCGATGTGCAGAGCCATGGGGCGGGAAGAGGAGGGGAAGGCGCGCCTGAGGCGCCGGAAGGCATGCCCCCCCTACGCCCGCGCCGGCAGCCGGTTTCGTCCCCCCCCGGTCACTCCAGCGCGAACGCCCCCGTCAGCGCGTCGCACGCCGTCTCCACGCCCCGCTCGGCACGGACCCGCGCCGCCACCCGCGCCGCGTTGGCGCGGTATTCCGGGTCGTGCAGCAGCGCGTCCAGCGCCGCCGCGGCGCCGCGCGCCCGGTAGCGCCACGCGGGGATCACCCGCGCCACCCCCAGCCGGGCAATGCGGTGGGCGTTGTCCGGCTGGTCGTTGGCGTAGGGGACGGCCAGCGTGGGGAGCCCCGCGCGCAGCGCCTGCATCAGCGTCCCCACGCCGCACTGGTGCGCCACCGCGGCGCAGCGCGGGAACAGCAGCGAATGCGGCGCGCGCTCCACCGCCAGCATCCCCGCCGGGAGCCCGGCGCGTTGCAGGGCGGGGGTGAAGGGCCCGGCCAGCAGCACGGCGCGCACCCCCAGCCGCCGCGCGGCCTCGATGCTGGCCTCCCAGAAGCGCCCCGGGGTGATGACGGCGGACGACCCCAGCGTGAACACCACCGGCGGGGGGCCGCCCTCCAGGAACGAATCCAGCGCCGGTGGCAGCGCGGCGCCGTGCGCGGCATCATGCCCGATGGCGCCGGTGATCACCGCGTGCGCCGGCCAGTCGGGCTGCGGCTCCCCCAGCACGCGCGAGTACAGCGCCAGCACCAGCCTGGGGCTCTGTCCCCCCTCGAACAGCGGGTTGCCGCGGTCCGGAAGCCCCAGCTGCTCGCGCAGGCGGTCCACCGGCGCCAGCCAGCGGCGGCTGAGCCACTTCCCGGACGCCACGATGGCCGGCGCCAGCCACGGCGCGGCGCGCGCCAGGTGGGGAAGCCATGGGGCCATGGGGACCGCCGGGAGATCCGTGGGGGAGAGGAACGTCACCGGCGACAGCATCGTGCTGGCCCACGGCACGCCCTGGTGTTCGGCCAGGAGCGGGAGCGTCATGGTGAGCGGGTGGGTGACCACCAGGTCGGCCTCGCGCACCAGCGGGGCGCAGTCGGCGGCAAACCGGGGGATCCACGGCGCCACCAGCTCCTTGATGACGAACTCGGCGCTGCGCGTGGGGTGCATGACCCGGGCCACCAGCGCGGGATCGGCGGGGCTGAGGTCGGGGCCCACGGGGGCGAAGCCAAGCCCGGCGCCCGTCACCGCGTCCCGGTAGTACGGGCTGGTGGCCAGCGTCACCGCGTGCCCCCGGGCCGCCAGCCCCACCCCAAGACCGATGAAGGGGTCCACGTCGCCGTGGGAACCCAGCGTGCCGAGGAGGATCCGTGCCATGGCGGGGAACCTAACGGAGACGCCCCCGCCGCCGCCCGTCGCGTACCGGCCGGCCGATCCGCCCGCCATATTCGCCCCATGTCCATCGACCCCCAACTCTTCCAGCTGGCCGTCATCTTCGGCCTCTTCGCCTCCTTCGGCCTGGCCGAGGTGCTCGCCGGGAAGTTCTTCCCCCCCGAGGCGGGGCACGAGGACGACCGCCTCGACGTGGCGGTCGGGCTCATGTTCCCCGTGGTCGCCTCGGCCGTGTACGCCACCGCGCGCGCGCTGGCCGCCTGGCTGCTTCCCGAGGCGCGCGACGCCTGGGCCCACTGGCCCTGGTACGCCATGGTCGCCACGCTGCTGGTGGCCGACGACCTCACCCAGTACTGGTGGCACCGGCTGTCGCACACCTCGGTCATGTGGCCGCTGCACCGCGCGCACCACTCCGCCGCCTACATGAGCGTGCGGGTGGTGTACCGCAACAACGCCTTCTACTACGCGCTCATGCCCGGGCTGTGGCTTGGCGGCCTGCTGCTGTACCTGGGGTTCGGCTGGGTGTTCGTGTGGTACAGCGCCGTCAAGCTGCTGGTGATCGTGGGGGCGCACTCGGCGGTGCGGTGGGACACCTGGCTGTACCGGTGGCGCGTGCTGCACCCGCTGGCGTGGGTGCTGGAGCGCACCATTTCCACGCCGGCCACGCACCACGCGCACCACGCCCTCACGCAGGACGACGGCATCGGGCACTACCAGGGGAACTACGGCAACCTGCTGTTCCTCTGGGACGTGCTGTTCGGCACGGCGCGCATCACGCGGCGGTTCCCGCCGGCCTACGGGCTCAAGGACGACCGCCGCCACGGGCAGGAGCGGTGGTACGCGCAGCTGTTCTTCCCCCTGGTGCGCTCCTCCCGCCCCGAGACGGTGCTGGGGCGGGAGAAGCACCTGCCGGTGGACTGAGCGCGGCGGGACGCCCAGTCCCGGTCAGGAGACGATCACCCGGTGATCACCCGGTGATCACGGGGTGATCACGGGGCGCGCCGCCGGGGGGGCGTCCTCCAGCGTCTTGAGCACGTCGCGCCAGGCGAACTTGCTCCCCTGCCCCAGCACCCAGTAGTTCATCCACGCCATCTCCGACACGCTCTTCACCAGCCGGTTGCGCGGGTCGGGGATGCCGTGCGAGGCGCCGGGGTACATGAACAGCTCCGTGGGGACGCCCAGGCGCTTGAGCGCCATGTGCAGCTCCACGCTCTGCGGGCTGGGGACGCGCGGGTCCCCTTCCACCACGTGGATCATGGTGGGGGTCTTCGCCGCCTTGATGTACTTGAGCGGCGACTGGCGCCAGTACGCGTCGAAGTCGTCGTACGGGAGCTTGTTCCCCAGGTAGTACTGCCGGTTCCGCTGCACGTCGCTCTGCGCGTACATGGACACCCAGTTGGAGGTGCCCGCCCCCGACGAGATCGCCTTGAAGCGGGTGGTGTGCGTGAGGATCCAGTTGGACCAGTGCCCGCCGGCGCTCCACCCCATCGCCCCCATCTTCGTGCTGTCCACCATCCCCTGGCGGATGAGCGCGTCCACCCCGGTCATGATGTCGTCGTACCCGGGCGGGAAGTAGTTCCCCACGATCCCGTTCCGGTGCGCCTCGCCGTAGTTGGTGGAGCCGCGGTAGTTGGGCATGAGCACCATCCACCCGGTGCCGGCGTACGCCTGCGCCCCGTACCCGCCGTTGAAGCCGAGCACGTCGGCCGCCGCCGGTCCCCCGTGGATGGCCACCAGCAGCGGGTAGCGCGTGCCGGGCTGGTACCCCACGGGCTTGAGCAGCACGCCCCCCACCGGCTTGCCGTCGCGCGACGTCCAGGTGAACTCCGATGCCTCCCCCAGTGCCAGCTGCTCGCGCACCCACGCGTTGGGATCGGCCAGCGCCGTCCACTGCGCGCGCGCGCCCAGCGCCTCCACCGACGGCGCGGTGTACCACACGGCCGGCGTGGTCGGGTCCTGGTAGCTCACCAGCAGCCGCTGCGTGGCGTCGTCCTGCGACACGCTCACGGTCCCCTGCACGTCGGTCACCGCGCGCACGCGGCCGGTGGCCACGTCCAGCGCGAACAGCTGCGTGGTGGCGCGCCGCCCCTCGTTGAAGTAGATGGTCTGCCCGTCACGCGACCAGAAGTCGGCGCTCACGTCGCCGTCGTAGTCCCCCAGCTTGCGCCACGCGCCGCCGCGGTCGGCCACCCCGCGCAGGTACACGCGCCGGTTCTTCATGTTGTACGCACGCATGTCGTCGCTGGCCGAGAACGCCATCCACTTCGAGTCGGGGGAGAAGGTGAAGCCCCCCTCCGCCCCCTCGGCGTTATCGGTCAGCCGCTCCACCGCGCGCGACTGCAGGTCCAGCAGGTAGAGGTCGCCGTAGATCCCCTGCTCGGTCACGTTGCGCTTGTAGCGGTCGTTGGGGACGCCGGTGAACCCCACCCAGCGCCCGTCGTCGGAGAGCGTGAAGCCGGTCACCGACAGGGCCGCGTCGCGGGTGAGGCGCTCGGCCGCCGGCGGCGCGGCGCCGTTGGCGGGAAGGGACACCATCCACAGCGACGCCACGGGCGCCTCGGCATTCCGGACGTTCACCGTGAACTTCTTCTCCATCCGCGCCTTGGCGTCGCGGTCCACCGTGTCGGCGCTGAGGAAGAACAGCCGCCGCGCGTCGGCAGACAGCTGCCAGCTCCCCACGCCGGTGGGGTGCTTCGTCAGCGGGACCGGCGTGAGCGAGTCCACGGGCGTGCCGCGGCGGATCGCCTCGACCGGCAGCGCGTACAGCTGCTCCTCGTCGGCCTTGCCGCTGCGGTACACCAGCCAGCGGCCGTCGCTCCCGACGGCGTAGGTGGACACGCCCTCGCGGGCGTCGGTCAGGCGGCGCGCCTCGCCGCCGTCGGGGCGCATCACGTACAGCTGCTGCTGCCCCGCCTGGCCGGCGGGGGCCTCGCGGTTGGAGCTGAACACGAAGGCGTCGTTCCCCGCCAGCCAGCGCGGGGTCCCCTCGCTCTTGTCACGGGTGAAGGTGAGCTGGCGCGTGCTGGGGAGCCCGCGGGTCATCGACACGAGGTACAGGTCCGTCTGCGACCGCGCCTCCTTCCAGTCGGGCGTGGAGAGCGCGTACAGCGCCCACTGGCCGTCGGGGGAGACCACCGGCGCCGAGGCGGAGCGGAGCTGCTGCTGGTCCATCCAGGTCATGGGGCGCCGGGCGGGCGCCTGGGCCGCGGCAGTCAGCGGCAGGGCCAGGGCCAACCACGCGGCCACCGCACCCGGGCGGGGGGTGGCGGATCGCGACGGCAACAGGGAGCTGGAGGACATCACACACCTCACGACAGGGGTCAGGGCGCCGGGGATCGCGGCGAATATACCGGCACGCCCGGCACCCCGCCCCGTCCGCCTCAGCGGGGAGCCACCGCCACGTCGTCCAGCACGATCGCCCCCTCCCGCGACCGGTCGAAGCGGAAGCGCACGCCCCGCACCTGCTCGGGGCGCAGCCCCGGGAGCGCCGCGGCGAAGCGGGCCCACGGGATCTCCACCCGCTGCAGCGCGTACTCGTGGTCGCGCCCCATCGCCGCCGCCTTCCGCTCGATGAAGGCGTAGCGGTACAGGCGGATGGTGAGCGGCGGGCGCAGCGCCACCACCGACGACAGCGGCACCGCGGCGCGCGCCCCCTGGTCGGTGACCAGTTCCACGGTGAAGTCCACGCGCAGCGAGTCGGCGGGGAGGGTGTCGCGGCGCGGCGGCCTGGGCGACCGGGGCCCGCGCGAGGGGGCGCTCTTGCCGCGGGCGGCACGCGCCTCGGCGGCATCCGCCGCGGGGTCGCGCGGGGTGAGCGTGTCCCCCGGCGCCAGCGCCCCCGGCACGGTGGCCAGCTGCGCCACGCTGAAGCGCAGCCGCGATGAGTCGCCGAGCGCCCCGGCCGGCAGCGCCACCTCGTACCAGGCGGTGTCGCGCGGCGCCGACACCGAGTCGCCGCCGGGCGCCTTCCAGCCCAGGTACGCCACGTTCGTCTCGAATGACGCCCGCCCCGCGCCGCGCATCGGGAGCATCCCCTCGCGCCACTGGGTCAGCCCGTGCGCGCGGATGGCCCCGCCCGCGGTCGCCGTGGCCACGTCGATGTCCTCCTCGTAGGTGGCCACCGCGCGCTCGCCGCCGTCGGCGTGCTGCGACGCGTACTGCGTGCGCGGCAGCCACCCGCCCACCGTGCGGTAGTCGCGGAACATGGGCGCATAGCGCGCGTCGCCGCGCACCGTGAGCGCCAGGAAGCCGGTGAAGAACACTCGCCCCACCTGTCGCTGCTCCTCGCCGGACAGCAGCGACCGCTTGGCCAGCCACCGTCCCATGGGGCCCACGTCGTTGTCCCCCCACACCGTGTTCCATTGCCCGTGGTTGGCGCGGTACACGTACAGCGACGCCTTCACCGTGCCGGGGTCGGACACGGTGGCGCGGAGATAGGTGCGCTGGCCGTTGAACGACGACACGTCGGCGTCGTGCGAGCCGTGCATCACGAAGTAGCTCACGCCCCGCACGGGGGGAAGCCGGTCGGCCGGCTGGTACTGCCCGTCCACCGGGGCGATGGCCACCAGCGCGCGGATGCCGAAGCCGAAGGCGAAGGGGATGCGGGCGTCGTCGGGCCAGTGGGACAGCCGGTTGAACGCCGCCGCCACGGTGATCGCCTCGCCCCCGCGCGAATGCCCCATGAGCGCGATGCGCGCGGTGTCCACGCGCCCCGCCAGCGGGAACGCCGGGTCGGCGGCCCAGGCGCGCCACAGCGCCAGGTGCTGCAGCAGCATCCAGCCGCGCGCGTCGTTCTCGCTGCGGATGGCGCCGTTGAGGAAGTTCTCGTCCACCGACACGGTGATGTAGCCGTGGCTGGCCAGGTGGCGGCCGATCCACTCGTAGCCGGGGTCGGAGAACTCCTTCATGTTGTGGTTGCCGTGCACGATGAGCACCAGCGGGAACGAGCCGGCGGTGTCGGGGTGCCACACCCGCCCGTTGCGCGGCAGCGCCGTGGCGTCAAAGCCCCAGTAGCGCCAGCGCGCCTTCAGCGCCTTGGCATCGATGCCGCGCAGGAAGGGGGTGCCGTTGACGGGGCGCGTGCGCACGGCCACCGAGTCGCGGAACACGGCGCGCCGGCGGTCGGTGCCGCTGCCGTACACGAAGTGGGCCACCCGGTGGGGGCCAGGGAGCCCGGGGTTGGGGGCGTCCAGCGTGGTGGTGGCCAGCACACGGTCGGCGTCGGAGACGACCAGGCGCGGCGGCTGCACGCAGGCGGCGGCCGCGAGGGCAGCCAGGAGGGGCAGCGCCACCGGGGCGGCGGGGCGCAGGGGGCGAGGATGGCGGCGCATGCCGGGAATCTTGCCGGGAATCGTGCCCGCGGGCAGGGTGCCGGGGCGTGCCGCCCGCGCCTCCCGCTCCGGCACCCCGAACCCCGCCGCCACGCCGCCACCGGTGCCGGACGCCCCGGTGCGGGGCGCCCGGTGGTCACCGCGTCACACCGGCGGGGGCTCGGGGGTCCAGCTCCCCATCCAGAAGATCGGCTGCGGCCCCTTCTTGGGGGTGGTCACCAGGGCGTACAGCGCCCAGCTCCCCTCGGCGCCGATGTACGGCAGCGTGAAGGGGGACGAATTCTCGCTGAGCGAGAACAGGAGGTTGGCCGGTTCCGGCTTCTCCGGCACGCCCCCGATGTACTTGGTGAAGCAGGAGGCGCTGCCGCTGGCGGTGTCCTCTACGTGCCCCTTCGCGTTGCCGCCGGCGTCGGCGTAGTACAGGAAGTCGATCGCCACACGGCGGACCTCGCGCGAGTAGTCGCGGCTGCTGTCGCTGTAGTTGCAGTCCCAGCTCAGCATCACGTTCCCCACCAGCGTGCCGATGCCGCTGGAGTTGGACGCCAGGCCGCTGACCTGGTAGTCGCAGGCCAGGCGGCCGTAACCGGTGGCGAAGGTGCAGCTGGTGCCGTCGGTGCTGAAGTGCGGGCTGCCGTTGCCGCCACGTCCCTTGGCAAAGAGGGCGCTGGCGTCGGGGGCGTCCGGGGCGGTGGCGGTCGGCTGCTCGCTGCACGCGGCAAGCGTGAACAGTGCCGCGATAGCGAGGCCGAGTGATGCGCGGGTCATGGCTGGCTCCGTGGAGAGGGTGGTGCCCGGCCCCCTGGCCGGGCGCCCCTCGTCTTCGCACGGCACGTGCCAATTTTCCCTGTTGGTAATGCGCATCACCGCGGTGCCAGCCGCGACGGCATACAGAGCCAACCCTATGGCGTCTTCGGCGCCAGGTGCTGTCGGTACCACCCCAGGTAGCGCTCGTAGCGGTCCTTCACGAAGCTGGGGCGGCTGATGCCGTGGTATTCGCCCGGGTACACCACCAGCTGCGTGGGCACCCCCAGCGAGCGCAGCGCCTGGTACATCTGCTCGCTGCCGGCGATGGGGACGTTGAAGTCCTTCTCGCCCCCCAGGAACTGCGTGGGGGTGGTGATGCGGTCGGCCTTGTAGAACGGGTAGCTGACCTTCTCCCACAGCTTCGGGTTCTTCCACGGCGCGCCCAGCTCGTTCTCGTACTGGTAGATGTACTGGTCGGTGCCGTACATGCTGGTCTGCAGCGAGCTCCCCGCGCCGCTGGTGGCCGCCCTGAAGCGCGTGGTGGTGGCGATGGTGTAGTTGGTGAGGATGCCGCCGTAGCTCCACCCGCCAATCCCCAGCCGGTCGGGGTCGGCAAACCCCAGCGACAGCACGTGGTCCACCCCGGCCAGCAGGTCCTGCACCTCCTTGTTCCCCCAATCGGCAAAGATGGCCTTCTTCCACGCCTGCCCGCGCCCGCTGCTGCCGCGGTAGTTCACCGCCAGCACCAGGTGCCCGCTGGCCGCGAACAGCTCGCGCTCGACGTTGTACAGGTGCTGGTCCTGCCCGTTGGGCCCCCCGTGGATGCGCAGCAGCAGCGGGTACTTCCTCGCCGGATCAAAGCCGTGCGGCTTCACCAGCAGCGCCCCCACCACCTGCCCGTCGCGGTTGCGGAACTGCACATCCTCGGTGGTGGCCACCTGCAGCGCCGCAAGGAGGCTGTCGTTCACGTGCGTGAGCGCGCGCAGCGTCTTCCCCTCCAACGCGTGGACCTCCGCCGTGCGCGACGCGGTGCCGCTGTTCACCACCAGCCGGCCATCCGGCGTGGCGTCGTACGCCGTCACCACGCGCCGCCCCTCCACCAGCCGCGTCACCACGCCGGTGGCCACCTCCGCCTCGGCCAGGTGCTGCGCGCGGTCGTCCCCCAGCAGGAAGCGCAGCGCCTTCCCGTCGGCGCGCCAGGAGACGGTGCTCACGTCGCGGTCCAGCGCCGTTGCCACCAGCTGCGGCACGCCCCCCGCGGCGGGGATCACCGCCAGCGTGTTCTGGTTGTAGGCCGACAGCTCGGGGGCGCTCCCCTGCAGGTAGGCGATGAAGCGCCCATCGGGGCTCCACACCGGCGAGGCATCGGGGCCCTTCCAGGTGGTCAGGCGGCGCGGCGTGCTGCCTGGGGTGGCGTCCACCACGTACACATCACTGTTGTTCTCGCGGTCCGGGTCGCTCCCCTCGCGCTCGCTGGTGAAGGCCAGGCGCGTGCCGTCGGGGGACCACCGTGGCGTGCGGTGGTCGTAGTCCCCCGTGGTGAGCCGCACCGCCACCCCGGTGGCCACCGTCACCAGCCACAGGTGGGT
>JBILKP010000401.1:0-2504 GCA_044376625.1 Gemmatimonas sp. | reverse complement strand
CGTGGCTGGCGCCTCACCCCCAGCCCCTCACCCCCCCACCACCTCCTCCACCACCCGAACCCCCTCCGCCAGCTCCTCCCGCGTCACCGTCAGCGGCGGCAGGAACCGCAGCGTGTGCTCGCCGGCGCTCACCAGCAGCACCCCGCGCTCGAACGCCGCCGCAATCAGCCCCGACGCCGGCGCGTGCGTGTCCATCCCCCACATCAGCCCCGTCCCGCGCACCTCGCGCACCTTCCCCGTGCGCGCCGCGATGCCGCGCAGCTGCTCGCCAAACCACCCGCCCACCTCGCGCACGTGCGCCAGCAGCGCCGGGTCGGACAGCCGCTGCACCACATGGTGCGCCACCGCCGCCAGCAGCGGGCCGCCGCCAAAGGTCGTGCCGTGGTCCCCCGGCTGCATCACCCGCGCCACCGCCTCCGACACCAGGATCGCCCCCATCGGCAGCCCGTTGGCGATCGGCTTGGCCACCGTGAGCAGGTCCGGCACCACCCCCACCCCCTCGTGCGCCAGGAAGTGCCCCGTGCGCCCCAGCCCGCACTGGATCTCGTCCAGGATCAGCAGCACGTTCCGCTCGCGCGTGAGCGCGCGCACCCCGCGCAGGAAGTCGGGGTCCAGCACCCGGACCCCTCCCTCCCCCTGGATCGGCTCCACGATCACCGCCGCCGTGCGCGCCGGGTCCAGCACCTCGGCCAGCGCCGCCAGGTCGCGCTCCACGATCCGCACCCCGCCCATCAGCGGCTCAAAGGGCGTGCGATACGCCGCGCGGTCGGTGGCCGCCAGCGTCCCCGGCAGCCGCCCGTGGAAGGCGCCGCGCAGCGCCACGATCTCCACCTTCTCCTCGTGCCCCGTGCTGCGCCCCCACCGCCGCGCGAACTTCATCGCCCCCTCGTTGGCCTCCGCCCCCGAGTTGCAGAAGAACACGCTGTCGGCAAACGTGTGCGCCACCAGCCACGACGCCAGCGCCTCACCGGGCCCCGTGCGGTACAGGTTGGAGGTGTGCACCAGCCCCGTGGCCAGCTGCGCCTCCATCGCCTGCCGCACCCCCGCGTCGCCGTGCCCCAGCGACACCACGGCAATCCCCGCCACCAGGTCCAGGTAGCGGCGCCCCTCCTCGTCCCACACGTGCGCGCCCTCGCCACGCACCAGCAGCGGCTTCTGCCGCTTGTACGTCCCCAGAATCGCCGGAAGCGGCTCCGCCGCCGTCGCCGTGGTCATGTCCGCTGCACTCCCGTGGTGTCCGTGGTGTCCGTGGTGATCCGCCCCGCGCGCGCCTCCATCTCCGCCTCCGGCACCAGCGCCGTCCCCGCCTCGGGCACCGCCAGCGCCGCCAGGTCGCCAATGCGCACCCGGGGCACGCCACCCGCCAGCGCCTGCCCGCACGCCTCCAGCTTGGCCGCCATCCCGCCCCCCGCCACCCCGCTGGCCACCAGCGCCGCGGCCTCCGCCAGCGTCAGCCGCGGAATCCGCGCCTTGGCCCCGTCCAGCACCCCGGGCACATCGGCCAGCAGGAACAGCTCCCGCGCCCCCAGCGCCGCGGCGATCGCCGCCGCCGCGTCGTCCCCGTTCACGTTGTACGCCCCCGCCGGCTCCCCCGCCGGACGCGCCGCCACCGGCGAGATCACCGGCAGGTACCCCGCGGCCAGCAGCGCCCGCACCACGCCGGGGTCCACCGCCGACGGCGTCCCCGCAAAGCCGAAGGTCGCCTCGTCCAGCGGCGTGGCGCGCAGCACCCCCGCGTCCTCCCCGGAGATCCCCACCGCCGGCACCCCCGCCGCCACCAGCGCCGACACCAGCTGCTTGTTGGCCAGCCCCGACAGCACCATGCGCACCAGCTCCAGCACCCCTTCGGTGGTCACGCGCCGCCCCCCCACGAAGGTGGGCGTCTCGCCGCGCAGCTGCTGCAGCGCGCTGATCTGGTCGCCGCCGCCGTGCACCAGCACCAGCGCCCCCCCCGTGGCGCGCCACAGCGCCGCCAGCGCCGCCGGGAGCGCCGGGTCCCCCTGCGGACGCCCCCCCAGCTTCACCACCACCGGCCCACCGGCCTGCCCGGCCGCGCTCACAGCGGCAGCCCCTCGGCCTCGGGGAGCCCCAGCATCAGGTTGGCGTTCTGCACCGCCTGCCCCGCCGCCCCCTTCACCAGGTTGTCGATGGCGCTGAACAGCAGCAGCGTGGGCGCCCGCATCCCCGACGGCACCCGCGCCGCCAGCTGCACCACGTTCCGGTGCGCCACCGCACGCAGCGACGGCAACCCCTCCACCAGCTCCACGAACGGCTCCCCCGCGTACGCCGCGCGGAAGGGCGCCAGCGCGTCGTCGCCGTCCAGCGGCCGCGCCAGCGGCACCGTGATGGTGGACAGGATCCCCCGGTCCACCGGCAGCAGGTGCGGCGTGAACAGCAGGTCGCAGTCGGCCCCCAGCGCCGCCAGCGTGGCGCGCAGCTCGTACAAATGCCGGTGGCTGTTCCCCACGCCGTACGCCCGGTAGTCCTCCGTCACCTCGGCAAAG
>JBILKP010000124.1:0-8349 GCA_044376625.1 Gemmatimonas sp. | reverse complement strand
GCACTGGAGCGCGTCGGGGCTGTTTGCCTCGGACATGCTGCAGGGGCTCTGGCGGATCGCCCCTCCCTGACCGGGAGCCCGGGACGCACCGCCCTCCCCGAGCGTGGCGCCCCCGAGCGTGGCGCCCCGAGCGTGGCGCCGGGGCGCCCGGTCCCGCGCGGCTTCCCCCCCCGCGCGGCCCCCGGTAGCTTCCCCCCGGTGCGTCGCCCCCTCCTCCTGCTTGTCGCGCTGCTCCTGGCCCATGGGGCGCTGCTGCTGGTGCGCCCCCCCGGCGCCACGGTGGCGGACGATTCCGAGGGGCTGGACATCGGTGTGGTGTTCGACGTGGGCGGCCGGGGCGACAAGTCGTTCAACGACGGCGCCTACCTGGGGGGGATGCGCGCCGCGCGCGACCTCGGGGCCCGCGTGCGCTTCATCGAGCCCGGCGAGGGCGCCGACCGGGAGGCCGGGCTGCGGTCGCTGGCCGCCCAGGGGATGGACCTGGTCATCGGCGTGGGGTTCATCTTCACCGATGACATCCTGGCGCTGGCCCGCGAGTACCCGGGCACCCGCTTCGCCGACGTGGACATGGCGGTGGCCACCGACTCGGCCGGGCGCCCCCTCCCCCTCCCCACCAACCTCGTGGCACTCAAGTTCCGCGAGGAGGAGGGCTCCTTCCTGGTGGGCGCGCTGGCCGCGCGGGTGGGAGGGAGCAAGACCGTCGGGTTCGTGGGCGGCATGGACATCGACCTGATCCACAAGTTCGAGGCGGGGTTTCGCGCCGGGGTGCGGCACGAGTGCCCCGACTGCCGCGTGCTGGTGAGCTACGCGGGGGTCACCCCCGAGGCGTTCCGCAATCCCGGGCGCGGCAAGGAGCTGGCGCTGGCGATGTACAACCAGGGGGCGCGCGTCATCTACCACGCGTCGGGGTCCACGGGGCTTGGCGTGTTCGAGGCCGCGCGCGCCACCGGGCGGCTGGCCATCGGCGTGGACGCCGACCAGTACGCCGAGGCGCCGGGGTTCGTGCTCACGTCGATGGTGAAGGGGATCGACGAGGCGGTGTACCAGGCGATCCGCGCGGTGCAGGCGGGGACCTTTGCCGGCGGCGTGCGTGAGCTCGGCGTGGCGGAACAGGGGGTGGGGTACGTGTACGACGCCAACAACCGGGCGCTCATCCCCGCCGCGGTGCGCGCGCGGCTGGACACGCTCACCGCCGACATCGTCGCGGGGCGCATCACGGTCCCGTCCACCCGCTGATGGCCATGACCGACGCCACCACCACCACGGCGGCGCCCATCGCCGTGCACCTCCGCGGGATTGCCAAGGCCTTCGGCGGCGTGGCGGCCAACCGTGACGCCTCGCTGGAGGCGGCGGTGGGGGAGATCCACGCCGTGGTGGGGGAGAATGGCGCCGGCAAGAGCACGCTGATGCGCGTGCTGGCCGGGGGGCACGCCCCCGACGCGGGGACGGTGCAGGTGCACGGGCGCGACGTGACCGGGTGGGACACGCGCGCGGCGATCGCGGCGGGGGTGGGGATGGTGCACCAGCACTTCATGCTGGTCCCCACGCTGACGGTGGCCGAGAACGTGGTGCTGGGCGCGGAACCGATGACGCGCGGGCGGGTGGACCTGGCAGCGGCGGTGGCCGCGGTGGCGGCGCTCGGGCGCGAGACGGGGCTGGCGGTGGACCCGACGGCGCTGGTGGCCGACCTGACGGTGGGGGAGGCGCAGCGGGTGGAGATCCTCAAGGCGCTCCACCGCGGCGCGCGCGTGCTCATCCTGGACGAGCCCACCGCGGTGCTCTCCCCCCCCGAGGTGGCCGACCTGTGGCGGGTGCTGCGCACGCTGGCGGCCGGCGGGGCCACGATCCTGCTGATCACGCACAAGCTGGACGAGGTGGTGGCGGTGTCGGACACCATCACGGTGCTGCGCGACGGGCGCACGGTGGCGCGCTTCCCCACCGCGGGGACCACGCCGCAGGCGATCGCCCGGGCGATGGTGGGGCGCGACGTGACGCTGGCGCTGGACGCGGCGGCGCCGCACACGGCGGCAACGAGGCACGCCCCGGCGGCGGAGGGGACCGCGGCGCCAGTGCTGGCGTGCACCGGGATCACGGTGCGCGGCGACCGCGGACAGCCCGCCGTGCGCGACCTCACGCTGGCCGTGCGCCCCGGGGAAATCGTCGGCATCGCCGGGGTGGAAGGGAACGGGCAGGCGGAGCTGGTGGAGGCGATCGCCGGGCTGCGCCCGCTGGCCGGCGGCACGCTGCAACTGGCGGGGCGCGACCTGGCCGGCTGCGACGTGGCCGCACGCGCGGCGCTGGGGATCTCGCACATCCCCGAGGATCGCCAGCGCCGGGGGCTGCTGCTGGACTTCAGCATCACCGACAACCTGCTACTGGGGCAGGCGCACCTCGCGGCGGGAGGGCTGGGGCTGGACCGGCGGCGCGCCGCCGCGCACGCCGCGCGCCAGGTGGCGCGCTTTGACATCCGTCCCCCCGACCCGTCGCTGCCGGTGCGGGCGCTGTCGGGGGGGAACCAGCAGAAGGTGGTGGTGGCGCGCGAGGTGGGGCGCCCCTTTGCGCTGCTGCTGGCGGCGCAGCCCACGCGCGGCGTGGACGTGGGGGCCATCGAGTTCATCCACGCGCAGCTGCGGGCGGCGCGCGACGCGGGCAAGGGGGTGCTGCTGGTGAGCGCCGACCTGGCGGAGGTGCTGGCGCTGGCCGACCGCGTGGGGGTGATGTACGGCGGGCGCCTGGTGGCGCTGCTCCCTCGGGCGGCGTGCACCCCCGAGCTGCTGGGGCGGTTCATGACAGGGGCGGCGGCATGAGCGGCGACGTGAGCGGCACCATGAGCGGCAACGGCGGCGCGCGCGCGCGCCTGGCGCGGTGGAGCGAAACCGTGGGGCCGGCGCTGCTCCCCCCGCTGCTGGCGCTGGCGATTGCCGCGGTGGCGGGGGACCTGCTCATCCTGGCGTTCGGCGAGGCGCCGGCCACGGTGTTCCGGCTGCTGGTGGATGGCACGTGGGGGAACGCCTACGGCATCGGGCAGGTGCTGTACAAGGCCACCACGCTCACCTGCACGGGGCTGGCCTTTGCGCTGGCGGCGCGGGCGGGGCTGTTCAACGTGGGCGCCGAGGGGCAGATCGCGGCGGGGGGCTTTGGCGCGGCGGCGGTGGGGCTGGTGTTGCCAGCGGGCACGCCGGCACTGCTGGCGGTGCCCCTGGTGATGGCGGGCGCCCTCGCGGCGGGGGCGCTGGTGGGGGCGGTGCCCGGGGTGCTGCGGGCGCGCTTTGGCGCCAGCGAGGTGATCGTGACGATCATGCTCAACTTCGTGGTGCTCGCCTTCCTCAGCTGGCTGCTCACCGCGCACCTGGCGCTGCCGGAGACGGTGCGCACGCCGGCGCTGCGCGCGGGGACGCTCCCGCGACTGGACACGTTCCTTCCCGTGCTGCACGGCAGCGCGGTCAACGGCACGCTGCTGGCGGCGCTGGCCGCGGCGGCGGCGGTGTGGTTCGGGCTGTTCCGCACGGCGGCAGGCTTTGCGCTGCGCGCCACGGGGGCGCAGCCGGCGGTGGCCGAGTATGCGGGGATCCGCGTGCCGCGGATGCAGGGGTGGAGCCTGGTGCTGGCCGGGGCGCTGGCCGGGCTGGGCGGGATCAACTTCGTGCAGGGGTACAAGGGCTACTACGAGGACGGCTTCGGCGCGGGGAACGGCTTCCTCGGCATCGCCGTGGCCATGATGGGGCGCAACCATCCGGTGGGGATCGTGCTGGCGGCGCTCCTCTTCGGCACGCTGTCGCAGGGGGGGCTGGCGGTGAACGCCGTGGTCCCCAAGGAGCTCACGGACATCCTCACCGCCGTGGTCATCCTGGCGGTGGCGGTGACCGCCCCCGAGGTGCGGCGCCTGTGGCAGGGAGCGCTGGCGCAGCGCACCGCGCAGGCCACGCGCGCGGCAGCGGGCGCGGGCGCGGCTGAGGCGAGGACGCCATGATCGCGCTGGCGATGCTGCTGCAGGCGCTGCGCATTGCGGTGCCGTACCTGCTGGCCGCGGCCGGCGGGGTGCTGTCGGAGCGCGTGGGGGTGATCGCGCTGGGGCTGGAAGGGATGATGCTGGCCGGCGCGTTCGGGGCCGTGCTGGGGGCGCATGCCACCGGGTCCCCGTGGGCCGCGCTGCCGGCGGCGGTGGGTGCGGCGTGGGTGGTGACGGGGGTGCTGGCCGTGGCCACGCTGCGCTACCGCGCCAACCACGTGGTGGTGGGGGTCGCGCTCAACCTGCTGGTGGCGGCGGCCACGCGCTTCTTCCTGCGGCTGATCTTTGACAGCGCCTCCAACTCGCCGCGCGTGGCGGGCTTTGGCGAGGACGGTGGCACGGCGCTGCTGGCCGGCACCGCCAACCCGCTGCTGTGGCTGGGGGTGGTGGTGCTGCCGCTGCTGGGGTGGGCGCTGGGGGCCACGCGCTTCGGGCTGCGGGTGCGCGCGGTGGGGGAGAAGCCCGAGGCGGCCGCATCGCTGGGGGTGCCCGTGGGGCGCATCCGGGTGCAGGGGCTGCTGCTGGGGGGCGCGCTGGCCGGGCTAGGGGGGGCGTTCCTGGCGCTGGAGCAGCACCAGTTCTCCAACAGCATGACCGCGGGGCGCGGCTTCATCGCGCTGGCGGCGGTGATCTTCGGGCGGTGGGAACCCCGGCGCGTGGCGATCGCGTGCCTGCTGTTCGCCGCGGCGGAGACGGCACAGATCCAGCTGCAGGGGGCGCAGCGGCTCCCCAGCCAGTTCGTGGAGATGATCCCCTACCTGCTCACCATCGTGGCGCTGGCCGGCGTGGTGGGGCGCAGCCACCCGCCAGCGGCGCTGGGGCGCACGGAGTGACCGCCGACACGCGCAGCACCTTCGGGAAGCTGTCGGTGCTGATGGTCACGGCCTTCATCGACATGCTGGGGATGCTGATGGTGCTCCCGCTGCTCCCGTTCTACGCCAAGGAGCTGGGGGCGGGGGGGCTGGTGGTGGGGATGCTGGTGAGCGCCTTCAGCGTGGCGCAGCTGCTGAGCGCGCCGTTGTGGGGGCGGCTGAGCGACCGGTACGGACGGCGCCCGGCGATGATGGTGGGGCTGGCCGCCAGCGCCGTGGCCTACCTGGTGTTCGCCTTCGCCGACAGCCTGTGGCTGCTGTTCCTCTCGCGGATCGTGCAGGGGGCGGGGGGCGGCACGGTGGGGGTGATCCAGGCGTACGTGGCCGACGTCACGCGCCCGGAGGACCGCGCCAAGAGCCTGGGGTGGCTGTCGGCGGCCACCAATGCCGGCGTGGCGCTGGGGCCGGTGCTCGGGAGCTGGGTGCAGCACTGGGGGCGCGCCACCCCCGGGCTGGTGGCGGCGCTGCTGTGCGTGGTGAACGTGGCCTTCGCGTGGCGCTACCTGGACGAGGTGCGGGAGCCGCACCCCGAGGGGGGGAAGGTGAGGCCGCGCGGGTCGCGCGAGGCGGTGTGGCGCGTGCTGGCGCACCCGCATGAGCCGTCCTCGCGCCTGATCCTGATCTACGCCATCGCCATCGGCGCCTTCCAGGGGACCACGGCGATCCTGGCGCTCTTCCTCGACTGGCGCTTCGGCGTGACGGTGGACACGATCGGCTACGTGTTCATGTACATCGGCACGCTGAGCGTGGTCATCCGCGCGCTGCTGCTGGGGCGCGTGGTGGACCGGGTGGGCGAGCCGCGGCTGAGTCGCGCGGGGGTGGTGCTGCTGGCGGCCGGGTTGCTGGGGATCTCGCTGGCCCCCGACATTCCCACGCTGGTGCTGGCCGTGGGGCTGCTGCCGCTGGGGACCGCGTTCACCTTCCCGTGCGTGACCGCCATGCTCTCGCGCGTGGTGAGCGCCACCGAACGCGGGTTGTACATGGGGGTGCAGCAGACCTACGGGGGGATCAGCCGGGTGGGGTTCCCGCTGCTCTTCGGGCTGGCGTTCGACCACCTGGGGAAGGCCAGCCCCTTCCAGATCAGCGCCACGCTGGTGCTGGCCACGCTGCTCATGGGGCGCGACCTGGAGCGGTACGCGCCGCGTCAGCGCCCCGAGAGCCAGTAGCGCGCCCCCACGCGCAGCGCCACGCTGCGCGCCTGCACGGGGACCACGGGGCGGCTGGCGCCGCTGGCGTCGGCCCAGGAGCTGAAGCGCCCGCCCGTGCCGCGCAGGGCCCCGTCCAGCGCCAGCTGCCGCCGCACGAACCACATGGCCCCCACGCCACCGGTGATGGAACCGGTGGTGGAGCGCACCTGGGTGACGCCCGCGCCCGCGGGGACCTCCACGGTCATGCGCTGGACGGTGATCCCCCCCTCCAGGAAGGGGCGGACGGCGTTGCCGCCGCGCCCCAGCAGGCGGCGAAAGCCCACATCCGCGTCGCGGAAGCGCTGGGCCGGGTCGCTGTCCAACCGCAGCGACGCCATGGCGCCATACAGCGTGAGGCGCGGATTCACGCCGTAGCCCACCTCGGCGGCCACGCCGGCCGCGCGCGACCAGCGTGACGGCCCGTCCACGTTGGTGGACACCAGCGCCCCCCGCCCTGACAGCGCGACGGTGGCGCCGGTGGCCGAGGGGCGGAGCTGCTGGGCCCCGGCGAGGGCGGGGGCGAGGAGGAGCGCCGTGGCCGCGGGGATCAGCCCACGGGAGAGGCGACGGAGCGCGAGGGAGCGGTGCATGGCGTAGAGCTTGCGCCACGCACCGGCGCGGGGCAAGCCGCCACGGGCAGGGCGCACCGGGCGGCGCACGGCGGACCGTGGCCGGTCAGGCCGGGAGCCCGGCCGGGAAGTGCACCGGGACCACCACCGTGCGGTAGTCCGTCCCCCCACGGGCGGTGAAGCGCTCCCCCTCCACGTGCGCCACCAGCAGCGGCGCCTGGGCGGCGCGCAGCCGCCCCACCTGCGCCACCGGGCACCGGATGACGAGCGCGAGCGCCGCCTCCTCCTCCGACTGCAGCTCACCGATATCCACGGCACGCCCGGCCGCGCCGTCGGCATGGCGCCGGGGCGCCCCGCTGGTGGGCGCATCCTCGGGGCCGTCCTCCAGCGTGACCCCCTCCGAAAGGCGAAGGCGCACGGACACCCCACGCAGGGCGCGCCGCCCCCACTGCTGCCGCTCGGCGGCCAGCGCGGCCGTCACCTCCGACGCGGTGGCCACGTGGTGACACCGCCCACCCCCGGCCTCCGCCATGGCCTGCAGCAGCGGATGGTTGGCGTCGGGGCCCAGCGCCAGCACCGAGGTGCCGATCCCCCGGTGGTGCGCACTGCGCGCGAGCTCCACCAGGGTGGACAGGTCGGCAATGCCGGTGTCGATGTGCCCCGTGGCGCACAGCACGATGCGTCGGGTGCTGGCCGCATGTTGCCCCACGATCCACGCGGCGTCGTCGAGCAGCTGCCGCGCCCGCAACCATCCGCCACACAGGTTGGCGCCGTCGCCCGGCGTCACCCCCTCCAGCCGCTCGGCCACCCACGCGATGTCGGTACCCACCTGGGTCACCGGGGCCAGCCGCGTCACCTCGCGGTCCGCCGCCAGCAGCGCCAGGGCGTCGGCAGGCGCCAACGCCGACACCCCACGGGTGACCCCCACGTGCAGCGCGTGCCGCAGCGCGGGTGTCAGGTAGTGCCCCCGCTCCAGCACCAGCGCCACCCCGTGCGGGGCGGCCATTGGATCGGCCACGCGGCTGGCCTGCACGACCAGCCGCAGCTGCCACCGCAGGTCGTCCGTGTGCCGGGGCGCGCCTCCCCCGGCGGCCGCCCCGGCGACGGCGGTCACGGTCACGGTCACCTGCATGACCCACCTCCGCGCCCAGCTCCCGTCCCACTCTGTCCGTCCATGGTGCGCCCCCTCCGGCGTGTGCCATGAAGGTCATTGAAGGGTCTGACAGTGGAAGCGCGGCGCCTGCCCCCCCGGCATTACCCGGGCGTGGCGGTTTCGCCCCGCACGCGCAATGTAGCCGCCGCTGCCAGCAGCAGCAGCACCCCGGCCAGCCGCACCACGTTGGCCGGGTCGCCCCCCAGCCACGCCTCGTAGTACAGCGGCAGCGTGAAGATCTGCAGCATCATGGGGAGCACGATGAACATGTTGAAGATGCCCATGTACACCCCCACCCGCTCGGCGGGGATGGCGTTGGCCAGCAGCACATAGGGGTTCCCCATCATGCTCCCCCACGCCAGCCCCACTCCCACCATGGGGAGGAACAGCCAGGCGCGCTCCCGGATGGACGGGAGCATCCACATCCCCACCCCCGCGGCGGTGAGCGCCGCCGCGTGCACCCACCGCGCCCCGAAGCGCCGCGTGACGGGGACCATGGCCAGCGCCGACAGGAACGCCACGAAGTTGTAGAAGCTCCCCAACTGCCCGTTCACCAGCC
>JBILKP010000017.1:0-23509 GCA_044376625.1 Gemmatimonas sp. | reverse complement strand
CACCCCGCCGCCGCCGCCCAACCAGATCGTGATGGTGGAGATGACCGGCAAGAAGGCGGTCAAGCTCAACCTCTTCGACGCCGTCTGGATGTCGGGGAAGATCAAGATCGCCTCGGTGGAGAGCCCCTACGGCACCGTGGGCTACACCCTCGAGGGGCTCAAGGTCGAACCGTACTCGGCCAAGTGAGCGGCGGCGGGGCGTCGGACGCCCCCGCCGTGGCGCTGCGCGACGTGCGCTTCGCGTACCGCCCGGGGGTGGACGTCCTGGACATCGCGCAGCTCACCATCGCCCGCGGCGAGACGGTGTTCCTGCACGGCCCCAGCGGCAGCGGCAAGACCACGCTGCTGGGGCTCCTGGCGGGGGTGCTGCAGGCCACCGCCGGCGAGGTGCGGCTCCTGGGCACCAACCTCACCACCCTGGGGAGCGGTGCGCGCGACGCCTTCCGCGCCCGGCACCTGGGGTACGTGTTCCAGATGTTCAACCTCATCCCGTACCTCTCGGTGCGGGAGAACATCCTGCTCCCGGTGCGCCTCGAGCCCGCGCGCCGCGCGCGGCTGGGCGGCGCGTCGCTGGGTGACGCCGTGGCCGCGCTGGCCGCGCAGCTGGACCTGGCCCCGCTGCTGGACCGGTCGGTGGCGGAGCTCAGCGTGGGGCAGCAGCAGCGGGTGGCCGCGGCGCGCGCCCTCATCGGCAGCCCCGAGGTGGTCATCGCCGACGAGCCCACCAGCGCCCTCGACACCGACCGCCGCGAGCAGTTCCTGTCGCTGCTCTTCCACTCGTGCCGGCAGGCCGGCGCCACCCTGGTGTTCGTGAGCCACGACCACACCCTCCGCCCCCTCTTCTCGCGGGTGGTCGAGCTGCGCGACCTCAACCGGGCGGCGGCATGCTGATCCCCCGGCTGGCGCTGGCGTCGCTGCGCAGCCGCCGCCTCACCACGGCGCTCACCGTGGCCTCCATCGCCCTCAGCGTCACCCTGCTGGTGGGGATCGAGCAGGTGCGCGCCGGCGTGCGCGACAGCTTTGCCGGGACCATCCGCGGCGTGGATCTCATCGTGGGCGCGCGGGGCGGCACGCTGCAGACGCTCCTCAGCACGGTGTTCGGGATCGGCGCCCCCGCGGGGGCCGTCTCCTCCACCACCGTGCAGCGGTGGGCCGCGCACCCGGCGGTGAAGTGGGCGGTGCCCTACGCGCTGGGGGACAGCCACCGCGGCTTCCGGGTGGTGGGGACCACGCGCGACTTCTTCGTGCAGTACCGCTACCGCAACAACGGGCGGGTGACGCTGGCGGCGGGGCGCCTGGCGTACGCCGACCGCGAGGTGGTCATCGGCGCCGACGTGGCGCAGCAGCTGCGCTACGCCGTGGGGAGCCCCGTGGTGGTCACGCACGGCATGGTCGACATCGGCACCTCGGGGCACGAGGCGCACCCCTTCCGCGTGGTGGGGGTCCTGGCGCGCACCTTCACCCCCATCGACCGCAGCCTGTACGTCACGCTCGAGGGGTTGGCGGCCATGCACGAGGAGGAGGGCGAGGCCCCCGCGCCCCCGGCCCCGGTCGCCCCGCCGGTCACGCGCGCGCCCCCGCCCGCGCCGCCGGCGGGGACCCCCGCCGCGATGCCGGGGGCCACGCCCCCGGCGGGGACGCCGCTGGTGATGCCGGGGGCCGAGCCGCCACCGGGGACACCGCTGGTGATGCCGGGGGCCGAGCCGCCGCCGGGGACGCCGCTGGTGATGCCGGGCGCCGAGCCGCCGCCGCCCCCGGTGGCGCCGCAGCGGCCGACGCCCCCCGTCCGCGCCCCCGTGGCCACCGCGCCGGCGCCCCCCGAGGGCACCCCCGTGAGCGCCTTCTTCGTGGGGACGAAGAACCGCTTCGAGGCGCTCATGCTGCAGCGCGAGATGAACACCGACCGCACCGAGCCGCTCACGGCCGTGATCCCCGGGGTGGCGCTGGGGGAGCTGTGGCAGAACATCGGCGCCGCCGAGGTGGGGCTGCGCGTGGTGGCGCTGCTGGCGGTGGCCATCGGGCTCACCGGCATGCTGGTGGCGCTGTACACCTCGCTCGAGGCCCGGCGGCGCGAGATGGCCATCCTGCGCGCCGTGGGCGCGGGGCCGCGCACCATCGTGGCGCTGCTGGTGCTGGAGAGCACGCTCCTGGCCGCGCTGGGGTGCGTGGTGGGGGTGGCGCTCACCTACGCGGGGCTCGCCCTGCTGCAGGGCCCCCTGGAGCAGCGCACCGGCATCCACCTGGCGCTGCGCGCGCTGGGTGCCACCGAGTGGCGCTACCTCGCGCTGGTGCTGGGCGCGGGGACGCTCATTGGCGTCATCCCCGCGCGCAAGGCGTACCGCACCAGCCTGGCCGACGGGCTCTCCCCGCGCGCCTGACCGCGGGGGGGACCGCCCCCCGCGGGTCGCTGCCCCCTAGCGCCCGGCCGTGAGGGCGGCGAGGGCGCGCCGCACCAGCGCGCCCACGTCGTGGCCGGCGCCGCCCGGGCCCGCGTCCGCCTCCAGCAGCTGGCGCACGGCCCGGTCGGCCTCCGGCAACCCGTAGCCCAGCGCCACCAGCGCGCGCACCGCGTCGTCGGCGGCCGGCGCCGCGGGCGCCCGCCCGCCACCAGGCGCGGGGGGCGCCCCCAGCGCATCCAGCGAGTCGGCCAGGTCCAGGATGATCTGCTCCGCCTTCTTGCGCCCCACGCGCGGCACCCGCATGAGCGTGGTCACGTCCTTCTCCCGCAGCGCCCGCGCCACCCGGTCGGGGGTGAGCGCGGAGAGGATCCCCAGCGCCAGCGCCGGCCCCACCCCCTTGGCCGCCAGCAGCCGCTGGAACACCGCGCGCTCATAGGGCGATCCGAAGCCGTACAGCTGCCACGCGTCCTCGCGCACGGCCAGGTGCGTGTGCAGCGTCACCGGCGCCCCCTCGGCGGGGAGCCCCTCGAACACCGCCAGCGGGATGAGGCATTCGTACGCCACGCCGCCCGCCGTCATCACCTCGATGCGGTCGGGGGCGCGCGCCACCAGCGTGCCGGTCACTTGGGCGATCATCGCGGAAGGGGGCGAGGGGAGGAACGTCGGGGGAGCGGCGGGAGTGGCGGGAGTGGCGGGGGCGCCAGCGCCGCGCACAGCGCGATCGCCACGCCGTCGGCGGCGTCCGCCGGCTCGGGGGCGTGCGCCAGCCGCAGCAGCCGCGCCACCATGAACTGCACCTGCGCCTTCGTGGCGGCCCCGGTGCCGGTGACCGTCTTCTTCACGTCGGCCGGGGCGTACTCGCGGATCGCCGCCCCGGCCTGCTGCGCCGCCAGCAGGATCACCCCGCGCGCGTGCCCCAGCACGATCGTCGTCCGCACGTTGCGCGCGTAGAACGCCCCCTCCACCGCCACCGTGTCGGGGCGGTGCCGCGCCAGCAGCGCCGTCACGCCCTCGTGGATGGCCGCCAGCCGCTCGGCCAGCGGGGCGTCCGCGGTGGTGCGCACCACCCCGCACTCCACCAGCGCCGGGGCCCGCCCGCCGCACGCCACCACCCCGTAGCCGGTCACCGCCGTCCCGGGGTCGATCCCCAGCACCAGCGCCGGCCGCGGCGGCGTCACGCGCCGGCCAGCGCGTCGTCGTCCATCTCGAAGTTCGCGTCCACCTTCTGCACGTCGTCCAGCTCCTCCAGCGCCTCCAGCAGCTTGAGCAGCTGCTGCGCGTTGGCGCCCTCCACCTTCACCGCGGAGCGCGGCACCCACGCCAGCTCGGCGTTCTCCACCGTGTACCCCGCCCCCTGCAGCCCTTCCTTGGCGGCGTGCAGCGCGCCCGGGTCGGTGGACACCACGAACAGCTCCCCCTCGTTCACCACGTCCTCCGCCCCCGCCTCCAGCGCCGCCTCGATGAGCGCGTCCTCCGTCACCCCGGGCGCCGGCACCGTCATCTGCCCCTTGCGGTCGAACATGAACGCCACCGAGTTGGCGGTGCCCATGTTGCCGCCGTTGCGCGAGAGCTTGTGGCGCACGTCGGCCACGGTGCGGGTGGGGTTGTCGGTGACCGCCTGGATCATGATGGCCACGCCGCCGGGCCCGTACGCCTCGTACAGCACCTCGGTGTAGTCCACCCCCTCCAGCTCGCCGGTCCCCTTCTTGATGGCGCGCTCGATGTTCTCCTTCGGCATCGAGCTGGCCTTGGCGTTGTCAATGGCCGTCCGCAGCCGCGGATTCCCGGACGGATCGCCGCCGCCCAGCTTGGCGGCCATGGTGATTTCGCGGATCAGGCGCGTGAACAGGGCCCCGCGCTTCTTGTCGGTCGCGGCCTTGTAGTGCTTGATCTGCTTCCATTTGCTGTGACCTGCCATGCCGTCCTCGGAGTCGGGGGTGGACCGGGGACGAAATATGCCGAGGCGGGGCGGGGAGGTGAACTGCGCCCCGCCACGGGGTCAGTCGTCCAGCACGTCCTCGAAGCGCCCCACCGGGGCGTCGAAGTAGAGGTCCACGTACCCCGCCCCCCCCGCGCGGTGCTTGAGGAGGTGCAGCTCCGCCCCGCCGGCCACCCCCCGGTCGCCGTCGGCGTACCGTTCCTCGCGATGCACCCCCAGCACCACGTCGGCGTGCACCCCCACCGCCCCGTCGGCGCCGAAGTCTGCCAGCCGGGGGCGGCGGTCCAGTCGCGCGGCGTCCATGCGGGGGAGGTGGGCGGTGACCAGCACCACCAGGTCGCGGGCCAGCGCCAGCCGTTTGCACGCCAGCAGCGCAAACCCCAGCGCCTCCGCCGGATGGTGGGGGGCCGTCAGCAGCGCCTCCAGCGGATCGATCACCACCAGCGCGGCGTCGGGGTGCGCCGCCACCGCGGCCTCCACGGCGGCCATCCCCTCGGGGCCCAGGGTGGCCACGTGCGGCAGCCGGGCGCGCAGGCGCGCGGCCGCGGCGGTCAGCCGCGCATGGGCCGCCTCGTCCACGGCACCCGTCTCCAGCGCGGGCAGGGGCACCCGCGCCTCGGCGGCCAGCGCCCGCCGGTGGACGCGGGCCGGCGTGTGCTCCCCGGAGAGCAGCAGTGCCTCCCCGGGGGCGCGCACCGCCATCCCCAGCGCCAGCGCCGAGGCCCCCGCGCCGACGTCGCCCCCCAGCACCACCAGGTCGCCCCGATGGAAGCCGCCCCCCAGCGCCTGGTCCACCGAGGGGAAGCCGGTGGGGAGCCGCGACGGGTCCACGGTCTCCACGCCAAGCGCCAGGCGGGCCAGCAGCGCGGCGTAGGGGTCGTCCGGACCGGGGACGGGGGTGCGCACCGGGCTCAGGGCACGCCCGCGACGGGGCTGAGGGCGCGCACCAGCTGCTCCAGCTCGCGCACGGCGGCGGCGTCCAGCTGCGCGCCTGTGGCCTGGAGCACGGCGCGGAGCGCCGGCGCGATCCCCTCCGCTGGGCCGGCGCTGGCATCGGCGCACCGGATGCACGCGTTGCGGACCGGCGTGGGGAGCGCCAGCGAGGCCAGCCACACGCGGGCCGCGGCGGCCCGCACCTCGCGCTCCGCCGCCCCCAGCGGCGGCGTGGCGCGCAGGGCCACCGGGGCGGCATCGTGCGTCAGGCGCGCCATCTGCAGCGCCGCCAGCGCCACCTCGCGCCCGCCCCCCAGCGGCAGGCGGGCGGCCAGCGCCACCAGGGCGGGAAAGGGGAACTGCAGCGACGCCAGGGCGTACGGAAGGGGAGAAAGCGGGGCCGACACATCCCGAATGTACTCCGGACGCGATAGCTTTGGAGGATGGCGCTGGCGGCGAAGGCAATCCTCTGGGTGGACGACGAGGCGGAGCTCCTCGAGCCGCATCGGCTGCTGCTGGCGGGAAAGGGGTACGAGGTGGTGGCCGCCACCAACGCCGACGACGCGCTGGAGCTGCTGCGCCGCCGTCCGTGGGACCTGCTGCTCCTAGATGAGCAGATGCCCGGCACCCGCGGCCTCGAGGCGCACCGCGCCATCCGCGAGCTGGCGCCCGCGCTGCCGGTGGTGATGGTCACCAAGAGCGAGGAGGACGCCACGCTCAAGGAGGCCATCGGGGCCAACATCCGCGACTACCTGGTCAAGCCGGTCACGCCGCGGCAGCTGCTGGCGGTGGTCACCCGCATCCTGGAGGGGCCGCTCATCCGCTCGCAGGCGCTGGCGCGGGCGTTCGTGGAGCGGTTCCGCGCCATCGAGGCCGAGGGGAACCGGGGGCTCGACTGGCGGGGGTGGATCGACCGCTACGCGGAGCTCACGCAGTGGGACGTGGAGCTGGCCGAGGCGGGGGAGCAGGGGCTGCACGAGTCGCTGCAGGGGCTGTACCCCGACCTGCGGCGCGCCTTCGCCGAGTACATGGGGGCGCACTACCCGCAGTGGCTGCGGGCGCTGGACGGCGACCGCCCGCCGCTGTCGGTGGACATGGTGGCGGAGTTCGTGGTGCCGGTGCTGGCGCGCGCGCGCCGGGTGGCGTTCGTGGTGGTCGACTGCCTGCGGCTGGACCAGTGGGCCGTGCTGGCGCCGCTGCTGGCGGCGGAGTTCGACGTGGAGGTGACGCACTATTTCGGGATCCTCCCCACCGCCACGCCGTACGCCCGCAACGCGCTGTTCAGCGGGCTGTTCCCGGCAGAGCTGGCCGAGCGGCACCCGGACTGGTGGGGGGACCGCGACGACGAGTCGCTGAACGCGCACGAGCGGGAGCTGCTGGTGGCGCAGCTGGCGGAGCTGGGACACCCGGTGCCGGTGCGCTACGTGAAGGTGAACACCGCGGCCGACGCCGACGAGCTGTCGCGCCGGCTGCCGGGGGCAATCGCGGGGGACGGGGTGCACGCGTTCGTGTTCAACTTCGTGGACCAGCTCATCCACGGGCGGGCCGAGTCGAGCGTGCTGGCCGAGGTGGCGCGCGACGAGGTGGCGCTGCGGGCGCTCACCCGGCAGTGGTTCGAGCGCTCGGCGCTGCGCGCGCTGCTCACCGAGGCGGCGCGCCGGGGCGTGCCGGTGGTGGTCACCAGCGACCACGGCGCGCTGCGGTGCGACACCCCCGCCACGGTGTTCGCCCGGCGCGACGCCACCGCCAACCTGCGCTACAAGTTCGCCGAGGACCTGCGCGCCGAGCGCCCCGAGCAGGCGCTGCTGTTCACCGACCCGGCCGCCCTCCGCCTGCCGCCCCGTCCCGCCGGCTACAACACGCTGCTGGCCGCCGGCGACAGCTTCTTCGTGTACCCCACCCGGCTGCGCGAGTACCAGGCGCGCTATCGCGGCACCTTCCTCCACGGCGGCGTCACGCCGGAGGAGGTGATCCTCCCCGTGGCGCTCCTCACCCCGCGCCGGTAGGTGGCGGTGCGCATGCCGTCGTCGGCCCCGTCGTCGCCCCCCCCGCCGGCCTCCGCCACCTGGCGCCGCCTCTGGCGCGTGGTGGGCCCGCACCGGCGGCTGCTGGGGGTGGTGGTGGCGCTCAACGTCGCCGCCGCCGTGGCCGACGTCTTCTCCTTCACCCTGCTCATCCCGTTCTTCAACGCCCTCTTCGGGAGCGAACAGCTCATCCCCGGCGACGGGCGCATCACGCGGCTGCTGGCGGCCACCGTGGGGGCGCTGCTGGACGAGCGCGACACCATGGGGTCGCTCCAGCGGGTGATGCTCATCGTCATCGGGGCGGTGGCGCTCAAGAACGCGCTGGTGTGGCTGGGCGGGCAGGCGGGGGTCAAGCTGCAGGAGTCGGTGGTGCGCGACCTGCGCGACCTGGTGTACGGGCACCTGCTGCGCCTGCCGCTGCCGTGGTTCACGCGCACCAAGGTGGGGCAGGTGCTCACGCGCGTGCTCAACGACACGGCGACCGCCCGCACCGTGGTCACCGAGCTGGTCACCCGGTCGCTGTGGAGCCTGGCGCAGCTGCTGGCCACGCTGGTGGCGATGTTCGCCACCTCGTGGCGGCTGTCGCTGGCGGCGCTGGTGATCGCCCCGCTCACCATCGGCGCGGTGCAGCCGGTGCTGCGGCGGTTGCGGCGCGGCTACCACCGGCTGGCCGACGACCAGGGGGAGCTCACCAGCACGGTGCAGGAGGTGGTGAGCGGGGTGCGGCTGGTGAAGGCATACCGCGCCGAGGGGCGCGAGGCGGCTGCCTTCGGGACCCGCAACGCCGACTACACGCGGCGGCTGGTGCGGGTGGGGCGGCTGGCGCTGCTGGCCAGCCCGGCCATCGAGACGCTGGGGACGGTCACCGCAGTGGCCATCCTCTGGTACGGGGCGCGGCTGGTGCTGGTGGCCGGCACGATGACGGGCGCGGAGCTGATGGTGTTCCTGCTGCAGGTCATGCGCATCCTCCAGCCGCTCAAGCAGCTCTCGCAGGCCCCCGCGGTGGCGCAGCAGTCGCTGGCCAGCGCCGAGCGGATCTTCGCGGTGCTGGACGTCCCCACCGAGGTGGTGCGCGACCGCGGCACGCGGCCGGTGGCCCCCTTCCGCGAGGCGATCGCCTTCGAGGGGGTGGGCTTTGCCTACGAGGGGACCGCGCCGGAGGAGCCGCCCGCGCTGGCGGACGTCACCTTCACCGCGCGCCGCGGCGAGGTGATCGCGCTGGTGGGCCCCAGCGGCGCCGGCAAGAGCACGCTGGTGGACCTGCTCCCCCGCTTCCTCGACCCCACCGCCGGGCGCATCACGCTGGATGGCGTGGACCTGCGCGAGTTCCGCCTGGACGCCGTGCGCGCCCTCACGGGGATCGTCAGCCAGGACACGGTGCTGTTCAACGACACCGTGCGCGCCAACGTGGCCTACGGGCGCCCCGACGCCACCCTGGCGCAGCTGACGGCCGCCGCGCGCGCCGCCAACGCGCTGGCGTTCATCGAGGCGCTCCCGCAGGGGTGGGACACCAACCTGGGGGAGCGCGGTACCCGCCTCTCCGGCGGACAGCGGCAGCGGCTGGCCATCGCGCGCGCCCTCCTCTCCGACCCCCCCATCCTCATCCTCGACGAGGCCACCTCGGCGCTGGATGCCGAGAGTGAGCGGCTGGTGCAGGAGGCCATCGACCGCCTGCTGGCCGGCCGCACGGTGTTCGTCATCGCCCACCGGCTGGCCACCATCCAGCACGCCGACCGCATCCTGGTGCTGGAGGGGGGGCGGTTGGCCGAGGCGGGCACCCACGCCGAGCTGCTGGCGCGGGGGGGCGCGTATGCCCGCCTGCACGCGCTGCAGTTTGACCGCGCCACGCTGGCCCCCGCCCCGACGCCCTGACCCGCGCCCCGACCGCCATGCCGCTTGATCCCGCCGCGCTGCGCGCCGCCGAGTTCCCGTGGATGGAGGCCGAGCCGGGGGCGTACCTGAACGCCGCCTCCGTGGGCCCCATGCCGCAGCGCGCCGTGGCGGTGGCGGCGGAGTGGGCCGCGCGGCGCGCGCGCCCGCACACCATCCCCTTCGAGGCGCTGCAGGGGGCCGCGGCCACCGCGCGCCGCCAGTTCGCCGCGCTGGTGGGGGCCGACGCCGAGGAGGTCGCGCTGATGCCCAACACCACGTACGGGCTCAACCTGGCGGCGCGCGGGCTCCCGCTGCGCCCCGGCGTGATCCTCACCGTCGACGGCGAGTTTCCCAGCTGCGTCTATCCCTTCGAGGCGCTGGGGTCCCGCGGGATCACGCTGGAGCGCGTGCCGCGCCGCGACGGGCTCCCCGACGAGGACGCGCTGGTGGCGGCCATCGCCCGTCCCGACGTGGTGGCCGTCGTGGTGAGCTGGGTGCAGTTCGCCACCGGGTATGTGGCCGACCTGGCGCGCATCGGTGCCGCCTGCCGTGCCCGCGGTGCGTTCTTCATCGTGGACGGCATCCAGGGGGTGGGGGTGCGCCCGCTCGACCTGCACGCGCTGCCGGTGGATGTCCTGGCCTGCGGCGCGCAGAAGTGGCTGCTGGGACCGTGGGGGACCGGCTTCGTGTACGTGCGGCGCGGGCTGCTGGAGGTGGTGCAGCCGCACGACGTGGGGTGGGCGTGCATGACCGGCTCGGCCACCGACTACACGCGCCTCACCGACTACGCCTTCGACTTCCTCCCCGACGCGCGGCGCTTCGAGGTGGTGACGCTGGCCTACCACGACCTGGCGGTGGCCAACGCGGCCACCGCGCTCCTCCTGGAGGCGGGGGTGCCGGCCATCGCGGCGCACCTGGCGGCGCTGACGGGGCGCGTGGTGGACTGGGCGGCGGGGCGCCGTGCGGTGCGCCTGGTCACCCCGGCCGACCCGGCGCGGCGCGCGGGGATCGTGGCGGTGGTCCCCGCCGACCTGGCGGGTGCGGCGGCCCGGCTGGCGGCGGCCGGCGTGGCGCACACCGTGCGCGAGGGGGCCGTGCGGCTCTCCCCCCACCTGTACACCACCGCCGGCGAGGTGGACGCCGCGCTGCGCCTGCTGGACGGGTAGGGGGCGGCTCCCCGGCTATGCCGGGGGCAGCACCACCAGCCCGAAGTCGCGCCCCCCCTTCTTCACCAGCAGGTAGCGCCCCTGCAGCGCCCGCTCGCGCGGGACCGTGCGCTCGGCCGCCGAGGCCTTCGTGCCGTTCACCTGCACCCCGCCCTGCTCCACCAACCGCTTGGCCGCACCCCGCGACGCCGCCAGCCCCAGCTGCACC
The DNA here is from genome assembly GCA_044376625.1 of Gemmatimonas sp. Taxonomy (GTDB): domain Bacteria; phylum Gemmatimonadota; class Gemmatimonadetes; order Gemmatimonadales; family Gemmatimonadaceae; genus Gemmatimonas. The sequence continues at coordinate 12,968 of JBILKP010000017.1, read as the reverse complement.
AGGCACTCCACCACCTCCACCTCCGCCGCCGGGCTCCCCTCGGGGGGCGCGTACGTGGCGCAGGGGATCTCCGCACCCAGCGCCTCCAGCGCGGCGGGGGAGAGCGCCGCCGGGTCCCCCTTCTCGAACAGCAGCGCCGACACCTCGCGCGCCACCTGCGCCGCCGCCTCGCCGTGCACGCGCGCCGTCACGTCGAACGCCAGCGCGCGCTGGGCCGCCCGCTGCTCCGGCGCCGAGCGCACCGCCTCGTCCAGCGCCTCCACCGCCTCGCGCGGCAGCAGCGTGAAGAAGCGCAGGTACCGGGACACGTCGCGGTCGTCCGCCCCCATCCAGAACTGGTAGAAGCGGTACGGCGACGTGCGCGCCGGGTCCAGCCACACCGACCCGCCCCCGGTGCTCTTCCCGAACTTCGTGCCGTCGGCGTTGGTGATCAGCGGGAAGGTGAGCGCGTGCGCCTCCCCCCCGGTGGTGCGGCGGATCAGCTCCATCCCCGCCGTGATGTTCCCCCACTGGTCGCTCCCCCCGACCTGCAGCACCACCCCCTCGCGCTGGTGCAGCGCGAGGTAGTCGTGCGCCTGCAGCAGCATGTAGCTGAACTCGGTGAACGACAGCCCGCCGTCCAGGCGGGACTTCACCGAGTCCTTGGCCAGCATGTAGTTCACCGTGAAGTGCTTCCCGGTGTCGCGCAGGAACGCCAGCAGCGACAGGGGGCCCAGCCAGTCCGCGTTGTTCAGCAGCCGCGCCCCGCGCGGGCCGTCGAAGTCCAGGAAGCGCGCCAGCTGCTCGCGCAGCCCCTGGGCGTTGGCGTCGATGGCGTCGCGGGTCTGCAGGGTCCGCTCGCTGCTGCGCCCGCTGGGGTCGCCGATCATCCCCGTCCCGCCGCCCACCAGCGCGATGGGGCGGTGCCCCGCGCGCTGCAGGTGCACCAGCCCCATGACGGGGACCAGGTTCCCCACGTGGAGGCTGGGGGCGGTGGGATCAAAGCCGCAGTAGGCGCTCACGGGGCCCGCCGCGAGGGCGGCCGCGAGGCCGTCGGTGTGCTGGGCCACCAGCTCGCGCCAGCCGAGTTCGGCAAGGAGGGACGGTCGGTCGGACATGGGACGGAGGCAGGGGTGGGTGGGCGGCGAAAGATAGCGGCCCCGGGGCTCTTGGCGCGCCCCGGCGGGGGCGGTAGCGTTCGGGATCGCCATGGCCGCGCCCTCCTTCCTCAGCCGTCATCCCGTGCTCGGGTGGCTCCTCGTCCTCGGCGCCTTTGGTGGCGCGGCGGGGGCGGGCGCCGTGGGGGGCGCGTGGACGGTCATCTGCCGCGCCGGGCGCTGCCCCTCCATCGCCGGGCTCGAGGCGTACGCGCCGCGCCAGACCTCCAAGGTGTACGCGGCCGACGGGCGCTTCATCACCGAGCTGGGGCTCGAGCGGCGCACCCTCGTCACGCTGGCCGAGGTCCCCCGCCACGTCCGCGACGCGGTGGTCATCACCGAGGACCGCCGCTTCTTCGCGCACGCCGGCATCGACTGGTTCCGCATCGTCGGCGCCGCCGCGCGCAACGTGCGGGCCGGTCGCTACGAGCAGGGGTTCTCCACGCTCACCATGCAGCTGGCCCGCAACGTCTTCCCCGACCGCATCTCGCGGCAGAAGACGCTCCTGCGCAAGCTCAAGGAGGCCAAGGTCGCGCGGGCCATCGAGCGGCGCTATCCCAAGCAGCGCATCCTCGAGCTGTACCTCAACCAGGTGTACCTGGGGAACGGCGCCTACGGGGTGGAGACGGCGGCGCAGCGCTACTTCGGCAAGAAGGTCCGCGACCTCGCCGTGGCGGAAGGGGCCATGCTGGCCGCGCTGCTCAAGGGGCCCGAGCGCTACAATCCGCGGCGCTTCGCCGACCGCGCCATCCAGCGCCGCAACACCGTGCTGGAGCTCATGCGGCGCGCCGACGCCATCACCGACACCGAGGCCTCGCTGGCCAAGGCGTTCCCGCTGCAGCTGGCGGCGCGCGCCGAGTCGGGGGACATCGCGCCCTACTTCGTGGAATGGGTGCGGCAGGAGCTGGAGGAGCACTTCGGCCCCCGCCTGTACGCCGAGGGGTTCCGGGTGTACACGTCGCTGGACGTGGACATGCAGGGGGCCGCCGAGCGCGCGCTGGAGACGCAGCTGCAGGCCATCGAAGGGGGGCGCCACGGGGCCTACAAGCACCTCACCTACGAGGCGTACACCGCGCGGGCCGCCGAGGGGGGCGAGCGCGGCGCCGCCAACGCCCCCTACCTGCAGGGCGCCTTCATCGCCATCGAGCCCCGCACCGGCGCCGTCCGCGCCCTGGTGGGGGGGCGCGACTTCGACGACTCCAAGTTCAACCGCGCCGTGCAGGCGCTGCGCCAGCCCGGCTCCACCTTCAAGCCGCTGGTGTATGCCGCCGCGCTGTCGCTGGGCTTCACCCCCGCGCAGCTCCTCGACGACGTCCCCCTGACCATCGACCAGGCCAGCGGCGAGCCGTGGACCCCGCAGAACTACGACCTCAAGTTCCAGGGGACGCTGCCGCTGCGGAAGGCGCTGTACCAGTCGCGCAACCTCCCGGCCATCCGCACCGGGCTGGCCGTGGGGCCGTCGGCGCTCGTGGCCACCGCGCGCCGCTTCGGGATCACCACCCCCGTCCCCGCGGTCCCCTCGGTCGCCATCGGCTCCGCCGACGTGTACCCCATCCAGATGGTCGGGGCGTACTCGGTGTTCGCCAACCTGGGGGAGCGCACCACCCCGCACGCCATCCTTCGCGTGGAGGACGCGCGCGGCAAGGTGGTGTGGCAGCCCACCCCCGAGCGCGAGACCGTCCTCGCCCCCGAGGACGCGTGGCTCATGGTGAGCATGATGAAGGACGTCGTGGTGCGCGGCACCGCCGCCCGCATCTGGGGATCGGGGTTCCGCATCCCGGCCGGCGGGAAGACCGGCACCACCAACGACGGCGCCGACGTGTGGTTCATCGGCTACACCGCCGACCTGGTGGCCGGCGTGTGGATGGGCTTCGACAAGCCGCAGAAGATCAAGGGCAACGCCCAGGGGGGCGACCTGGCCGCACCGGCATGGACCGCGTTCATGACCGAGGTGTACCGCCGCAAGCCGCAGCCCCCCGACTGGCCGCGCCCCGACGGCATCATCACCCGCGAGGTGGACGCCGCCACCGGGCGGCTGGCCACCAGCGCCTGCCTGGGGAACGTGGTCACCGAGTTCTTCGCCCGCGGCACCGAACCCACGCGCAGCTGCACCGATCCCCCCGCCCCCATGCCGGGGCTCCCCGTCCTGCAGGATTCGGCGGGGCGGGTGATCCCCCCGGTGGACACCCTGCGCGCCCCGTCCCCCGCCGGCCGCCCATGACCGCCGCCTGCCTCGCGCTCAACGCCTCCTACGAACCGCTCACCATGGTCCCGCTGCGGCGGGCCCTGCGGCTGGTCATCGACGGGAAGGCGGAGATCGTGGAGGCCGACGGCCAGGCGCCGGTGCGCTCCGAGCGGCGCGCCTTCCCGCGTCCGCTGGTCATCCGCCTCACCCGCTACGTGCACGTCCCGCGGCGCTTCCGGCGGCAGGTCACCAACACCTTCCTGTTCGCGCGCGACGGCTACCGGTGCCAGTACTGCGGGCGCGCGGCCACCGACCTCAAGCCCCGCGAAGGGCTCACCCGCGACCACCTCATCCCCCTCTCGCGCGGCGGCACCAACGAGTGGACCAACGTGGTCACCGCGTGCAGCCCCTGCAACACGCGCAAGGCCAACCGCCTCCCATCGGAGATCGGGATGGAGCCGCTGGCGCCGCCGGCGGAGCCGCACTTCGTGCACCTCGCGTGGGCGGTCCGCCGCCTCACCCCCATCCAGGCGCGCTACATCCGCACCTTCTACGGCGAGGACACGCTGCGCGAGCTGGAGCGGATCGAGGGCGCGCTCCCCGCGCCGCCCGGCAGCTAGGCGGCTACCAGCGCGTCGTCGCCGACCGCGATTCCAGGCGGCGCACCTCGCCCCCCAGCACGCGGGAGGCGAGCGTGCGCACCCCGCCCAGCAGCGCCCCGCCCGGGTTGCGGCGACCGCGCACCGCCGGGACCGCCTCCCCCCGGAGCCACCGCCGCACCTCGTCCAGGTCGCTCACCTCCAGCACCTGCAGCTCGGCCAGCACGGTCACGTACCCCTGCCGGCCGCGGCGCGGCCGGAGCGCCGCCTGGTAGGGGAGCTCCATCGCCGCGCGCGCGTCGGCAAAGCGGCGGTAGCTCCCCAGCGGCGTCACCGCGCCCCCGGCCAGCCGCACCACCTCGTAGCTGGCATCCACGGCGTCGTAGCGCACCACCACCTCCCAGCTGGCCTCCGCCGCCAGGTCGTCCACCCAGCGCCCCTGGCTCCACAGCTCGTTGCGCACGTACAGCCGTGCCGGGAACCCCGCGCGCAGCAGCGGGTCGAAGCGCGCCGCCTCCAGCACGCCGCGCACCGCCACCGTGGCCCCCACCGTCGCCCCGCCCGTGGCGCCGCCCCGCGCGCTGTCGGCGCGGGGCTCCACCCGCAGGTCGATGCGCGGGCGCTCCGCCTCGCGGGGGGGCGATGGCGCCGACGCGGGCGCCGGCGGCTGCGCCTGCGCCGGCCCGCGCGTGGCCGCCCCGGCCAGCAGCAGGAGCCCCAGCGCGAGCCCGCGCGTCACGCTGCGCAGCCCCAGGGAACGGCGTGCCGTCAGAAGCGCCGCCCGAGCCGCAGGTACAGGTTGGGGGCGTGCCCCGGCTCCCCCACCGCCTGGGCCACGTACACCCCCACGGTGCCGAAATCGAGCCCGCCCCCCACGTCGGTGCGCCAGGTGCCGAACGCCGGCGCCTCCCACAGCTTCCCCGACGGCGGCAGCGGCCAGCCCCGCCCCGCGTTGGCAAACAACACCCAGCGGCCGTCAAAGCGCAGCCGCTCCAGCACCCAGCGCCGGTCGCCCAGCGCCCCGGGGTCCCCCCCCAGCAGCACCCGGAAGTCCCCCGCGAGCTCCCCCTGCAGCAGCGCAATCCGCTCGCACTGCGCGGGGCGCCCCACCAGCGCATAGCCGGCGTCGCTGCCAGTGGCGCAGGTGCCCACGTCCATGGCGTCCCTCTCGCGAAGGCGCCGGAAGTCGTACCCCGGCAGCGCGTCCAGTCCGCTCACCGTCAGGCGGCGCTGCGCGGGAAGCGCGTCGCCGGCCGCCCACCCCCCCACGGCGGCGCGCAGGTTGAGCTGCACCCCCGGGGCCAGCCGGTTGTAGCGCCGCGCGTCCACGAACGCGCGCACATAGCGCGTGGGACCGTTGGCCCCCGCCAGCGCCACGTCGGTGAGCGGCGCGCGCCGTCCCAACGCGCCCGACCCGCGCTCCACCTCCGCGCGCACGTACCACCCCGAGCGCGGGTCGGCGGCGCTGGTGCGCGTGTCCATCGTGCCGGACAGCGTCAGCAGCGTCATGCGCCCCTCGTCGGCCGCCGGATTGAGCCGCCAGTCGATGTCCCCGCCCCCCAGCGCCCACACCGGGCGCATCCGCCGCGTGGTCCACCGCTCCTGCCCCAGCGCCAGCCGCACGCCGCTGCGCGCCGACGCATGCCAGGTGAGCGCCCCCTCGCCGCCATGCCGCCCGTAGTAGTCGCGGTAGTCGCGGCCGAAGAGCACGGTGGCCAGCCCCACCTCCCCTTCGGTGAGCTGCCACCGCTCCACCGGCGCCACCACGTTGAACCACGCCCCGTCCACCGACACGCCGCGCCCCGTGCCCCCCTGGCCGCCGCGGCGCACCGACAGCCGCGCGTCGTGCCCCAGGTTCTCGGCGCGCCACGCCAGCCCGTCGCCGGTGCGGAACACCCCCAGCCACTCGGTGGCCATGGCCCAGTCGCCGCGCCGCAGCCGCACCCGCGGCCCCGCCATCAGCGGCAGCCCCTCCACGCGGTTGTACGTGTGCGCCGTGGTGACGAACAGCTGGCGCACCAGCGTGGCCGACGCCCGCGTGGCGGAGGCCACCCCGGCGGGCGCCGCCTCGCGCGACCACCGCGCCCACCGCGCCAGCCCCTCGGGGAGCGGCACCAGCGAATCGCCCGACGCCTCCACCCGCACGCGCGCCGGCCACGCGCGGATCTCTCCCGCCATCGCCGGCCGGTCGCCGGTGGTCACGCGTCCGCCCAGCACCGTCAGCCGCCCCTGCACGGCGGCACCCTCCAGCAGCTGCACATCGCCGTTGATCACCACCACCTCCCCCAGCACGACGCCCAGCAGGCGCAGCGTGCCGTCGCGCAGCGCCAGCGCGCCGCGCACCGTGTCACCGGCGGCCAGCGTGGTGTCGCCCACCACGCGGCGCGTGGCGGCGGCGTTCCAGGTGGCCAGCGCCGCCTCCAGCACCTCGGGGGGCACGCTGCCCAGCGTGGCCTGCGCGCGTGCGCCGGCCGGCGTGGCGAGCTCGCGCCGTGCCGGCGGCGGACGCAACCGTTCCTGCGCCCGCAGCGCCGAGGGGGCGGCCCATGCGGCCGTCAGCGTCCCCAGCAGGACGACGCCGGGCAGGCCGGTCAGCCCCCTGCGGCTCCTGGTCCGTTCGTCCCTCATCCCCCCTCCCCCGGCGGGGTGATCCCCAGCCGGCGCATCCGTCGGTACAGGTTGGCGCGATCGGTGTGCAGGCGCCGGGCGGCGTCGCTCACGCCCCCTCCACCCGCCAACGCCGCCTGCAGCAGTTGCCGCTCGAAGTCGTCCAGCGCGTCGCTCAACGGGATGCCGCGCGCCAGCGTGGCGGCCACCAGCGCCCCGCCATCGGCGGGTGGCGCCTCGCGCGCCGTCCCCGGCAGCACCTCCGCCACGTCGGCCACCCCCACGCACTGCCCGGCGTGCAGGATGGCGATGCGCTCCACCACGTTGGCCAGCTCGCGCACGTTCCCCGGCCAGCGGTGCCGGGCCAGCGCGGCCAGCGCCTCGTCGTCCCACGCCACCAGCGGCTGTCCCGTGCGCGCATGGTGGCGCGCCGTGAAGTGCCGCACCAGCGCCGGCAGGTCCCCCAGCCGGTCGCGCAGCGGGGGCAGCGTGACGGGGATGACATTCAGGCGAAAGTACAGGTCCTCGCGAAAGCGCCCCTCGGCCACCGCCTGCGGGAGGTCGTGGTTGGTGGCGGCCAGGATGCGCACGTCCACCGGGATGGGGCCGGTGCCCCCCACGCGCTCGATCTCCCCCCCCTCGAGGGCGCGCAGCAGCTTGGCCTGCGCCTCCAGCCCCAGGTCGCCGATCTCGTCGAGGAACAGCGTGCCGGTGTGGGCCAGCTCGAAGCGCCCCAGCCGCCGCTCGCTGGCGCCGGTGAAGGCGCCGCGCTCGTGGCCGAACATCTCGCTCTCCACCAGGTCGCGCGGGATCGCGGCGCAGTTGACGCGCACGTAGGGGCGGTCGCGGCGCGGGCTGGCCGCATGCAGCGCCGCGGCCACCAGCTCCTTCCCCGTCCCCGACTCGCCGGTGATGAGGACGCGCGCCTCGGTGGGCCCCACGCGCGCGATGCGCGCCTTGACGTCGTGCAGCGCCGGGGCGGCCCCCACCAGCTCCCCCGACAGCCCCAGGTCCTCGCGCAGGGCGCGCGCCGCGCGGCGCGCCTGGCGCAACTCGAAGGCGGCGCCCAGCGCCAGCGGCACCCCCTCGGGGGTGAGCGGCTTCTCCAGGAAGGTGAAGGCGCCCAGCCGCGTGGCGCGCACCGCGTCGGCCAGCCCGGCGCGCCCGCTCATCATCACCACCGGCAGGTCGGGGGCCGCGGCGCGCAGCCGCTCCAGCAGCGCCAGTCCGTCCAGCTCCCCGGGCATCATGAGGTCCACCAGCGCCACGTCGGGCTCGTCCCCCTCGGCGGAGGCCAGCCCGGCGGCGCCGCTGGCGGCATCGCGCACCGTCCACCCCTCGGCGCGCAGCAGCGCACCCACCATGCGGCGGATGTTCGGCTCGTCGTCGACGATGAGGACCGAGGGCATGCGCGCGTCAGCCCTGCCGCGGCGGCAGGGGGGCGCCCTCGCGCGCCTCCAGCAGCCTGGTGAAGTAGCGCTGTCCCTCGCTCACCCGCTCCAGCTCCACCGCCACGGTGTCGATGTGGCGCTCCATCGCGTCGAGGCGCGCGGCCACCGCGGCGTCCATCGTCTGCTGCGCCTGCCGCCGCTCGGTGCGGCGCAGCCAGAAGCGGAGCAGCGGGGTGCCCAGCACCAGCACCACCAGGGTGCTGCAGAGCGCCACGGTGATGTCCACGGCGCGCGCCGGGATGAGCTCCTGCGTGGGGATGGCCAGCCGCTCCGTTCCCTGCGCGATCGTCAGCGTGCCATCGTTCCAGCTGACCGCGAACTTCTCCCCGGCGTCCGTGGTGAAGGTGACCGGGGCGGTGCCGGCGGGCGCGGTGGAGGGGGCGGTGGAGGGGACCGACGAGGGGGGCTGCGGCGCCGGCGGGGGCGTGGGGGGCACCCCCTCCTGCCACCCATCCCGGGCGCCCGCCACGGCATCGGCGATGCTTCCCTTCATCTGCTGGTAGGGCGACCGGTCGGCCGGGGGCTGCGGCTGGGCAAGTCGGGGGCTCATGCGACGGACTCCTGGCGCGGGGCCACGGGAAGGCGAATGGTCACGGTGGTGCCGGAACCCGGCGCGCTGGCGGCGGTGATCGTGCCGCCGTGCGCCTCCACGGTTTGCCGGGCGATGGCCAGCCCCAGCCCCGTGCCGCCGGGCTTGGTGGTGACATACGGATCGAAGAGCCGGGCGGTGACAGCCGCCGGGATGCCGGGGCCGTTGTCCGTGATGGCCAGCGTCACGTGGCCGGCGGCGTCGGGCGCCAGCCCCACGGTGATGGCCCCCGTCCCCCCGCAGGCCTCGACGGCGTTGAGCAGCACGTTGGTGACCGCGCGCACCAGCGCCTCGTGGTCGCCGACCACCAGCAGCACCGGCCCCGCGGGTACGGTGCACGCCATGGTGTCGGGGACGGTGGCGCGGGCCACGCGGGTGACCAGCTCCACGAGGTCCACCTCGGTGGGGGGCGCGTCGGGGAGGCGGCCGAACTGGGCGAAGCTGCGCGCCATGGCCTCCAGGCGGGCCGACTCCTCGGCGAGCACGTCGATGGTTTCGCGCAGCGCCGGAGGGGCGTCGGCGCGGAGGCGGGCGACGGCGAAGCGGATGGGGGTGAGCGGGTTCTTGAGTTCGTGGGCGAAGCGGCGCGCCGATTCGCGGAAGGCCTCGGCACGCTCGGCCTCCAGCGCCTGCCGTCGGGCGCCCTCCAGGCCGTCGGCCATGTCGCGCATGCGGCGGCGCAGCAGGGCGAACTCGGGAGCGCCGCGCGCCGTGTCGTCGGGGGGGAGCGGGCGCCCCTGGCGCACGAGGGCGGTCCACCCCACGAGCTCGTCGAGGGGGCGGCTGAGCTGGCGGCTGAGGTGGCCGGCCACCCGCAGGGCCAGCAGCCCCACCACGGCGACCACGAGGATGGCGCCCAGCAGCACCAGGCGGATGGAGCGGCTGGCGACGAAGTCGGCGCGGCGGGCCAGCTCGACGCTGCGCCGCAACTCCACCTCGTGCTGGCGCACCGCCTGCTCGGTGGCGGGATCGAGGGGGCGGGCCGCGGCGGCGCGCGCGCGCCCCAGGGCGGCGTCGCCGGAGGCGGCAATGCGCTCCCAGGCGGAGCGGGCGGCCACCATGGAGAGGGCGCGGTTGGCGGCGCCGGCCCAGAAGACGGTGACCAGGATGGTGGGGACGACGGCGAAGGCCAGGAGGACGGCAAAGAGGCGCGTCCGGAAGCGCCCACGCCCGGTTGGCTTCCGCATCTCGTTCATCGATGGTAATTTAGGGAGCTGGACCCCATTTCGGAGCGGCATGGCGACATCGTTGGCCTTGGCTCCCCTGTTTGCGGCGCGCGCCGACGCCCACCCCGGGCACGCGCTGGCCGTGTCGGGGGAGCGCCAGTGGAGCTACGGCGAGGTGCAGGCGCAGGCCAGCGCGCTGGCGGCGGCGCTGGCCGACCTGGGAGTGGAGGCCGGGGATCGGGTGGCCATCAACCTCCCCAACGGCATTGAGTGGATCGTGGCCACCGTGGCGGCGGCGCAGCTGGGGGCGGTGGTGGTGCCGGTGAGCCTGCGGTTGTCGGCCCACGAGCTGCGCTACCAGCTGCGGCACGCCGAGGCCACGGTGGTGGTGACGATCGAACGCTGGGCCGGGATCGACTTCCTGGAGCGGTTCGAGGAGTTGCTGGGGGACCTGCCGGCGCTGCAGTACGTGGTGACGGTGGGGGAGGAGGAGCTGTGGTACGACGACCGGATCTTCCAGCTGGAGGACCTGGTGTCGAAGGGGCGGGGGCGGCCGGTGCCGCGCCCGCCGGTGGCCGATCCGGCGGCGGACCTGGCGGTGCTGTATACGTCGGGGACGATGGGGAAGCCCAAGGGGGTGCAGCTGTCGCACGCCGCGCTGGTGGGCAATGCGGCGGCGGTGGGCGCCGAGTTGGGGCTCTCCCCGTCGGATCGGGTGTACAGCATGGTGCCGTTCTTTGCCACGTTCGGACTCAGCGTGCTGCTGGGGGCCGTGGCGAGCGGGGCCACGTTGGTGCTGCAGCCGGCGTTCGAGCCGGCGGCGGCGCTGGCGGAGATGGCCGTGCGGCAGGTGACGGTGTGCGTGGGCGGTCCCACGCAGTTCCACCTCCTCATGCGCGAGGAGGGGTTTGATCCGGCGCGGCTGCGCCACCTGCGCACCGGCGTGCTGGCCGGGAGTGCGGTGGCCGAGGCGCTGGTGCGCCGCGTGCGGCGCTGGTGTGACGTGCGCGTCGCGTACGGTCTCACCGAGACCGGGCCGGCGGTGACGCTCACCCGCCCCACCGACAGCGAGGAGCGTCGGATGGGGACGGTGGGGCGGGCGCTGCCGGGGGTGGAGGTGATGGCCGTGGACCTGATCACCGGGGCGTTGCATGGCCCCGAGGCGGTCGGGGAGCTGGCCGTGCGGGGCCCCGGGCTCATGCGGGGGTACCTCCGCATGCCGGCGGAAACGGCGCGGGCCCTCACCCCCGAGGGGTTCTTCCTCACGGGGGACCTGGGGCTCATCGACGAGGACGGGTACGTGAAGGTCGTCGGGCGGCGGCAGGAGACGATCGTGCGCGGGGGGCTGCGGCTCTACCCGCGCGAGGTCGAGGACCGGCTGCGGGCGCACCCGGCGGTGGATGACGTGTGCGTGATCGGCGTCCCCCATGACGTGCTGGGGGAGCTGGCGTGCGCGTGCATCGTGCTGGTGGAAGGGGCGGTCGTCACGGGGAGCGAGATCCGTCGCTTCGCGCAGGACACCATGGCCGCCGACAAGATTCCCGATCTCGTGCGCTTCTTCGAGGCCTTCCCCATGACGGGGAGTGGCACGGTGCGGCGCCGGGAACTCGCGCGGGCGGTGGCGCTGACGGCGCACCCCGCGGGCGGGCCACCCCTGGCCCCCCACGCGCACGACCCTGCGGCAGGCTGACCCGCCCGCCCGGACCCACGCTTCGATCCAACCCTGCGTTCCATGAGTCGCTATGCCTCCCGGTCGGGCGCCCCGTCGCCCGCCCGCTCCGTGGCCCCGTTCCATGTGGGCCCCTCGGCCAAGGCGCCGTCCCCCGCCGGTGCGGGCTCGCCCCCGGCGCACGCCCCCAACGCCGCCCTCCTCATCGACTTCGACAACGTCACGATGGGGATCCGCTCCGACCTCCAGGGGGAGCTCCAGAACCTCCTCTCCTCGGACATCATCAAGGGGAAGGTGGCGGTGCGCCGCGCCTACGCCGACTGGCGCCGCTACCCGCAGTACATCGTCCCGCTCACCGAGGCGTCGATCGACCTCATCTTCGCCCCCGCCTACGGCTCGGCCAAGAAGAACGCCACCGACATCCGCCTGGCCATCGACGCGCTGGAGCTGGTGTTCACCCGCCCCGAGATCGGCACCTTCGTGCTCCTCTCCGGCGACTCCGACTTCTCGAGCATGGTCATCAAGCTCAAGGAGTACGGCAAGTACGTCATCGGCGTGGGGATCCGCGAGTCGTCCAGCGACCTGCTGGTGATGAACTGCGACGAGTACTACTCGTACAACGCCCTGGCCGGGCTGGTGAAGACGGGGGAGGATGAGTCCACCCGCTGGGACCCGTGGGCGCTGGTGACCGAGGCGCTGGGGCGCATGCTGCGCAACCATGACGTGATGCGCAGCGACCGCCTCAAGCAGGTGATGCAGGAGATCGACGCGTCGTTCGACGAGAAGAACCTCGGGCACCCGAAGTTCTCGCGGTTCGTGCAGGAGGCGCAGTCGCGCGGGCTGCTCTCGCTGACCAAGCTGGAGAGCGGGCAGTACGAGGTGGGGGCGCCCGGGAGCGCGCCGGCGGTGGTGGTGTCGGCGGCGGCCTCGGCGGCGTCGGCGACCCCGGCGGAGGGGACGGCTGCTCCCGCGGAGAGCGGGGCGGTGGCCGGCGACGCGGCGGGGAGCGAGGAGCGCCGGGGCCGGCGGCGGCGGGGCGGGCGCGGGCGCGGACGGGACCGGGACCGCGAGCGCGGCGAGCGGGAGGCGCGCGGTGGCGCCGAGGGGGAGGGCGCCGAGGCAGTGGCGCCGATGGCGGCGTCCGAGGACGCGGTGGAGGCGGCGCCCGCCGAGGTGGAGGCCGCCCCGGCGGCGCCCGCGCCGGCGGCACCTGCACCGGCGGCACCTGCACCGGCGGCACCTGCACCGGCGGCACCTGCACCGGCGGCACCTGCGCCGGTGGTGGCCGCGCCGGTGACGGCGGCCCCGGTGCGTGCGCCGGAGCCGGTGGCCGTGGCCGACCAGATCGGGGCCAGCGGTGAGCGCCTCACGCGCGCCGATGCCTTCGACCTGGTGCGCCGGGCGGTGGAGTCGCTGGTGGAGGGGGAGACGTCGATCAGCGGGAGCGCCGTGCGCCAGCGGGCCTTCGAGCTGCTGGGGCGCAACAGCGAGTCGCTGGCGTCGCGCTTCTTCGAGCGCATCCTGCAGGACGCGCACGATGCGGGGATGATCGACCTGCGCCGCCGC
>JBILKP010000400.1:0-2519 GCA_044376625.1 Gemmatimonas sp. | reverse complement strand
TCCAGCAGCTGGGTCGTCTTCGTGGTCGGCGTGGTGGCGGCCGTCTGCTTCCTCTGCGGCATGCTCACCTGGCACCTGGGGCACCACCCCGTCCGCCGCTGGCCCACCCGCGTGGCGCTCTTCGCCGCCGTCGAGGTGGCCGCCGAGCTGGGGATGAGCTCCGTGCTCATCGCCCTGCGGCAGGAGCGCGTGGGCTCGCGCCTCGCCGGCTGGGGCGACTGGTGGCCGCTGGCCGCCCGCACCCTCCTCGAGCGCGCGCTGGTGTGCGCCCTGTTCGCCCTGGTGCTCGCCGCCGTGGTGCAGCTCGTGCGCCGCCGGCTCGACCGGCACGCCGAGCGCCCCGCCGCCGCAGCGCCCTGATCCGTCCTGCCGGCCCCCCGCCGGCCCGCGTCCCTCCCCTCACGCCCCCCATGCCCCCACGCGCCCTCGCGCCCCGCGCCCGCCGGGCGGCCGCCACGGCCGCCCTGGCCGCCGCCACCCTCGCGCCCGCTCCCGCCCACGCCCAGCCGGTGGTCTTCCCCGTCACCCCCGGCACCCGCACCTCGGGCTCCCCCGCCGCCGACACCCTGCGCCCCTTCGGCACCCAGCGCGAGATGGCCGAGCGCATGCAGCGCTGGCTGGAGCTGCGCATGGAGCGCACCCTCCCCGCCCTCATGCGCCGCGAGGGGGTGGACCTGTGGGTGGTCCCCATGCGCGAGTACAACGAGGACCCGGTGTTCCGGGCCATCACCTCCCCGACCACCTTCGCCGCCCGTCGCCGCACCATCTACGTCTTCCACGACCGCGGTGCCCAGGGCGTGGAGCGCATCGCCCTCGGCGGCACCTCGCAGGGGAACGTCTTCAAGGCGGTCCGCAGCACCAAGGCGGTGGCCGCCCCCGCCGCCGGCAGCCGCGGCGGCGAGCGCACCGCCGAGCTGTGGGGCGACGACCAGTGGGCCGTGCTCAAGCAGGTGCTCGAGGAGCGGCAGCCGCGGCGGATCGCCGTGAACACCTCGCGCACCTTCGCCTTCGCCGACGGGCTCTCCAGCGGCGAGCGCGACGGGATGCTGCAGGCGCTGGGGCCGGCGTGGGCCGCCAAGGTGGTCCCCGCGGAGGCGCTGGCGGTGGACCTCCTCGCCGCGCGGCAGCCCGAGGAGGAGGCCGCCTTCCGCGACCTCAACCGCGTGGCCTGGGAGATCATCACCGAGGCGTTCTCCAACCGCGTGATCACCCCGGGGGTGACGCGCACCGAGGACGTGGTGTGGTGGATGCGGCAGCGCCTCGCCGACCTGGGGCTGTCCACCTGGTTCCAGCCCAGCGTGGAGATCCAGCGGCAGTTCGGCTCCCCCGACCTGGTGGGGGTCAACCCGGTCATCCGCCGCGGCGACGTGCTGCACTGCGACTTCGGCGTGACGGCGCTGGGGCTCAACACCGACACGCAGCACATGGGGTACGTGCTGCGCGACGGGGAGACGGAGGTCCCCGCCGGGCTCCGGCAGGCGCTGGCCAACTCCAACCGCCTGCAGGATTTCTCCGTGGCGGCGCTCCGCCCGGGACGCACGGGGAACGAGGTCCTGGCCGAGACGCTGCGGCAGATGAAGGCGGCGGGGATCGACGGGACGGTCTACTCGCACCCCATCGGGCTGCACGGCCACGGCGCCGGCGCGCTGGTGGGGCTGTGGGACTACCAGGAGGGGGTCCCGGGGCGCGGCGACCACCGCATCATCCCCGGCATGTGGTACTCCATCGAGCTGCAGGCCACCACCAAGGTCCCCGAGTGGGGGAACCAGCTGGTGCGCTCGGCCCAGGAAGAGGACGTCATCATCGGCGCCGACGGGCAGGTCCGCTGGGCCTTCGGGCGGCAGGCCACCTTCCACCTGGTCCGCTGACCCGCGAGAATACGGGATGCGCCGGAATTCGAAGCGACTCATCGTGGTGGGCGACCGCGTCCTCGTGAAGACCGAGGAGGGGGAGCAGCGCTCCAAGGTGGGGCTCTACCTGCCCCCCACCGCCGTGGACAGCCAGGCCGTGCAGGGGGGGGAGATCGTCTCCACCGGCCCGGGGCTGGCCCTCCCCGAACTGGGCGACCAGGGGGAGGAGCCCTGGAAGGTCAGCGGCGCGGGGCGCGAGGCGCGGTTCGTGCCGATGCAGGCCCAGGTGGGGGATTTCGCCCTGTTCTTCCGCAAGGCGGCGGTGGAGATCTCCTTCGAGGGCGCGCAGTACCTCGTGGTCCCGCAGGCGGCGATCCTCGCGCTGGTGCGCGAGCCCCGCGAGGACCTTCCCGACTTCTAGCCGGAGCGATCCGCCATGTACCCGGAAATGCTGGTCCGCCCGATGCGCGAGGAGTTGACGCGCCTGGGCGTGGAGGAGCTGCGCACCGCCGAGGCGGTGGACGCGGCATTGGATGGCGCGCTCGGCACCACGCTGGTGGTGGTCAACTCGGTGTGCGGCTGCGCGGCGCGCAATGCGCGCCCCGCGGTGGCGGAGGCGCTGCGGCATGCCGTGCGCCCGGCACGCGTGGTGACGGTGTTCGCCGGGCA
>JBILKP010000123.1:0-8390 GCA_044376625.1 Gemmatimonas sp. | reverse complement strand
ACGCGCCTCCCGGTCGACGGCCAGGAAGGCGTTGAGCCCCTCGGGACCGCCCCCCACGGCGTCGTACCGCTGCCAACACGCCTCCACCGTACGGGCCGGGCTCGACGGCACGGCGGAGTGCGGCAACGTGCCCACCCTCACGCGCCCTCGGCGACTGGCACGTCGCCGGCAGCATGCGCCACCACCTGGGGCACCAGGAAGAACCCATCACGATGGCTGGGCGCCATGGCGTGCAGCGGCATGGTTGCGGGTGACGGGGCGGTGCCCGCGTCCCGCGGGAGATCCACGCGCCAGGGCATCACCGGCGGCGCGGACGCGGGAGGCTCGTCCCGCTCGGCGAAGGTGCGCAACTGCTCCATGTGGGCCAGGATGCCCCCCAGGTCAGCCGCCAGGGCGGGCAGCGCCTCCTCGGCGATCGCCAGACGCGCGAGCGCCGCCACGCGGCGCACCTCCTCCTCGGACACCAGGGCCGACGCCACCGGGTTGCCTGTCATGTGCACGCTCCTAGTCCCATGGCTGCTCCAGCCGAGCCTGCGCCAGCACCAGCGTCTTGCGCCCCACCTCGGCGTCATCGAAATCGATGCGGACCTTCGCATCGCGGCCGCTGCCCACCACCTCAGCCACCGTCCCCGTCCCGAAGCGCGCGTGCCGCACGCGCGCGCCCACCGCCACGCGCGCCGCATCCTGCGACTCCTCTTCGGGAGCCGGCAGGTCGGGTGCCGGCCGCGGTGCGCGCGTGGAGGGAGCCCAGCCGCCCGCCACCTTGCCGAACGATGGCTCGCGCGTGCCTCCCTCGCCGCGTCCTCCGTCCCGGGCGCCCGTGTCCCGGGACGATCCCCACCCCGGCCGACGGCCCCCGCCCCCGCCCCCGCCGTAGCTGCTGCCGTAGCTACTGCCGTAGCCACCCCCGGTGCCGCCGCCATACCCGCCGGCCGTGCCCCCCAGCGCGCGCCGCCCTTCCGAGCGGGCACGGATCGTCTGCGAGCGCTGCGCCAGCGCCGGGGTGATCGCCTTGAGGAAGCGGGAGGGAGCGGAGAACAGGAGCTCCCCGTTGCGGCGACGCTGCTCGGCATGGGTGAGCACCAGCACCGACTCCGCGCGCGTGACCCCCACGTAAAAGAGCCGCCGCTCCTCCTCCAACTGGTCCGGGTCCTCGGCCGCGCGGGCCAGCGGAAAGAGGCCGTCCTCGAGCCCCGAGACGAACACCAGGGGAAACTCCAGCCCCTTGGCGTTGTGCATGGTCATCATCGTGATGGCATCGGCCTCGGGGTCGAGGCGGTCCACTCCCGCCACCAGGGTGGAGGACTGCAGGAAGTGGTCGAGCGGGGTGAGCCCCACCTCGCCGCCGTCATCCGCCACGACCTCGGCGGCCCCAGCCACCAGCTCCCGCACATTCTCCAGCCGCTCCACCCCTTCCGGCCCCTCGGCCCGCAGGAGGTCCGCGTACCGGATGCGCTCCATCAGGTCGCGCAGCAGCTCGTCCACCGCGGCGTCGGCCGCCGAGGCCCGCAGCGCATCGATCAGCGCTGCGAAGCCCGCCAGCGCCGTGCGCGGGCCGGGGCGCAGGGCGTCGAGGACGGCTGGGCGCCGCGCCGCCTCCAGCAAGGGGACCCCGGCCGCGCGCGCCTCCGCCTCCAGCAGCGCCAGCGCCGCGTCGCCCAGCCCGCGACGCGGCACCGTCAGCGCGCGGCGGAAGGCCTCATCGTCGGCCGGATTGGCCACGAGCTTGAGGTAGGCCATGAGATCGCGGATTTCGCGCCGGTCGTAGAAGCGCACCGCCCCCACCAGCCGGTACGGGATCCCCCGGCGCCGGCAGGCATCCTCGAGCGTGCGGCTCTGGGCGTTGGTGCGGTACAGGACGGCGCACTCGCGGTACGTCACGCCCCCGCGCGCGCGCCGTGCCTGGATCAGGTCGGTGATGGCGTCCGCCTCGTCGCGCTCGTCGAGCGCCTGGAGCACCGTCACCGGCTCACCCGCCGGGCGCGTGGCCCGGAGCACCTTGCCGCGGCGCCCCGTGTTCTCCGCGATGACGGTGTTGGCGAGCGCCAGGATCCCCGGGGTGGAGCGGTAGTTCTCCTCGAGGCGCACCACGCGGGCGCCCGGGAAGTCGCGCTCGAAGTCGAGGATGTTGCGGATGTCGGCCCCCCGCCAGCCGTAGATGGACTGGTCGTCGTCGCCGACCACCATCACGTTGCCGTGCGCCCCACCCACCAGTTGCACGAAGCGGTACTGCGCGCTGTTGGTGTCCTGGTACTCATCCACCAGGAGGTAGCGAAAGCGGCGCTGATAGTGGGCGCGGACCCCCTCGTCCCGCTCGAGCACGCGCACGGGGAGCACGAGGAGATCGTCGAAGGTCACGGCGTTGGCCTGCTCGAGGGCGCCTTCCAGGTCGGCGTACACGCCCGCGACCGCCACGGCAAAGGGATCGCGGGCGGCGCGCGTGAAGTCCCCCGGGCTGACCAGCGCGTTCTTGGCCGAGGAGATGGCGCCGAGGATCGCCTTGGGGGCCCACTGGGTCGGGGAGAGGCGCCGCCGCTCCATGATCCGCTTCACCAGCCCGAGGGTGTCATCCTCGTCGTAGATGGTGAAGTTGGGCTGGCGACCGACCACCGTGGCGACGCCGCGCAGCAGGCGCGCGCCCAGCGCATGGAAGGTGCCGCACCACATGCCGCGCGGCTCCTCCCCCAGCAGGCGACCGATACGTTCGCGCATCTCGCCGGCGGCCTTGTTGGTGAAGGTGACCGCGAGGATCTCGTGGGGCGCCACCCCGCGTGCCGCGATGAGGCGGGCGATGCGGGTGGTGAGCACCCGGGTCTTCCCCGACCCGGCCCCCGCCAGCACCAGCATGGGGCCGTCATCGTGGGCCACCGCCTCGGCCTGCGCGGGGTTGAGCCCGCGCGCCAAGGCCGCCAGGTCGGGGCCGGTGGCCGGGGGGGGATCGAACAGGGAGCCGGTGAATCCTCTGGCAGTCATCCGGGCAAGATAACGTCGAAGGCGGCCCCGACCGGGGTGTCCGCCAGCAGCAGGCGCCCGCCATGGTTTTCCTCGACGATGCGCCGCGCCAGCGCCAGCCCGATTCCCCACCCGCGCGCCTTGGTGGTGAACCCGGCGTCGAAGATGCGCCGGCGCAGCGCCCGCGGGATCCCCGGCCCGTCATCCTGCACCCGCAGGCGGACGCCCCCCTCCACCAGCGGGGTGGCGGACACGACCACCTCGCCATCACGGCCGCCGAGCGCGTCGATGGCGTTCTTGATGAGCACTTCCATCACCCACTCGAGGAGCACCCCATCCCCCCGCACCAGCAGGGGGTGGTCGGGGTGCTCGCTCCGGATGCGCACCGTGCGCGCGAGGGTGGGGGCCCGGGCGGCAAAGTAGGTCGCCAGGCGATCCACCAGCGGCCCACACGCGACGGCGTCCGTGCGCGGGGGGCGTCCGATGCGCTCGAACCGGTGGGAGACCCGCTCCAGCCGCTCCACATCCTGCTCCATGGCCTCGAGCGCGCGCGAGGCCACGGGGGGGGCCGGCTCGTCACGCAGCACCTCGATCCATCCGGCCAGGGCAGACAGCGGGGTCCCCAATTGGTGGGCCGCCTCGCGCGCCATGCCGGCCCACACGCGTTCGCGCTCGGCGCGCCCGCGGGCCAGCAGCGCGTAGCCGCCAAAGGCCACCAACAACCCCAAGCCGAGGGCCTGGAGGACCGGGATCACCCGCAGGCCGGCCACGATGGGGCTGTCCCCGATGTGGACGCCCCCCACCCCGGGCTGCAGGATGGGGGCGCGGCGGCGGTCGAGCTCCACCACATAGGCCGCCACGCGGGGGTCCTCGGGCGCGGCCTCGAACGGGAGGTTGGCCACCGCGGTGACGCGTCCCTCGGCATCGGTCAGGACGAGGGGGAGCCCGCTGGCCTGCACCTCCTGCGCGAGCTCCAGCAGCGTCACGAACGGATCGCCGGTGCTGCTGGTGTCCTGCAGGGCCTGATAGATGCGGGCGTACATGCGCCCCTGCCCCACCGCCGCCTCACGAAGCTGCGCCACGACGTGGCGCGTGTACCCCACGTACCACCCCAGCAGGAGCACCAGCCCCACGACCACAAGGGCGACCGGCCAGCGGCGACGTCGCACGGGAGGCGCGGGCGGACGCGCGGGGACCGGACGGCGGGCGCCTAGCGGAGCTCGGCGCGCCCGAGATACGGCTGCAGCGCCTCGGGGAGGCGCACGCTGCCGTCGGGCTGCTGCCCCTGCTCCAGCAGGGCGGCGATGATGCGCGAGAAGGCCAGCGCCGACCCGTTGAGGGTGTGCACGAAGCGCGGCTTCTCCCCGGGGGCCGGGCGATAGCGGATGTTGGCGCGGCGCGCCTGGAAGTCGGTGAAGACGCTGCAGCTGGACACCTCGAGCCACTTCCCGACGCCGGGGGCGAACACCTCGAGGTCGTACGTCTTGGCGCTGGAGAACCCGGTGTCACCCGCGGCCAGCAGCACCACGCGATACGGCAACTCCAGGCGCTGCAGGATGACCTCGGCGTGGGCCGTGAGCTCCTCGAGCGCCTGCAGCGAGGTGTCGGGGGTGGTGTACCGCACCAGCTCGACCTTGTCGAACTGGTGCACGCGCAGGAGCCCGCGCGTGTCCTTCCCCGCCGACCCGGCCTCGCGCCGGAAGCAGGCGCTGAAGGCGCAGAAGGCGCGCGGGAGGTCGGCCGCCTCCAGGATCTCGTCGCGATAGAGGTTGGTGACCGGCACCTCCGCGGTGGGGATGAGGAACAGGTCCTCGTCCGGCACGCGGTACATGTCCTCCTCGAACTTGGGGAGCTGCCCGGTGCCGGTCATGGTGGCCCGGTTGACCACCAGCGGCACCCACGTCTCCTCGTAGCCATGCTCCTGCGTGTGCACGTCGAGCATGAAGTTCATGAGGGCGCGCACGAGGCGGGCGCCGAGGCCGCGGTAGACGATGAAGCCGGAGCCGCTGATCTTGGCGCCCCGCGGCAAGTCGAGGACGCCGAGCGCCTCCCCCACCTCCCAATGCGGGCGGATGCCATGGGCGTCCCGCGGGGTGCCCCAGTGCCGCACCACGGCATTGGCCTCCTCGCCCCCGGCCGGCACCTCGGGGAGCGTGAGGTTGGGGAACTCGAGCATCATGGCCTGCACGGCGGCCTCGGCGGCGGTGCGGCGCGCCTCGAGCGCCGCGATGGCCTCCCCCACCGCCCGGCCGGCGGCGATCAGCTCCGCGGCATCCCCGCCGGCCTTGCGCCGCTGCGCCACCTCCTGCGTGATGCGGTTGCGCTCGGCCTGCCGGGCCTCCAGCTCGGTGATGGCCGCGCGCCGCTCGCGCTCGAGCCCCTCGGCGCGGTCGAGCACCGGCGCCAGTTCCGTGAGCTTGCCGCGCCGGCCCATGCCGGCCCGCAGGTCGTCCAGCTGGTCCCGGACCAGGCGAATGTCCAACATGGCGAGACGCGCCCCTAATTCTTGGGGAGACCGGCGGTGAGCGCCCGGTATCCGCAGTTGCGATTGACCATCGTGCGCAGCACCACGCGGCGCTCGGCGGCGATGACGCTGTCGACCACCATCTTGGCGTAATACGGGTCGCCGAAAAGGCACCCCACCCCATCCAGCCGCAGGAGGACCAGCTGCCGCGGCGCCACCACCAACGCGGAGTCGGACTGGTAGCCGCGATCCGGGGCACGCTGCACGGCCTCGAAGGTGGTGCTGGACAGCTGCATGCCCACCAGGGTGCCGCCGGCCGGGGGCAGCGGGACCACGGCCCGGGCGGGGAGCAGCTGCACGCGGCCATCCCCCGTGAACTCCACGGCCAGGTCGAAGTTGAGCGAGCCGGTGGGGAGCATCTGCGGGCGAACCGCCTGTTCCGTCACGAAGCGGAAGCCGGCGGGGAGCGCCGGGGGGGTGCCCGTCAGCGTCCACACCGAGGCCACCCGCTCGGCGTTCTCACTGGTGGCCGGGCCCAGGAACCCGTTGTCCTGCTGACACGCGGCAAGGGGGGCCAGCACCGCCGCGACAACCAGGCGGCGGCGGGAGCGGAGGCGCAGGAGCGCGCCAGGGACGCGAACAGGCAGGGGAAGCTCCGGGAGGGCACGTGAGGGACGCGAATCGTGGAGGTTACCCGACCCCGAGCGCACCGGCAAGCGGGTGCGGTGCCGCAGCGCGCCGCCCGTCGCTTGACTTCCCCAAGGGGGCGGCACAGCGTTCCGCCATGCCGACCCTGCGCGACCTCGTCCTTGCCGTGCGCCAGCGCCCTGGTGTGATGGCCGCCCTGGTGGTGGGCCGCGATGGCCTGCTGATCGACGGCGCGCACGACCCCTCGCTGGATCCCGAGGCGCTGGCCGCCCACGTCCCGCCCCTGCTGCTCTCGGCGGCGGCCGTCGGGGCCGCGGCGCGGCTGGCACCGCCGGAGCACGAGGGGACGGATCCCGCGGGGCCCCGCCTGCTGGTGTGCGAGTATCCCGAGGGGGCCTTGGTGCTCGCGCCGCTGGGGCGCGAGGCCGCGCTGCTGGCCCTCGTGCATCCGGACGGAGAGCTGGCGCCGCTGGTCCAGGACCTGCGTCGGCACCGTGAGCGGCTGTCGACGCTCACATGAGCGCCACGCCCCCGTTGGCCCCCCTGTCTCCCTCGCCCATGGACCTCTGGATGGTGGTGCTCGCCGGGGGGGTCGGCTCGCGCTTCTGGCCGCTCTCCACGCCCGCCCGCCCGAAGCAGCTGCTGCCCCTGGTGTCGGATGCCCCCATGCTGGCCGACACGCTGGCCCGGCTGGCGCCGCTGGCCCCCCCGGCACGCACCCTGGTCCTGACCAATGCCGAGGTGCGGGATGCGGTCCTGGCGCTGTGCCCGCAGCTGCCGGCTGCCAACGTGATCGCCGAACCGGCACCGGCCGGCACCTGCGCGGCGCTGACGTGGGCCGCGCACGTGGTGGCCGCCCGCGGCGGTCGGGAGGCGCCGATGGTGTGCGTCCATGCCGACTGGGCGATTGCCGACGTGGACGGCTTCCGGCGCACCCTGGCCACCGCGGCCGCCGCGGCGGTGGCGCGGCAGGCGCTGGTGACCGTGGGGATCGTGCCGTCGCGCCCCGATCCCGGGTTCGGCTACATCCAGCCGGGGGCGGAGGTGGCGCCCGGCGTGTGGACGGTGGCCCGCTTCGTGGAGAAGCCGGACCGCCCCCGGGCGGCGCAGATGGTGGCCGACGGATTCCTGTGGAACTCGGGGATCTTTGCGTGGCGGGCCGGCGACCTGCTTGATGAGGTGGCCGCGCTGACCCCGGAGGTCGCGCCGGCACTGGCGGCCGCCGGCGACGACCTCTCGGCGTTCTTCGCCGGGGTGCGCACCCCGGTGGCGATCGATGTGGGCGTCATGGAGCGCAGCGCCCGCGTGCTGGTGCTCCGGGGTGACTTCGGGTGGGACGACGTGGGCACCTGGGCGGCGCTGCATCGCGTGCGCCCGCACGACGCCGGCGGGAATGCGCTGGCCGGTGCGACCTTTGCCCGCGACGCCCGGGACAACGTGGTGCACGCCGACGGCACCCGGGTGATCCTGTACGGCGTGGCGGACCTGGTGGTGGTGGCCCAGCCGGGGCGTGTGCTGGTGACCACGCGGGACAAGGCGGCGGACCTCAAGGGGCTGCTGGAAGCGCTGCCGCCGGCGTTCACCGCGCCCTGATGCTGCTGCACGACGACGCGCGGGCGCGAGGCTTCGAGCCGCTGGCGACGACGCGACCGCTCGGGGAGGTGCGCGCGGGGGCGTTGCTGATCCGGGAGCGCTGGCAGCAGGTGCTGGGGGTGGCGCCGGTGGGGTGTTCCACCGCGCCGCACCTCTGCGGGTTTGCCGAATTCGACGCGCCACCGGTGCTGGGTGCCGGGGTGCTGCCGGCGGGGCAGTGGCTGGTCAACACGCGCGCCCTCCCCGCACTGAGCCGGGTGCCAGAAGGCGCCACGCGGGTGTGCGTGGCGGGGCGCGTGGCGGCGGTGCGGGTGGCGGACGCGCTCGCCCTCCCCCTGGCGCCCTCGCTGGCGGCGTCTGACGCCGCATGGCCCGCCGGGCTGGCTGGCGAGACGGTCTCGCTGAACGGCCACTGGCTGGACGAGGTGTGGGACCTGATCGGCACCCTGGCGCCGCTGCTGGCGGCGGACATTCCCGCGGTGGCCGCTGCGCTGGCGATCCCGCGGTGGACGGCGGACCGCAACCCGCAAGTGGTGGTCCTGGGTGCGCACCCGGTGTACGTGGCCCCCTCCGCCGTGCTGGAGCCGTTCACCGTGGTCGACGCCACGGCCGGTCCCGTGCTGGTGGAGCGCGATACCATCGTGCAGGCGTTCACGCGCCTCGCCGGGCCGTGCGCCATTGGCGCGTCGTGCGTGGTCACGGCGGACCGGATTGGCGGGAGCGCGATCGGGCC
>JBILKP010000122.1:0-8398 GCA_044376625.1 Gemmatimonas sp. | reverse complement strand
CCTGTGGCGGTGACCAGGCGCTGGCGCCCACCGCGGGGCCGGTAGCGGGGCCCACCGCCGGAGGGGCCGCGGTGACCAGAAGCGGCGTGGAGCTGCTGGTGCTGGTGGATGAGGCCGGGCAGGCCCGGCGGGTGCTCATCGTGCGCGACGAGCGGGATCCGCGGGTACGGGCGGTGGAGCGGCTGGGGTTCCGGGAACTGATGTCCGGATCAGCTGCGGACGGTGGCGTATCCGCCACCACACGTCAGCTATTTGCACCGGCACGGACCCATGGAATGCCAACGCGTTTCCTGCGCGCCGAGTACGGGGAACGACTGGGCCACGGTGCGATGTCCGTGGCAGGAATGGAGTACGCTGGGTTACCTCGGTCCGCGTTGGCAACGGGGCTGGGAGCCTCGAACGGAGGCGAGCCACGGGCTATCCTCGATAGCGCACTCCTCTCGCTGGAGAACAACCTGAACGCGATTCTGGCCGAAGGCGCCATGGCCGACGAACGGAACATTGAACCGCATGCCGGAACAGCGGTGGCCCCAGACGGCGGCGAGGAGCCTTGCGCCGATGAGCGATCAGATGCGAACGTCTCCAGGGCCCAGGTCGTGGCGATGACCCTGTTCGGAGCCGCGGAAATCATGGTCGTGGGACCCACCCCCTTGCTCCCGTTTGCAGTGGCGCAGGTCGGATATCAGATGGGCCAAGTATACGCGCAATACCATCGGGACATGCGGGAATTGCGGCAATGCATTGCGGCGCACCCCGAGTATTACCGGTAGCCACCCCAGCCCCCAACCGGAGCACCTTGCCCATGCAAACCCTGACTGTCGTGCTGGCCATCGGCCTCCTTCTGCTGCAGTTCGTGAAAATCCGGTGGTGGCGCGCACGCGGAATGCCGGCGCCGTGGTCAACCTGGGCGGTCCTGGCCGTCGCGATTGGCGTGCTTGCCGGTGTATTCCTTGGGCTCTCGGCGCTGGCGATGGACATCGCGCCGCTGCTCGTGGCGGGGCTCGGATTCCTCGACCTGCAGGCCATGAAGCGCGCCTCCGGGAACGCTGCAGGGTAGGCACGACTGCCGGCGCGCTCCCGTCCAACGGGGCCACGCCGCTCGCCCCGGGGGGCGATTCGCCACGGATCGCCCCCCCGAGTGGCTCAGGACGCCCATGGGACCTCGTGTCACATCCACCAGGGGAGAGGGATCATGTACAGCCTGCTGTCGTGCGGCCTTGCGGTGTCCTTCCTGCTCCTTGCCCAACGGGCGGCGGCTGACGATCCGATGCGGCAGGGTTTCAGGGCCATCGCGGCACTTTGTGCGGTGCTCGCCGTGTCCCGGGCGCTGCCGCTTGAATCCGGCAGCACGGCGAGGGCGTTGATCGTCATCCCGCTGAACCTGGGCGTAGGCCTGTGGGCCCTGCGCACGTACGTGCGTGCCATGAGGCAGCGCGACGCACAGCCGTGGCGGTCGAATGGCACGGTCGGGGGCACGCAGCGCGCGCAGTCACCCGGCACCCCTGGTTGATCCAGGTCACGCCCGCACGGGCTTGGGGCACAGGCGTCATCGGAAGGCCAAGCCGTTGGTTCACAGGCAGGCCACGGGGGGCGATCCTCTGCAGCTCGCCCCCCTTCCCGGCGGGCTTCACCGGGAGCGGCCGCTTGCCCGGCGCGACCTGCCTCAGGCTCGCAAACGCGGTGTCAGGCTCAGCCACTCCTCGCACCAGGCGCCAATCCGCTCGGCGCGATCCAGCAGGGCACGGGCCTCCCCCAGGGTGGCCACGTACCCCTGATACTCGGACTTGTCCTTCTCGGCGATGACGCGCTGGAGCTCCTTGGCGATCCGGTCGGGGAGACGATTGCCCAGCACCTCCCGCAAGAGCGCCAGCACCGCCACATGCTCGGCCGCCGTGGAGCGCTTCCCGCCACTGTGGATCGCCACGGCGTCGGCATGGGCAATCGCACGGTGCACCGCGAGAATGGCAAGGGCGCTGGCGTGGCGGGCGTCGCCCTGCTCGGTAATGGCCCGGGCGGCATGCAGCAGCCGCCGGCCAACCTCGGCGTAGCTATCTGCCCGCGCCGGATCGGTTCGCTTGGCCCGGTCGGTGCGCACCATCAGGCGAGGAGCTCCTTCAGCGGGGGCCCAACGATGGGCAGCACGTCCCGCGCAACCTCAGGCCATGGGGCCGCGCGGGCCTTCCAGGCGCGCCGGGCCTCGCCAAGGGTGAACGCCAGGGGACTGGCCGTCACGCCGAACTGCAGGCGCAACGTGTCGGCCCCCGCCAGCAGCCGGTCCACGAGCAGCTCGCGATGGGCGGCGTCGCGCGCGACGACCAGCACGTCCACGTCGCTCTCCGTCGTCTCCTCGGCGCGCGCAACGCTGCCAAAGAGGTACAGCCCCAGCGGCGGCTTCCCATCGCCCCGTGCGAGAGCGGCAACCGCCTGGCGCATGCCGAGCGCCAGCTCGGCTTCCGCGCTGAACAGCGCCACCAGCGCGGGGGCAAGCCGGTGCCGCTCATTCAGCAGCGTGAGGTGATCGCGCCCCCCAGCGAGCTTGCGTGCAATGCCCATGGCGTAGAGATCGGCCAGCGCGGCCTGCGCACTGCGCAGCGTCACCCCGGCGCGGCGCGCCGCCTCACGCTGCGACAGCGGCGCCCCGCCGGCGGTCAGCACGCGCACCAGGGCCACCTTGGCCCGCGTGCCCAACACCACGCCGAGCGGTTCATGCAGGGGCGCAGGGAGCGGCAGCATGCAGAAAAGTAGTCATATGACTCTTTTTTTGTCAATACGCCCCACCCGCCGCCAGACGCAGCAAAGGGGGCGATCCACCGCGGATCGCCCCCCCTGTGCGCCTCCCCGCCACCCCCTACGGACGGATCGCGAGCCCCACGCTCCACAGCTGCCGGTTCCCACCGGGCTGCAATCGCGATGTGACCACCGACGTGGGGGTGGTGCGCTCGCCCCGCAGGGTGAGCAGCAGGGGCGTGCCGCGGAAGGCCGTCTCCGCCGTCAGCCACGCCGCCGCAGCCGACGCCTCGGCCACCTCATACCCCAGTGCGGGCGCCAGCAACCGGCGATAGACCGCACCACGGCTGGCCGCCGCCGGGATCCGCGCGCTACCGGGCGCCATCGACGCCACGGATGCCCCCAGCGACAGCGCGTGCCGCGCCACCCGCCGCGACAGCTCGGCGGAGAGGAACGGGGTGGTCACGTCACTGTAGGCGTCCAGCTGGGCGGCATAGTCGGTGCGTGACTGCTGAAGCGTGGTGGCGCCCAGGATGAGGGCGCCACTCCAGCGGTTGGCCGCCGGCGTGCGCAGGTCGAGTTCCACCGCGCGCCGGGTGGTCGTGCCGGCAAACGCAATCCCGCGCAGCTCCGACCGGCGCCCCTCCCCGTCCAACGACTCCAGCGACCCGACCAGCGTGGCGGTGATGCGGCGGACCAGGCGCCGCTGCACCATCGCCCGGCTCTCGGAACCCGTCGCCCGCCAGCGCTCGAGGTCAGGGCGGTTGGCGGTGAAGGGCGCCTGGGTCTGGTCGTCCGCCCGCTGGCCCCGCTCATGCGTGACGACGATGTCCGCGCCCAGCAGCCGCAGCGCCAACGAGAGCCCCCGGGCCGTGGAGCGCCGCTCGTTGCGCACGAACACGCTGCCAGTGCTGGGGGACACCGGCAAGCTGAATGGTTCATCCAGCCCCAGCATCGGGTAGATGACCGTGGACCGCGGCCGAGCGGTGAGGATGTTGGTCTCGTTGGGCTCGGTCCACCGGTAGTAGGCGCCAAGGCGGGTGGACCACCATGGCAGCCGTCGCTCCACGCCGACCGCCGCCGCCGGCGTTGACGCGCGGCCGGCACGGCGGAGTGGCACATTCACGGAATTGAACTCACGCGATTCAATCCCCAGCGACACGCCGGCGCCATAGCTCCCCAGTCGCAACGCGAGGGCGCCCTCGAGGCGCGCGCGGAAGCGGTTCATCGGCGCCTCCACGGAATCGGTCATGACAATGGGCGCCGACAGGTACGGCAACACGCGCGCGGTGTAGGACGACCGGGCATTGTGCTCCTGGTCCACCACGAAGCGCCCGATCGCGACCCCGACCCGCCCCACGGGGGAGTAGCCATGGCCGGACAGCTGCTGCACCCGGCTACTGGCCACATCCAGTGGACGCCGGAACGCGCCCTCCTCGCCAGCCGCACGCACTCGCAACGCCCCGAACCGGCCTGTCGCGTCGCCCTCCCCAAGGTCGCGGGCCAGCGCACCGGGCGCACCCGCCAGCACGAACGCCCCCGCGCGCGGCGCCGGCGCGTCCAGCAGCCCTGGCGCCAGCGGCGCCCGCAGCAACCCGCGCGGTGCGTCGATCACGGGGCGCAACGGCGACCAGGCCGACAGCCACGCCGCCGCCTGATCGGGGGCCAGCGCACTCGACGAATTGGGCGCGCGCCCCCAGGCCGTTGGGGGTGTATCCTGTGCCGCCACCGGCACGGCGGCAAGCGCCAGCGCCACGATCCCCCACATGCCAACCACGCCAACCACGCCAACCACGCCAACGCGGCTCATCGGGGGCCACCGAAGAGCATCGAGGTGGGCAAGGTGAGTTCCACCCCAAACCGCGACGACGGGAGCGCACGCACGGTGCCGCCGGCGCTGAACGACGCGAGCTTGTCGAGGGCATTGAACACGTAGAACGACAGCCGTCCGTTGGCACCGATGGCCTTGGCGATCTGCAGCGACAGGAGCCAGTCGTCCGGCTGGCGCGTGGTGGAGCGCGCGGTGGCCGGACGCGCCAACCGCAGGTCGGCGTACTGCGGCTGCGTGCGATCCGCCTCGGGGACCAGCACCACCTCCCCTGCCCGGGTGAGGTACCCGGAGAAGCTGAGCGAATCGGTGCGCCCGGTGATCACCCGCTCATCACCCAGGCGCTGCTGGATCACGCCGGTGATGACCAGCCCCAGGTCGGGCTGGTGATGCACCACCCGCCACGTCACGATGGAGCGTGACGACCGGTACGACGCGCCGTCGAAGAAGGCCACCCGCTGCACCGTGGTGTCTGTCTGGAACGTCTCCAGCCGCGCCACGTTGCCATAGTCCCGGTCGCTGGTGCGGAACGTGCTGCGCAGGGTGGCCCCGCTGACCTCCAGGCGCGTGCGCAGGCGCGGCACCACTGGCAGGCGCACCGTGTACTCGATGCCGCGCCCACCCAGGGTGCCGCCGTTCACGTACCGATCCAGGAAGATCGGCACGGGCACCGACGCGAAGGGCGGGTCCACGATGCGCCCGGGCTGCCCCGACCCCTGGGCGGTGTCCACCAGGCGGTACCGGTCGCGCAACAGGGACCCCGCATCGCGACGCAGGGTGACCGCCTCCAGGAGGCGGTCATCAAACCACGCCACGCTGAGCGCCCCCCGCCCTGCCCCGCCGTCGAGGTCGATCCCAAGCTCCCGCTTGAGGGCGCGCGAGAAGCGCAGGTCGCTGTTCGTCGGATCCCGGATGAAGGTGGTGAGCACGGCCAATCGCTCGGCGGGATTGATCGTGTACCGATTCACGTTCACCACGTCAAAGAACTGCGGGGCCGGAAACAGCTGCGCAACCGTGGGGAGCTTGCTGACCACCCCCGCGCCGCCGCGCAGGCGCACCCAGGGGCGCGGCGCGAGCTGCGCGGTCAGGCGGGGCTGCACCGAGACCGCGCGCACGCCACTGGTCCACCAGCCGCCCCCGTGCAGGAGGTCGACGCGCACCCCGGACTGGACTTCCGCCAGCATGCCGAGGCGATTTGCCGTGGCGCGCACATCGGCGTAGGCCGCACTGGTCACCAGGGGCGGCACGTCACCGAAGCGACGCGGTCGGTCAAACCCCCGGGTTCCATTGAAGCTGCTGGTCTGCGGCGGACGTGCCATGTCGAACAGGTAGCCCTCGCCACCATTCCACTCCCGACGCAGCTCCATGCCGGCGCGGGTCTGTGGCCACCCGGCACGCCTGCCGCGCTGGGCGGTCGCGCTCTCCCACTCCATCCGCGTATAGAGCAGGCGGGGGGCGCCCTTCAGTTCGTAGGCGCCCAGGTACAGTCCATCCAGGTAGCGCCCGATGGCGCGCCCTTCGGACATCCGGTCAGTGAACGGCAGGGCGGGGCGGCTGAGCAGCCGGGTTTCGCGGGTGTATTGGGCCTGCGCATCCAGCGCCGCCGTCCACTCCAGCGTGCCCTTCCCCAAGGCGAGCCGCGCGCGTTCGCCCAGGCGCAGCCCCCGGTCGTTGGTGAAGGAGTTGCGCCCGGGCTCCAGGTCCTCGCGCTCGGGGGCATTGTAGCCCAGCTGCCACCAATCGAGCCGGGTATCGAAGGTGACCCGGGGACGCGGCATGCGCCCGTCGGCGTCCTTCCCGTCGCCGGGGGCCACGCCCAGTGCCAGGCGATGGGCCAGCTGCCCGGCACCGCGGCGCGTCGCGGCGCTCGCCAGCGACTGGACGCTGCGCGTGTCGGCCAGGTTGAAGGTGGCGGTCACCGCCTGGCGGGCATTGTCGAAGCTGCGCCCCCCCACGAGGTTGGCTTCCCGGGTGCGGGGGTCCAGGCGCGCGGCCAGTTCGGGGGCCACTGCGGCGGCGCGCGTCTCCACGATGATCGCGCCCTGGGTCAGGTCGCCCCAGCGCACCGACGGGATGCCGCGAATCACCTCGACGCGCTCCAGCGTGGCGGCGGGAATCCGCCGCAGGTCGATGCCGCCCCCCGCGGTGCTGGCGGGAGACACGATCTGCCCGCGGGCGCCCACGGTTTGCAGGTTGGCATTGTTGGACAAGGGGACACCATCCAGCACGATGAGCGTGCCGGCGGCGCCGATGTCGTCCGCGGACGCCCCCGAGAATCCGGCGGACCCGCCCCCCTGCGGCAGCGTGCGCAGCGAGAACTGCGCGGCGGCGTCCAGCCCCGGCGGCTGCAGCGGCACCCCGGGCACCAGCTCCAGCACCCCCTGCAGGCTTGAGGCAATCTGGTTGGCAATGGCGTCCCGATCGATGACGCTGGCCGTCCCCAGCTCGCCGCGGGCGCGTCCCGACTGGGTCGCGGTGACCGTCAGCTGTCCCAGCCGGAGGGCACTGGTGGCCATCTCGAGGTCGACCACCAGCGTCCCCGATAGCGGCACCGTGATGGGGAGCCGGGTGGGGGCATACCCAAGCCGCCGCGCCACCAACTGCTGCGGCCCTGCCGGCACCCGCAGCAGGCTCCACCGGCCGGCGGAATCGGTGAGGGTGGCCACATCGGTCCCCTCCACCGTGACGGAGACGCCGGCCAGCCCCGACTGGGTGCCGCGGAGGATGGCGCGCCCCGACACGCGGGCGGAAGGCTGGGCGCCAAGCGGGTGCGCGGGGAGGCCCAGCCATGCCGCCAGCGCCAGCACCAGCGCCAGCACCGTGCCGCGGTCGACCCGGCGGCCCATGCATGGCATCATCGGCAACGAATGCATGGCGGCGCTACTTGTCCAGCGACCGGCGCAGGAGCTGGGCGAGCTCGAAATCCCGTGCGGCTGCACCGGTGCGCTGCAGGATCTCCCGCCCCTCCGCGGTGCGCCCCAGCGACCGGCGCCGAACGGCTAACGCCTGCTGGGAGCTGAACAGCTTGGCGCGCGAGCGCTCAAACTGGGGAAGCGCCCAGGGGTCGCAGGGTCGGAGCCCGGCCCGGTACGCTCCCGACGCCATGCGTTCCGCATCGGGCTGGGCAGTCCCCACGACGTCGAGTATGGCTCCGCGGGGAATGCGATTCACGCTGTACAACGCGCCCTCGTTGGTGACGATACTGCGGGGGAGCTGCGTGGTGTCGCGCGCGACGGGGAGCGCCAGCCCGTACATAGATCCGGTAATGACCGCCTCGCCGCGGCCCAAGCCGCCCGTTACGCCCTTAAGGCGCACCATGTTGGCGGCCGCGGGATTGTCGATGTCGGCCTCGGTGCCGATCATCTCGAACGGCGCCCGGGATAGGTTGGGCAGCCCCACCCCCGTGTGGTCCATTGCGTCCACGGCGAGCACGCGCGCCTCGCCCGGCGGCACGGGGTACTGCCGCCCGGTACCGGGAAAGGCATAGATGGAAATGGCCCACAGTCCATCGGGGTCCAGACGCTCGGCCGCGTTCACGGTTTCGCAGGGATCCGTGGGCCACTGCGCCCCGACCGGCACATGGGGCGTACGAAACAGCAGGATGCCGTCCAGGAATATGGTGCTGTCGCTCGCGTTATAGACCTCCCAATAGTTGGCCCAAAGGTACGAAGCCGCACTCACCGTCGGTGCGCGCGCGTACAACTCCGATAGCACCAAAGAGCCGCGACGGGAGGCGACCAGATCGAGCCCGGTGGCCAGCGTCGGGGGGGCGACGGCAAGCTGCGCCCCGCCCGCCAGCAGGGCCACATCCCGATCAGCCGCCGGCAGGCGCTGGCGCTCGGC
>JBILKP010000399.1:0-2547 GCA_044376625.1 Gemmatimonas sp. | reverse complement strand
ACGCTGGACGGCACGATGGTGGCCAGCATCGGCCGCAACCGGCTGGGCGGCCGGGCCGCGCGCCCCATGGTGGGCGACGAGAACCACCAGGGGCACCTGGGCGATGACCACACCGAGCCCTCCGCGCCCCAGCCGCCCCCCGCCGCGCTGGTGCTGATGGCCCCCAAGGGGGACCAGGCGCTGGCGCTGGTGGGCATGGACGTCTACACCATCACGGTGCCGCAGGTGGGGGCCACGCCGCCCACGGTGTCGGTGGCCGCCCCCACCGAGGCGGCGGTGCCGGTGCGCAAGCTCAATGAGATCGGGGGCGAGTTCCCCGCGTGGAGCGCCTCCGGGCGCGCGGTGCACTGGTCGCTGGGGAACGCGGTGTGGACGTACGACCTGGACCGCGCCAAGGTGGTGGAGGACTCGCTCAAGGCGGCCGCGAAGGCGGCGGGCGCCCCCGCGGCCCCCGCCGACAGCGCGGCCCGCGCCGCCGCCGCGCGCCGTGACTCGCTGGCCAAGGCCGCGGCCTACAAGCCCGCCGAGGTGCGGGTGTCGGTGGGCGCGGCGCGCGACATCCCGCGCGGCGTGGCGGTGCTCCGCGGCGGGCGCGCCATCACCATGAAGGGGCGCGAGATCATCGAGGACGCCGACATCGTGGTGCGCGACAACCGCATCGTGGCCGTGGGCGCGCGCGGCACCGTGGCCATCCCGGCGGGCGCGCGCGAGATCGACGTGCGCGGCAAGACGGTCATCCCCGGCTTCGTGGACACGCACTACCACCCGCAGTGGCTCACGCCGCAGATCCACAACACGCAGACCTGGCAGTACCTGGCCACGCTGGCCTACGGCACCACCACCACCCGCGACCCGCAGACCGCCGTCACCGACTTCCTCACCTACGGCGACCGCGTGGAGACGGGGGACATGGTGGGCCCGCGCATCTACACCACCGGCCCCGGCGTCTTCTTCGGTGAGGCGATCCGCGACTCGGCCCACGCGGTGCAGGTGCTCAAGCGCTACAGCGACTACTACCGCACCGGCACCCTCAAGATGTACATGACCGGCAACCGCCAGCAGCGGCAGTGGGTGATCATGGCGGCGCGGCAGCTGGGGATCATGCCCACCACCGAGGGGGGGCTGGACCACAAGATCGACATCACGCACGGCATCGATGGCTACCCGGGGATCGAGCACACGCTCCCCATCACCCCCAAGTACGACGACGTGTTCGAGTGGTACAAGGCCACGCAGACGCTCAACTCCCCCACGCTCATCGTGGCGTACGGCGGCCCCTTCGGCGAGAACTACTGGTACACCAACGAGAACCTCGTGGGGGACGCCAAGCTGCGGCGCTTCACGCACCCGGCGGACTTCGACGCCAAGGTGCGCCGCCGCGGCACGGGGGGCGGCGGCAGCCCGGGCCCCGGCGGGTGGTTCCTGAAGGAGGAGTACTCGTTCTTCCAGCACGCGCAGGACGTGGCCAAGACCGTGGCCAAGGGCGGGCGCATCGGCGTGGGCAGCCACGGCCAGCTGCAGGGGCTGGGGATGCACTGGGAGATCTGGATGCTGCAGGGCGGCGGGCTCTCCACGCATGACGCGCTCCGCGCCGCCACGATCGTGGGCGCCGAGGGGATCGGCATGGGCGCCGACCTGGGGTCGCTGGAGGCGGGGAAGATGGCCGACCTGCTGGTGCTGGACGGCGACCCGCTGGCCGACATCCGCAACACCAACACCATCCGCAAGGTGATGGTGAACGGCCGCCTGTACGACGCCGGCACGCTGAACGAGGAGTGGCCGCGTCAGCGGGCGCTGCCGCCGATGCCGTGGGCGGGGAGCGCGCCGACCCCCGGCACCGGGGTGCGCTGAACGACGACGGACGAAGAACGGGGCGGGAACCCCCCGGTGCGGATCACGCACCCGGGGGCTCCCGCCCCGTTCGGCTTGGTGGTGCCCAGCCCCTCGGCTGGCGACCGGGTGGTCCACCCTGCCACCAGCGCAGCCTACAGCGACACGCTCCGGCCGGCCCCCACCGCGCGCGCCTTCCGGTACACAAGCTCGGCGACGACCAGGTCCTCCATGGCGTGCCCCATCGACTTGTACGCCGTGAGCTGCGCGTCTGACAGGCGCCCCGGCGCGCGTCCCGCGAGCAGCTCCCCCAGCTCGATCCCCAGCGCCGGGTCGAGCCCGGCCAGCTCGGCGCACCCGGCCGGCGGCGGCTCGAAGGACAGGCGGGACTCCACGGCGAGCGTCGCGTGCCGCACGACCTCGGGGGGGAGCTCGCCGCCCGGGGGGGCGTACCCCACCGAGGTGACATGCGCCCCGGGGGCGAGCCAGTCCCCCTCGATGACGGGCGTGTCCGAGGTCGTGCAGAGGCATACCACGTCGGCGCCGCGCACCGCGTCGCGGATGGAGGCCACGGCCTGCGCGCGCGCGTCGCGCGCGGCCAGCGCCTGCGCGTCCGCGAAGCGGCGCGACGCCACGCGGATCTCGGTGATCCCGCGGACGCGCGGCAGCAGCTGCAGGTGCGCGAGCCCCTGCACCCCCGCCCCCACGATGGCCAGC
>JBILKP010000398.1:0-2550 GCA_044376625.1 Gemmatimonas sp. | reverse complement strand
CAGCGGCACCTGGGCGTGGGCCTGCTCGCGCCCGAAGGCCGCCACCTGCTGCACTAGCGTGCCGGCGCGCGCCGCAGCCCGCTCGATCTCCTCGGCCAGGTCGGCGGCAGCGGGGTCCCGCGCCAGGTGCGTGCGCAGCAGCGACGCGTTCCCCGCCACCACGGTGAGCAGGTCCCCCAAGCCGTGCGTGAAGCCGGAACAGAGGCGCGACAGCGCCTCCAGGCGCTGCGATTCCGCCACGGCGCGCTCCATCAGGCGATCGGCCCCGCGGGCTGGGAGCGCGGGTGGCGCCTCGACACCATTGGAAGGATCCATTACGCCGTGGCCCGGAAAAATGATCGCCCGGTCATGTCCGGACGGCGCTGCCGCCATGGCCGCGGCATCCGCACGCAGCCCATCAGGTAAATTTATCGTCATCGACCTGCTCGCCTCCCATCAGGGATTCCCTGACCGCCTCTGCCGGAGTCACGCCATGGTGACAGGCTTTGCCGTCGCTTCGGGCACCAGTAGCAAGTCCCGTGCCAGCGAACTCAGCCGTAGGACCGCCGTGAAACAGCGCACACGCGCCACACGCCTCCCCGCGCCCCTGACCGCGCTGCTCGTCCTGCTCCCCGCCATCGCGCCGGCGCAGCCGCGAGGCGCCGTGCGCCCCCCCGATCCGGCGCCGTTCCAGGCCGTCTCGCTGCTGGGGGACACCCTGCGCACGCTCCCCATGAGCGCGGCCACGCGCGCCCGCTACGAGGCGCAGCGCGACAGCGCCTGGCGCCACTACCAGGCGGCGCCCGCCACCATGGATTCGCTCATCTGGTACGCGCGGCGCCTGGGCTACCTTGGGCAGCTGCGCGAGGCCATCGCCGTGTACACGCGCGGCGTGGCGCTGGCCCCGGACAACCCCTGGCTCTACCGCCATCGCGGGCATCGCTACCTCTCGGTGCGCGACTTCCCCGCGGCCATCCGCGACCTGGAGCGGGCCGCGGCCCTCACGCAGGGGAAGCCCGACGAGGTCGAGCCCGACGGGCAGCCCAACGCCGCGGGCATCCCCATTGGCACGCTGCAGAGCAACATCGGCTACCACCTGGCGCTGGCGTATTACCTGAGCGGCGACTGGGCCAACGCCGCCCGGGTGGCCCAGCGCGAGGTGGAGGCGGCCACCAACGACGACCGGCGCGTGTCCATGGCGCACTGGTGGTACCTGTCGCTGCGCAAGCTGGGGCGCCACGACGAGGCCGCGCGCGTGGTGGCCCCCATGCACCGCGACCTGCGCATCGTGGAGAATGACAACTACCACCGGCTGATGCTGCTGTACAACGGCACGCTGCCGGTGGACACGTTGCTGGCCGCCACCGCCGGCGGCATCGGTTCGTCGGGGGACGCCTCCACGGCCTACGGCGTGGCCACGTGGCTGTCGTTCACCGGCCGCGAGGCCGAGGCGGTGGCGATCTGGCGCCGCATGGTGGCGTCGGGGCAGTGGGGGGGCTTTGGTACCATCGCCGCCGAGGCCGAGCTGGCGCGGCGGGGCGTGCGCGGGCGATAACGGGCCACGCCGGGCACGCGTGCGGAAGCCGTCACGGAGCCCGCGCGGGTGGCCCCGTTCCTGCTGAAGTGAGCGGCATCACGGCGGCGGCGGCGCGCACCAGGGCGCGCTCCCGCGCCGGCTCACGCTGGAGGAGCGGGCCATGGAGTGTGGACGCGTGTCGAGGCGGTTCGTGCTGCTGACCTTGGTCGCCGCGGGGGCGGCGACCGCGTGCGCCGAGTCGGCCGCCGCGCCCACGGAGGGCGCGCTGGTCACCACCACCGTGCGCAATGCGCTGGATGTCGAGGTGATCGTGGGCGTGGGCACCACCGCGTACGGCATGGTGTCCCCGGGCGCCAGCCTGGACATGGCAGTCCCCGCGCGCACCGCGCAGCTGCAGTGGCGCAGCCGCAAGCGGCAGTTCTCCAACGGGGCGGCGGTCCCCGACGACCTGGAGGGAGGCGCGCTGCCGCTGGCCGGCGACAGCGCGGCCGTGGAGGTGACCAACGTGGTGGGCGGGGTCACCTACGTCACGCCGGTGGTCGCCTCCGTCTTTCCCGACACGGTGG
Source organism: Gemmatimonas sp. (assembly GCA_044376625.1). Lineage (GTDB taxonomy): Bacteria > Gemmatimonadota > Gemmatimonadetes > Gemmatimonadales > Gemmatimonadaceae > Gemmatimonas. The sequence goes on along the minus strand of JBILKP010000398.1, from coordinate 468 downwards.
CCCTCGAACTGGTGCAGGGTACCACGGCGCGCTGCCTGGGGTGGCAGTGGGGCGCCACCCCGGTGGGGATCGCCTGGGGGTACTACCGCCTCGACGCGGGCACGCAGCTGCGCCTCTATCGCGGCGCGCGGTGCGAGGGGCGCACGCGCGCGTGGACCGCCACGCAGCTGGGCGCCTATGCGCCGCGCACGGGGCGCGTCGTGCTGCTGGTGGACCAGCTCCCGTAGCCCCGTCCGTCACCGCCGCGCGCCAGCGCCCCATGCCGCGTCCCCCTTCCCCCCTGCCGCGCCCGCGTCGCGCGCGGCGTTCCCACTCGGAGGATCCATCCATGAGCCGTGTCCAGGTCACCCGCACGCACGAATCCCGCCCCGCCCTCCCCGTCTTCGCCGAGCTGTCGCGGCTGATGGGCGAGGTGGAGCGCCGCGCCTTCGCCCGTTTCCAGGGGCGCGGCCGCCGCGCCGGCTCCTC
>JBILKP010000397.1:0-2561 GCA_044376625.1 Gemmatimonas sp. | reverse complement strand
GCAAGATCGACCAGTCGCAGATCCCCGAGATCCTCATCATGCAGGACTGGCTGCGCCGCCACGACCAGTTCGCCCCCGACACCAGCTCGTGGCGCGGCATGCGCATGGACGGCATGCTGGATGACGCGGAGATGGCCGCGCTGACCGCCGCGCGCGGCACCGCCTTCGACCGCCTCTTCCTCGTGGGGATGATCAAGCACCACGCCGGCGCCATCAAGATGGTCGACGAGCTGTTCAAGACCCCCGGCGCCGGGCAGGAGGTGGACGCCAACGTCTTCGCCAACGACGTGGCCACCACGCAGACCGCCGAGATCGGCATCATGCGGCGCCTGCTCGCGCAGCTCCCCCCCGGGTGACCACCGGCCACCCGGCCCCGCGTTCCCGCCCCTCCCCCTCACCGGAGCCTGACCTCATGCGTGCCCTGCGCGCCCTGACCCTCCTGGCCGCCGCGGCGCTCGCGCCCCTGGCGGCGCACGCCCAGACGTACCCCACCAACAAGGACCCCCGCACCACCCTCAAGCCCGGGCGCTTCGACGCCGGCGTGGCCATCAGCAACATGCGGATGGTGTCCACCACCCCCAAGCCGGCGGCGTTCGACACGGCGCGCGGGCTCACCTTCGTGAACTCCGACCTGGCCTTCGGCACCCACTTCATCTACCAGGCCAACTTCGCCGGCTTCACCATCTGGGACATCACCGACCCCGCCAAGCCGATGCTGGCGTCGGTCACCCGCTGCATCACCTCGCAGGGCGACCCCACCATCTACGGGACGCTGCTGTTCCTCTCCGCCGAGGGGGCGGGGAACCGCAACGACTGCGGCGACGGCGGCGTGCAGGACCCCAAGGACCACATGGCCGGCGTGCGCATCTTCGACGTGAGCAACCCCAAGGCGCCGCGGCTGGTGAAGAACGTGCAGACCTGCAAGGGGTCGCACACGCACACGCTGGTCCCCAGCCCCACCAACCCCAACGTCGTCTACCTGTACGTGTCGGGGCAGCAGGCCGCGCGCCCGGCGACGGAGCTGGCCGGCTGCAAGAACGGCACCGACCCGGACGACCCCACCAACTCGCTCTTCCAGCTGGACATCATCAAGGTCGAGCTGGATCGCCCCGAGAACGCCCGCGTGATCCCCGGCGCGCGCATCTTCTCCGGGCTGGACGGCGCCGGCGAGTGCAAGCAGTTCTGCGCGCCGGTGGACCCGCGCCGCGCGGGGGCCGCCCGCGGCCGCCCCGCCCGCGAGCCCGAGATGCCCGAGGGGCCGCGCAACTGCCATGACGTGACGGCGTACCCCGCCAAGGGGCTCCTCGCCGCCTCCTGCTCGACCCACTCCATCCTGGTGGACATCTCCAACCCCGAGAAGCCGTTCCGCATCGACGCGCTGGCCGACAGCAACAACTTCCAGGGGCGGCACACGGCGGCGTTCAGCAACGACGGGATGAAGCTGATCCAGACCGACGAGTGGGGCGGCGGCACGGGCCCCATGTGCCAGGCCTCCAGCATGATCGAGCTGGGGGGCAACACGGTCATCACGCTGGACGCGAAGAAGCGGCAGAAGCAGCGCGCGTACTTCAAGCTCCCCGCCGCGCAGGCGGCCGAGGAGAACTGCGTGTCGCACAACGGCGGGCTGATCCCGGTGCCGGGGCGTGACCTGTACGTGCAGGGGTGGTACCAGGGGGGCGTGAACATCATGGACTTCACCGACCCCGACAAGGCGTTCGAGATCGGCTTCTTCGACCGCGGCGCCATCAACCCGCCGCGCCCGGTGGACGTGCCGGCGCCGGTCGAGGGGAGCACGCTCGCCACGCGCGGCGGCGGGCTCACCATCGGCGGCTCGTGGGGGGCGTACTACTGGAACGGCCTCATCGTCTCCTCCGAGATGGACCGCGGGCTGGACATCCTGGAGCTCACCCCCAGCGACCACCTCTCCGCCAACGAGATCGCGGCGGCCAAGCTGGTGCAGTTCACCCAGTACAACCCGCAGAGCCAGCCCGTGATGACCTGGCCCGCCGCCTTCGTGGTGGTGCGCAGCTACCTGGACCAGCTGGTGCGGGGGAGCGGGCTGGCCGCCGAGCGGACCACGGCCATCGCCGCGGCGCTGGACCTGGCGGAGATGAAGAACGGCGCGGCGCGGGCGGCGGCGCTCACCGCCCTGGCGGTGCAGGTGGACAAGGACGCCACCGGCGCGAAGGATGCCGCCCGGGTGCGCACCATGGCCCGCGAGATCCGGCGGCTGGCAGCGGCCACCAAGTAGCGCGGCACCCCCCCGGGCCTTCGCGCCGGGGCTTCACGGGGCGCCCCCTTCCGGGGGGGCGCCCCGTGTCGTTCCCGTCCCCGGCCATCCCCCCGGCGTGCCCTGCCGTCGCCGCAGTCGTCTACTAGCACGGCATATCCACGCCCCGCCCGCGCCGGCCTCCCCCCTCCGCACGCCCCATGCGCCCCCGCCTGCTCACCCTCTGGAGCCTGCTCCTGGCCGCCGCCGGATGCCGCCCCGCCGAGGTGCGCCTGGCGTGCCGCACCAACGCCACCCCGCAGGAGCTGGCCAGCCGCCCCAGCCCGCTGGA
>JBILKP010000396.1:0-2563 GCA_044376625.1 Gemmatimonas sp. | reverse complement strand
GCGACCGCGCGGTGGTGTGGAGCCGCGCCGACCGCGCGGCGCGCTGGTTCGTGGAGTGGGACACCAGCGACCGCTTCCGCACGCCCCGCCGCCTGGAGGGGCCCGCGGCGCGCGCCGAGGCGGCGTTTACCACGCACCTGGACCTCACGGGGCTGCCCGCGGGGGAGACCATCGCCTGGCGGGCGCGCTACGAGAGCGTGGACGCGCCGGGGGCGTTCAGCGACTGGACCACGGGGCACTTCCGCACCCCCTCGCGCCGTGGCGACCGGCCGGTGCGCGTGGCGTGGTCGGGGGACATGGTGGGACAGGGGTGGGGAATCGATGCCTCGCGCGGCGGCCTGCGCATCTACGACGCGCTGCGCCGCGCCGAGCCCGACCTGTTCATCCATTCGGGGGACAACATCTACGCCGACCAGCCGCTGGTGGCCGAGGTGCCGCTGGACGACGGCACGGTGTGGCGCAACCTGGTCACCGAGGCCAAGAGCCGCCCGGCGCAGTCGCTGGACGACTTCCGCGGGAACTTCGCCTACAACCAGCTGGACCCGCACGCGCAGGCCTTTGGCGCCAGCGTCCCCGTGGTGGCGCAGTGGGACGACCACGAGGTGGTGGACAACTGGTTCTGGGAGCTCACCATGGACCGGGACGCGCGCTACACCGAGAAGCAGGTGCGCGTGCTGGCCGAGCGGGCGCGGCAGGCGCTGTTCGAGTTCCTCCCCATGCGGCGCCACCCGTCGGAGCCCCACCGCGTGTACCGGTCGTTTGCGCACGGCCCGCTGCTGGACGTGTTCGTGGTGGACCTGCGCAGCTACCGCGACGCCAACTCGAACAACCGCCAGCCGGCCGGGGCGCCCGGGGGGGCGATCTTCGGCGCCACCCAGCTGGGGTGGCTGGCGGCGGCGCTCAAGGGCAGCCGCGCCACGTGGAAGGTGGTGGCGTGCGACATGCCCGTGGGGCTGGTGGTCCCCGACCGGCGCCGCAACAACGAGCCCAACTTCGAGGGGATCGCCAACGCCGACGATGGCGCCCCACTGGGGCGCGAGCACGAGGTGGCCGCGCTGCTGCGCGGGCTCAGGCAGGGCGGCGTGAAGAACGTGGTGTGGGTCACCGCCGACGTGCACTACTGCGCGGCGCACCACTACAGCCCCGACCGCGCGGCGTTCACCGACTTCGATCCCTTCTGGGAGTTCGTGGCCGGCCCCATGCACGCCGGCACCTTTGGCCCCAACGCGCTGGACCGCACCTTCGGCCCCGAGGTGCGCTTTGCCAGCCCCGCCCCCAAGCCCAACCGCCCCCCCAGCGACAACCTGCAGTTCTACGGGACGCTGGACATCGACCCGCGCACGAAGGCGCTCACCGCGGCGCTGTGGGACGTGACGGGGAAGCGGCTGTGGAGCACCGAGCTGGCGCCGGGGTGACCGCGCGCGGCGGTCACCCCGGCGCCCGGGGCGCTACGGGACCACCGGCCCCGGCAGGGTGTGGCGCACGATCCACTCGTGCTCCCGCTTCACCTTGTCGATCTGGTGGTAGTACTCCGCCAGCCCGTGCCCCTCGCGCGGGTAGAACACCAGCTCCGCCGTCTTGCCGCGGTCGCGCAGGTAGCGGTAGTACTCCATGGGCTGGCCAATGGGCACGCGCTCGTCGTTCCCGCCGTGCAGCATCAGCAGCGGCGTGGTGACCCGGTCGCTGTAGGTGATGGCGGAGCGCCGGCGGTAGAAGTCCAGCGAGGCGTTGGAGAGCGTGCCGTCCAGCCGCGGCATGCCGTCGTAGAAGGTGCCGATGTAGCCGGGGATGTCGGTGGTGCCGTACATGCTGACCATGTTCACCAGCCCGGCGCCCATCATGGCCGCCTTGAAGCGCCCCGTCTGCGACACCACCCACCCGGTCATGTAGCCGCCGTAGCTCCACCCGGTGATCGCCAGCTTGGCGGAGTCGGCGAGGCCGCGCTTCACCAGGGCGTCCACCCCGGTCATGATGTCGCGGTAGTCGCCGCCGCCCCAGTCCTTGATGTTGGCGCGCATGAACTTCTCGCCGTACCCCGTGCTGCCGCGCGGGTTGGGGTACAGCACCGCCCACCCCCGCCCCGCCCAGTACTGCCCGGGGTTCCCCCAGCTGGCCTTGAAGCCGTTGCCGTGCGCCCCCGTGGGGCCGCCGTGCACATCCACCAGCAACGGCACCTTGGCGCCCGGGCGGTACCCCACCGGCTTGAGCAGCACCCCCTCCACCTCGAAGCCGTCGGTGCTCGTCCAGGTCACCACCTCCGTCTCCCCCAGCGCCACGCCGGCCAGCTGCGGGTTGCTGGTGGTCAGGCGGCGCGCCCCGGCAAAGTCGGCGCCGCTTACGTGCACCTCGGCGGGGGCATCGGGGCCGTCCTGCAGGTACGCCACCGTGCGGCCATCGGCGCTGTACGAGGGCGCGCGCACCACGCGCTTGGCCGTAAGCGGCGTCACCCGCCCCGTGGCCGCCTCCACGCGGTAGGCGGTGGACCACACGCGGTCCTGCGCCACGAAGGTGAGGTGCGTGCCCGCGGGCTCCCAGCGCGGCGTGCCCACGCTGTTGTCATAGG
>JBILKP010000121.1:0-8485 GCA_044376625.1 Gemmatimonas sp. | reverse complement strand
TGGGCCGACTTCCCCGCCGTCACCGCCCTCCCCACCGGGGAACTGGCGGCGCACTGGCTGGAGCGCGAGGCGGGCGGGCGCTACACCTACGGCATCCGGGTGGTGCGCTCGGGGGACGGCGGCGCCACCTGGAGCGCCCCCGTCACGCCGCACACCGATGGGCTGGCCGCCGAGCACGGCTTCGTCTCCCTCTGGCCGGCCGGGGGCGACACCCTGGGGCTGGCCTGGCTGGACGGCCGCAAGACGGCGATCCCCGATTCCGCGCGCGAGATGACCGTGCGTGCCGCCCACATCACCGCCACGGGCACCCTCAGCGCCGAGGCGCTGCTGGACGCGCGCAGCTGCGACTGCTGCCAGACGGCCGCGGCGCGCACCGCCCGCGGCATGGTGGTGGTGTACCGCGACCGCGCCCCCGGGGAGATCCGCGACATTGCCATCGTGCGGCAGGACGGCGGGCGCTGGAGCGCCCCCGCGCTGGTGCACGCCGACGACTGGCACTACGCGGGGTGTCCGGTGAACGGCCCGGCCGTGGCGGCGCACGGCGACACCGTGGTGGTGGCATGGTTCACGGCCGCGCACGACACCGCGCGGGTACTGCTGGCGCGCAGCACCGACGGCGGGGCCACCTTTGGTGCGCCGGTGCGGATTGATGGCGGCACCCCGCTGGGGCGCGTGGCGCTGGCACTGGACGCCGACCACCATCCGCTGGTGGCGTGGCTGGAAGAGCGCTCCGCGGACGAGGCGGAGGTGCGCCTCGTCCGCGTGATCGGGAACACCCCGGGGGAGCCCCGGGTCGTAACACGTACCAGCGGGGGGCGCCCCAGCGGCTTCCCGCGCATGGTCCGGGTGGGCGATGCCCTGCTCCTCGCCTGGACCGACGTCACGCCCACCACGCGGGTCCGCATGGCTCGCGTGTCCCTGTCTCCGTCCCTCCCCTGACCATGCCCGTGTCCGTCTCGGCGTCCCGCCGCCCGCTCCGTCAGGTCGCCACGCTGGCGCTGGCCGTGGCGGCCGCACCGCTCTCCGCCACCCTGTCCACCGCGGTGGCCGCGCAGCCGTCGGCGGCCGCCGCGGCGACCCCGCTGCCCGTCAAGCGCGCCGCCACGCCCACCGCCGGCCCCATCACCGCCACCGACCTGATGTCGCGGCTGTATGTCTTCGCCGACGACTCGCTGGCCGGGCGCGAGGTGGGCACCGAAGGGCATGTGAAGGCCACCACCTACCTGGCCGCCGAGGCCAAGCGGCTGGGGCTCCTCCCCGCCGGGGACAGCGGCAGCTACTTCCAGGCGCTCCCGCTCAAGGTCAAGAAGGTCGACCCCCTCTCCTCCTTCATCGCCGGCGGCGCCTCGCTGGGGCTGGGGCGCGAGTGGGCCTTCCTGGCGCGTACCCCCATCACCGTCGACTCGGCGCCCGCGGTGTTCGGCGGCATCGCCGGCGACAGCACCACGCGCCTCACCCCCGAGCAGGCGCAGGGGAAGGTGGTGGTGCTGACCATGCCCATGTCGCAGACCGGCGTGCAACTGGCGCTGGAGGGCCGGGCGCTGGCCCCCGCCACCGCCGCGGCCGTGGTGCTCGTGGTGCCGGCGCAGGTGCGCGGGCTGCTCCCCTACGTGCTCAACCCCGGCCAGTTCATGGATGACGGCCAGGACCCCGGCGCGCGGCTGTACGTGATGGCGGAGGCGGCGTCCAAGCTGTTCCCCACCCCGCTGGAGCAGCTGGCCCCCGGGACCCTGGGGGCCACGGTGCGCATCACGGCGGTGGTCAGCGTGACACCGGTGCCCTTCCCGGCGCGCAACGTGGTGGCCGTGCTGCCGGGGAGCGACAAGGTGCTGGCCCGCCAGTACGTGGCGGTGGGGGCGCATTCGGACCATGTGGGGCGGGCTCGCCGCGCCGTGGACCACGACTCGATGCTGGTGTTCAACCGCATCGTGCGCCCGGGGGGCGCCGAGGACGAGGGGAAGTTCGGCACCCCCGAGCAGTTCGCGCAGGTGAACAGCGAGCTGGCCGCGCTGCGGGCCACGCGGGCGCCCCGCCCCGATTCGATCTTCAACGGCGCCGACGACGACGGCTCGGGCTCGGTGGCCGTGCTGGAGGTGGCCGAGCAGCTGGCGTCACTCAAGGTCAAGCCCAAGCGCTCCACGCTGTTCGTCTGGCACGCCGGCGAGGAGAAGGGGTTGTGGGGGTCGGCCTGGTTCACCGAGCACCCCACGGTCGCCCGGGACTCCATCGTGGCGCAGCTCAACCTGGACATGGTCGGGCGCGGCGCGGCCACCGACGTCACCGGCACCACCGCAGACGGCAAGGAGCTGCGCGGCGGCCCGGGGTACCTGCAGCTGGTGGGGTCGCGGCGGCTGTCCACCGAGCTGGGGACGTTGGTGGAGCAGGTGAACCGCGACCGGAAGCACGGGTTCACCTTCGACTACGCCATGGACGCGAACGGGCACCCGATGAACATCTACTGCCGGTCGGACCACTACGAGTACGCCAAGTGGGGGATCCCGGTGACCTTCTTCACCACGGGCGGGCATTCGGCGTACCACCAGCTCACCGACGAGCCGCAGTACATCGACTACGACCACCTGGCCGCGGTGACCCGCCTGGTGGCCGACGTGGCGCTGGCGCTGGGGACCCGCGCCGCGCGCCCCGTGGTGGACCAGCCGCGGCTGGATCCGCGCGGCACCTGCAAGCAGTGACCGGGGCGCCCGCCCTCCCGGTCTTCTCTCCGTCCTTCGAGCCCATCGCATGCTGCGTCTCGGCATTGTCGGCCTTCCCAACGTGGGGAAGTCCACGCTGTTCAACGCCCTCACCGCCGCCAAGGCGGAAGCGGCCAACTATCCCTTCTGCACCGTCGAGCCCAACGTGGGGATGGTGGAGGTCCCCGACCCGCGGCTGACGCGGCTGGCCGAGGTGGTGCTCCCCAAGCGCACGGTGCCGGCGGTGGTGCAGTTCGTGGACATCGCGGGGCTGGTGGCGGGGGCGGCGCAGGGGGAGGGGCTGGGGAACAAGTTCCTGCAGAACATCCGCGAGACCGACGCCATCGTGCACGTGATCCGCTGCTTCGAGGACCCCGACGTGACGCACGTGATGGGGGCTCCCGATCCGGCGCGCGACAAGGGGATCATCGAGCTGGAGCTGGCGCTCTCCGACCTGGGGACGGTGGAGAAGCGGCTGGACAAGGTGAAGCGGGCAGCGCGGGCGGCCGACAAGGAGGCGCAGGCGGAGCTGCCGGCGCTGGAGGCGGCGTATGCCGCGCTGTCGGAGGGGACGTGGGTGGGGCGCGCCGGGCTGCCGGCGGAGCAGCTGGCGGCGCTGGCCGGGCTGCAGCTGCTCACGGCCAAGCCGGTGCTGTATGCGGCCAACGTGACGGATGCGGAGCTGTCGGGTGAGGAAGGGGCGCACCTGGGGGCGCTGCGGGCGGCGGTGGCGGCCAGCGGCGAGCAGGCGGAGATCGTCCCCTTCTCGGCCAAGATCGAGGCGGAGCTGGCGGAGCTGACCCCCGAGGAGCGGGGGGAATTCCTGGCGTCGCTGGGGATCGCGTCAGCGGGGCTCGACCGGCTCATCCGGGCCGGCTACCACCTGCTGGGGCTGCAGACGTACTTCACCGCCGGCGAGCAGGAGGTGCGCGCGTGGACGATCCACCGGGGGGACACGGCGCCGCAGGCGGCGGGGGTGATCCACACCGACTTCGAGCGCGGCTTCATCCGGGCGGAGACGGCGGCCTATGCCGACTTCGTGGGGCACGGGGGGTGGAAGGGGGCGCGCGAGAAGGGGGCGGTGCGATCGGAGGGGAAGGAGTACGTGGTGCAGGACGGGGACGTGCTGCTCTTCCGGTTCAACGTGTGAGGCTGCCGGCGCGGCGGCAGGCGGCGCGCGCGCTGGCGCTGGTGGCGGGGTGCCTCGTCGCCGCGGGCGACGGGGTGCGGGCGCAGGCGGCGGCGGAGGGGCCGGCGGCGCGCGTCCCCTTCGCGGTGGGGGAGCTGCTGGACTACGACGTGCGCTTCGGCTCGCTCAAGGTGGGGCGCGGCAGCATGACCGTGGAGGGGCAGGAGACGGTGCGGGGGCGCCCGGCGTGGCACACCGTGTTCCGGATCACGGGCGGGGTGCCGCTGTACCGGGTGAACGACCGGTTCGAGTCATGGTTCGACACGGCCACGCTGGCGTCGCTGCGCTTCCACCAGGAGGTGGACGAGGGGAGCTACGAGCGGTCGCGCCGCTTCGAGATCTACCCCGAGCGCGCGGTGTTCCGGCAGAACGGCGGCGACGAGCAGGCGTCGGTGGCGCAGCCGCTGGACGACGGGTCGTTCCTGTACTTCGTGCGCACGCTGCCGCTGGAGGTGGGGGCGACCTACGAGCTGCCCCGGTACTTCAAGCCGGAGGGGAACCCCGTGCGGATCCGGGTGCTGCGGCGCGACACGGTGACCGTGCCGGCGGGGCGGTTCGCGACGGTGGTGCTGCAGCCCACGTTCCAGACGCGCGGGATCTTCAGCCAGAACGGGAAGGCGGAGGTGTGGCTGAGCGACGACGCGCGCCGGGTGATGGTGCAGCTGAAGTCGAAGCTGAGCTTCGGCTCGCTGAATCTGTACCTGCGGAGCGTGGGGACCGTGGCGCCGGCGGGGTCACCCGGGCGGTAGGGGGGTGCGGCAGGCGGGGTCGTCGTGGCGCGGGTTGTTCACGAGGGTGGAGACCCGGTGGGCGACCATGGGTCCCGCGTAGGGGCGCAGGAGCGGGGCCAGCGCCGCGGCCGGGGTGGCGGGGTCGAGCCACGCGTCCCAGTCCGCCGGCGGGAGGATGACCGGCATGCGGTCGTGGATGGGGGCCATGGTGGCGTTGGGCCCGGTGGTGAGGAGGCAGCAGGAGACCAGCGGCGCGGTCCCGGGCGCCGCGCGCGGGACCCACTGCTCCCAGAGGGCGGCCATGACGAAGGGGGCGCCCTCCGGAAGGCCGATGCACCAGGGCTGCTTCCCCTTGCCCCCCGGCACGGGCTGCCACTCGTAGAACAGGTCGGCGGGGATGAGGGCGCGCCGGTGGCGGAAGGCGGCCCGGAAGGCGGGCTTCTCGTGGGCGGTCTCGCTGCGGGCGTTGACCAGGCGATTGCCGATGGCGGGGTCGTCGGCCCAGAAAGGGACCAGCCCCCAGCGGGCGAGGCAGGCGTCGCGGACCCCCCCCTGCTGCCGGACCAGCGGGACCGGTTGGGAGGGGGCGACGTTGAAGCGGGGGGTGAGGGGGGGCAGGGTGACCCCGAGGGGGAGGAGCCCGAGGCGGGCGGGGTCCCCGAAGCCGAAGCGACCGCACATGGCTTGAGTGTAACACGGGGGGGCGCTATGGTTCAGGGCTGAGGTGCCGGACACTCCGTTCGGCATCGCCCTCCTCCTGCGGCTCGGCACTGCGGGGGGCACCCAGACCACAGGGAGGATTGCCGAGTGGCGAAGCTCAAGATCCGGCGCAATGCGACGCGCCGGTACGAGGCCGTCTACATCTTCGAGAGTGCGCTCGAGGATGCGGCCATTGCGGAGAAGCTGGAGAAGCTGCAGGGGCTGCTGGAGCTGGCGGAGCCGGCCGAGGTGGAGCACTGGGGCCGTCGGGCGCTGGCCTACAAGATTGGCCGGCACGAGTCGGGCTACTACATCATCAGCCGGTTCATGGCGGCGCCGGCGGTGCTCCCGGAGTTCGAGCGGGCGCTCAAGCTGGACGAGAGCGTGGTGCGGTACCTGGTGTCGCTCCTGGAGCACGAGCTCGGGGCGCCCAAGCTGAGCGACGAGGAGCTCGCGGCGCGCCGGCGCGCGAGTGACGACGACGACGACGACGAGGAGTAAGCGATGCGCCGCCAGCGGAAGCCGTGCCCGATCACCGAAGCGGGGATCCGGTACGTGGATTACAAGGATGACCGGCTTCTGGCCCGGTTCATCTCGGATTACGGGAAGATCCTCCCGAGCCGCCTGAGCGGGGTGGATGCCCGGCACCAGCGGCAGCTGTCGAAGGCCGTGAAGAAGGCGCGCTACCTGGCGCTGCTCCCGTACGTGAAGGGGCAGACGGGCTGACGATGTCCACGGCGGGCGCGCCGGAGCGTGGCGCGCCCGCTCCGTCGGAACCAGGGTGGCGCTGGTTCGTGCTGGCGCTGGGCGCGATGGTGGCCGTGACGGCGGCCCCGGCTTGGCCCCCCGCGTTGGCGGTGGCGGCCGGGGCGGTCCGGGTGCTGCTGCCGGTGGAGCAGGTGGCATTGCTGGTGGTGGTGGCCGTGGCGTCTGCCGCCGTCGTGGGGTGGCGCAGCGGCGGACGGTGGTGGCTGGCGGTGGCATGGGTGGCGGCGGCGGCGTATGTGCTGCGCATGCTGCCGCTGCCGGCCGACGGGTACGCGACGTTCGTGCGAGGCTGGAGCCTGACGCTCGGGGCTTCGTTCGGCGTGGTGTGCCTGGCGACGTCGGGGCGCCCGTTCCTTGGGCGGGCGCTCGCCGCCGTGGCCTTGGCCTCGGCGGTCACTGCCGTGGGGCTTCGGGCTCGCACGGCCACGGGGCAGGCCACCTTCCAGCCGGTGGGGCAGATGCTGTCGGCCGAGTACGATCGGCGGCTGGAGGCCTCGCAGGTGCAGTGGGAACGGCGGGCGGCGTCGCCGGCCTGGCAGGGGTTCGTGGCGCGGTTCCCCGAGGCGGGCGAGGTGGCGGGCCAGTGGGCGGAGGGGCTGCAGCAGGCGGGGGGGACCGGCGGCGTGGCTGGTGTCCGACCGCCGCTCGTGCAGGTCGCCCCTGCCCTGCTGGTGCTGGAGTCGCTGGTGGCGTTGGCGTTGGGGTGGGCCGCCTATCACCGGGTGGCGCGCGTGCGCATCGGGCCGCCGCTGGGCGCCCTGCCGGCGTTGCGCTTCAACGACCAATTGGTGTGGGGGGTGGTGGTCGGGGGGACGCTCCTCCTGCTCCCCACCCTGGTCGAATGGCGTGCCATCGGGCTCAACCTGGTGGTCGTCTTCGGCACGCTGTACGCGCTGCGCGGGGTGGCGGTGCTGCGATGGTACCTGCCGGATCGGCTGGCGCTCCCGGCGCTGCTGGCCCTGGTGGTGGTGGTGCTGCTGTTGATTGCGCTCGTGGGTCCGGGGTGGGGGGCGGCCGTGCTGCTGGCCAACGCCGTCGGACTCGGGTTGGGAGACACCTGGCGCGACTTCCGCGCCGGCGCCCCGCGCCGGTCGCTGTCGTCCTGACGCCGGGCCCCACCTCGCTGTCGTCGCTGTTTCCTGCTGGACGGTTTCAGGATTCCCTTTCCCGGTTCACCCCGGAGTGCCCATGGACGTCATCCTCCGCAGTGCCGTCGACAAGCTCGGCCACCCCGGCGACATCGTGTCGGTGTCGGCCGGCTACGCCCGCAACTTCCTGCTCCCGCGCGGCATCGCCTACGAGGCGACGACGGGGAACCGGAAGCGCATCGCCCAGGAGAAGAACCGCCTCGAGGCGATGGAAAACGAGAAGGTCGCCGCGGCCAACGCGGTGGCCGCCACCCTGGCCGACGTCTCCGTCACCTTCGCCGCCCGCGTGGGCGAGGAAGGGAAGCTGTTCGGGTCGGTGACCGCCGCCGACATCGCCCACCAGCTCGAGGCGCAGGGGTTCAAGCTCGAGAAGCGGCAGATCGAGCTCAACGAGCCCATCAAGGCGCTGGGCGTGTACCGGGTGCGGGTGCGGCTCCACGCCGACGTCCACCCCGAAATCAAGGTCTGGGTCATCAAGCAGTAAGCCCGGCCGGACTCGGCCGGGGGGCCCGGGGCTCCCCGGTGGCGGGCGGGACCATCGCACGGCGGTGGTCCCGCTTTCGCATTCCGCGTCCCCCCCTGTTGGGGGGGCGGGCGGCAACGCAACCTTCATGGCGGCCACGGGGTACACCCGAGGCACCTTCACCCGCCGGCGCTCCCGCCGGCCCCCCTTCGTCCCCTCTCCATGGCAGCCCGTCCCCCAAGCCCCGGTGAACCCATCGCCCGCCGGGCGGCCGCCCTCGCGCGCGACCTCAAGGCCACCGACGTGGTGGTCCTCGACCTGCGCGGGGTCACGGACATGACCGACTTCTTCGTGATCGCCAGCGGCACCTCCGACACCCATGTGCGCGCCGTGGCCGAGCACGTGCAGGCAGGGTTGAAGGCCGGTGGCGTGTCTACCACCATGACCGAAGGGCTGACGCAGGGGCGGTGGGCGCTCCTCGACTACGCCGACTGCGTCATCCATGTCTTCCATCCGACGCTGCGCCAGTTCTACCAGCTCGAGCGGCTGTGGAGCGACGCGACGCCGGTTACCCTCGATGCGGACGCACTGTCCGGAGCCGGAGCACACTGAGATGCGCATGACGCCGCGCGGGACGGGGGCTGGCCAGAGCGGGGCTCGGCCGGCGGGTGGGACGTGGCGGGATCGGATGGGGGCGATGCGCGCCCTTGCGGTGACGGCCCTGCTGGCCGCCGCCCCCCTCCCGGCCCAGGGCTACTTCGGGCAGAACCAGGTCCAGTACGACAACCTGCGCT
>JBILKP010000120.1:0-8527 GCA_044376625.1 Gemmatimonas sp. | reverse complement strand
ACAGCGAGAAGCGCTGGCTCATGTAGCCGATGCGCGCGCGGATCCGCTCCGACTCGGGCCCCACGCGGTACCCCGCCACCCACGCGTCCCCCGCCGACGGCGCCAGCAGCCCGATGAGCATCCGCATCGCCGTCGTCTTCCCTGCCCCGTTGGCGCCCAGGAAGCCGAACACCTCCCCCGGCGCCACCGTGAAGGAGAGGCCGTCCACCGCCGTGAAGTCGCCGAATCGCCGCGTAAGCCCGCGCGCCTCGATGGCGTGCGCCCCCGGGCGCACCGCGGCCGGCGCGGTCCCGCTCACGCGGCCCCCGCCTGCCCCAGCGCCCAGATGAAGGCGTCCTCGATGGACGCGGCAATGGGCGCGCACCGCGCCGCATGCCCCGCCGCCCCCAGCCACGCCTCCAGCTCGGCGGCCACCTGCGCCGCCGGCACCTCGGGACGCGTGTCGGTGAAGTGGATGGACTCGCCAAACGGCCACGCCGCCGCCGCGTGCGGATGCGCGCGGAGCGCCGCCAGCAGCCCCAGCCGGTCGCCGCCGGTGACCGCCACCAATGGGCGCGGATAGGCCGCCTCGATGGCCGCCGGGCGGTCCACCTGCAGCAGCCGCCCGCCCTGCATGAACCCCACCCGGTCGCACTGCCGCGCCTCATCCATGTACGGAGTGGACACCAGGATCGTCAGCCCCTCGCCGCGCAGCCGCCCCAGCAGCTCCCAGAACTCCCCGCGCGACACCGCATCCACCCCGGTGGTGGGCTCGTCCAGCACCAGCAGCCGCGGCGCGTGCACCAGCGCGCAGCACAGCGCCAGCTTCTGCTTCATCCCCCCAGACAGGGCGTCGGCGCGCCGCCGCCGGAACGGCTCCAGCTGCCGCCAGATGGGCGCAATCACGTGCGCCTGCGCCGCCGGCGTGGTGCCGAAGACCGACGCGAAGAACGCCAGGTTCTCCTCCACCGACAGGTCGGGGTACAGCGAGAAGCGCCCCGGCATGTACCCCAGCTGCGCGCGCAGCGCCCACAGGTCGGCCACCGGGTCCAGCCCCAGCACCTGTGCGCGCCCCGCATCGGGGACCAGCAGCGTCACCAGCATGCGGAACAGTGTCGTCTTGCCGGCGCCGTCCGGCCCCAGCACGCCAAACGTTTCCCCGGGGGCCACCGTCAGCGACACGCCGTCCACCGCCGTCACCGCACCAAAGCGGCGCGTGAGCCCGTCGGCCACCACGTCGGCGCCCCCGGGCGCGTGGGTCACGGCGCGGGCGAGGGGGAAGGCGCCGGCAGCACCAGCTCGCCGGGCATGCCGATCTTGAGCGCCCCGCCGGGATTGGCCACGCGCACCTTCACGGCGTACACCTGCGTCACGCGCTCCTCCCGGGTCTGGATGGGCGTGGGGGTGAACTCCGCCGTGGACGACACCCACGTCACCACGCCCGGGAGCGTGCGCAGCCCCCCCTCGGGCGCATCCACCTGCACGGTGACCGCCCCCCCCAGCGGCACGCGCGCCAGCTGGTTGCCGGCCACGTACGCGCGCAGCACCAGCGTGTCCAGCGCCGCCAGCTTCACCACCGGCGCCCCCGGCTGCACCAGCTCCCCCGGCTCGACGTAGCGCGCCAACACGGTGCCCCCCTGCGGCGCCACCACCCGCGCGCGCCGCACCCGGTCGGCCACCTGCGCCAGCGACACCTCCACCGTCGCCAGTTCCCGCGCCACCGTCGCCCCGGTAGCGGCAAAGGCCCGCCGCTGCGCCTCCAGCGTGCGCACGTCCCGTTCCGCCCGGTCGGCCTGCTGCGCCGTGGCCGCCGCGGCGCGCACCAGCCGCTGCGCGCGCGCCAGCTCCCGGGCGGCCACCCCCTGCTGCGCCTCCACCACCCCCGCCTGTGCGCGCACCTCCTCGCGGCGCGCCTCCAGCGTGCGCCGCCGCGAGAGCAGTTCGTCGCGCTGCAGCGTGAGCGCCGTGGTATCCACCACCGCCAGCAGCGCCTGCGCCTCCACGCGGGCGCCCTCGGCAGCCAGCACCGCCAGCAGCGGTCCGCCGGTTTCCGCCGACACGGTCACCTCCACCGCCTCGAAGGTTCCCGAGGCGTCGGGCGCCGCGGGGGCGCACGCCATGGGCCACGCCAGTACCAGCACGGTGGCGGCGCGGACCGTGCGGGAACCGGCGCGGCGCCGGCCACCGCCGGGGGGAAAGCCCATGGCAGAGCACAGGGCACAACACACACGCGTCACGGGCGGGCCCCCAGGGTATCGAGAATCCGCGCCTCCGCGCGGGCCAGGTCAATGCGATGCCGTTCGCGCGTGAGCCGCGCCTCCAGCAGGTCGGTGCGCAGCTCCACCAGCTCCGCCGCCGTGATCATCGCCTCCCGGTGCTGCACCTCGGCCGCCCGCAGCACCTCCTCCCGCAAGGCGATCACCTCGACGTCCTCCTCCAGCTGCCGGCGCAGCCGATCCACCTCGGCCAGCGCCCCGGCCACCGCGCGCGACAACGCCCCCGCCAGCGCCCGCTCCTCGGTGTCCAGCAGCCGCGCCTGCAGCGCCAGTTGCTCGCGCGTGCGGCTGGCGCTCCCCCAGGTGTACGGGCGCCATTCCACGCGCACCCCCGCCTGCCAGAACTCGTCCGGAGTGACCTGGAACTGGTTGAGCCCCGGACGCCCCATCCCCCCCTGGGCAAACGCCACCACGCGCGGCCGGTTTTCCACCGAGGCCAACGCGCCCTCCTCACGGAGCCGCGCCCGCGCGCGCGCAAACCGCGCATACTCGGGACGCTCGCGCAGCGCCTCCGCCGGCGTGCGCCGCAACGCCGCCAGCCGCGAAGACCCATCGGGAAGCGCCAGCGGCTGGTCGGGGGCGAGGGTGCGCCCCGTGAGCTGCCCCAGCACTGCCAGCGCAGCCGCCCGGCCACTGCGCGCCTCCTCCACCGCGCCCGTGGCGCGTCGCCAGGCGGCCCGCACCTGCGCGCTGTCGCGGGGGAGCGCCGCCCCCTCGCGCACCCGCACCCGCGTGTCTGCCAGCAACTGCGCCAGGTCACCGGCCAGCGCCGACAGCTCGGCGTCGCGCGAGGCCAGCAGCGCCGCATCGAAGAACGCGCGCGTCACCTCGTCGCGCAGCGGATGGAGCGCCGCCGTCACGCCAGCGTCCCCCTCGGCCAGCCGGGCCCCCTCCACCGCCATCCGGCGGCGCGCGGCACCGCCATCGTACAGCAGCTGCTGCACGTCGGCCACCGCCTGCCATCGGTCCCTGGGCGGCACCGGCACGCTGGTCCCCGGCAGCCGCAGCGGCAGGAAGGTCACGTCGCTCTGGTGCGACAGCGTCCCGCCCAGTGACAGCTGCGGGCGCCATTGCCGACGGATCTCCGCCCGGCGCAGCGCCGCCCCCTGCGCCAGCACCGTGCGCTGATCCGCCCGCGGATCATGCGCCAGCGCCTCGGCCTGCAGCTGCGCCAGCTGCAGCGTGTCGGCAGGCCACGGGGCGCCCTGCGCCCCACTGGCCGATGGGGCCCCGCCCAGCAGCCACAGAGCCGCCGCCATCAGGGTCGACGGACAGGCCGGGGAGGGCCGGCGGCATCGGGGATGGCTCACGGACGCAGTCCCGCCAGGAGGAAGTCAGGAAGAAAGCGGCGGCGCTCCGCCACGAAACCGGCAAAGCCCTCCGCGCCAGTGAGCTCCATGGCCTCCAGCGCGGGGCGCATGACAAAGGGGAACACCAGCGCTCCCATGAGGGTGACCACGAACTGCGCCGCTGACACCGGGCGCATCCGCCCCGCTGCGCACTCGGCGTCCAGTTGCGCCTGCAGCACCGGCAGCGGCGGCGCGCCGCGCCGCGTGATCAACTCGGCCATGCGCTCGGGGTTGGTGAGCATCTCGGCGGCCACGAAACGCGGGAGGTACGGGTGCGCCGCCAGGAACCCCAGCTGCGCCTCCACCACCTGCCGCACCTTGGCCTCGATGTCCAGGGCGGGGTTGGCCAGCAGCGGCAGCATGCGCCCCCACAGGGCGCCGTGCGCCTGCGTGAAGATCGCCCGTGCCAGCGCCTCCTTGCTGCCGAAGTAGTAGTGCAGCAGCGCCTTGTTCACGCCTGCCGCGTCGGCAATCTCCTGGGTGCGCGCCTTGGCCGTGCCCACGCGCAGGAACACGGCGTGCGCGGCGTCCAGCAGCCGCTGGCGGGCATCGGGCGCCTCTGACGCATCAGGCGGCACGGCGAGGGCGGGAGCGGGAGCGGGAGCGGGAGCGGGAGCGGCAGGCATTAACCAAACAGTTAAACCATATGGTTAATCCCGCAAGGGGGTAGGGGCCCGTCACGACCCTGTCACCGCCCGCCCACGCGCCGAGCCCCCCTATCGCCACGCCCCGGATTGGCTATGGTACCGGTCTCGACTGGCAGACCAACCGCCTTGACGGCGATGGCGCCGTCTGGCCCCCGTCGACCCATCCGTCAGCCCCGTCCAGCGCGATGCGTTCCCCTGCCGCTTCCATGCCCCGCCTCACGCGCCGTGGGTGGCGCGCGCCCCTCCTCCTCCCGGCCGTCGCACTCGCCGCCGCCTGCGGTGGAGGCGAGAGCAAGGCCCCCACCCCCCCGGCCCCCCGTATCCCGCTCTACGCCGTCGCGGTCCTCCCCGACCGCGACACCCTGACCGTGGGGGAAACGGTCACCCTGACGGCCACGGTCACCGACTCCGGACGCCCGGCCCCCTCCATCGCCGTGGCCTGGCGCTCCAGCGCGCCCGCCACCGCCACCGTCTCCGCCAGCGGCGTCGTCACCGCCGTGGCCCCCGGTGCGGCGCTGGTCATCGCCGGCGTCAGCGGCGGCGCCGAGGACACCGCCGCCATCGTGGTGGAAGCAGCCCCGCCCCCACTCCCCTTCGTGCGGATCAGCGAGATCCACTACGACAACGTGGGCACCGACGTGAACGAGGCGGTCGAGGTGGAGGGCCCCGCCACCACCGACCTCACCGGCTGGCGCGTGGTGCTGTACAACGGCAACGGGGGCGCCCCGTACGACACCCTGGAGCTGGCCGGGCCCATCGCCAACCAGTGCGGCGGACGCGGCACCCGCTGGGTGGAAGCCCCCGGCATGCAGAACGGCGCCCCGGACGGCCTCGCGCTGGTGAACGCCGCCGGCGCCGTGGTGGAGTTCCTGTCGTACGAGGGGACCATGACGGCGGTGGGGGGGCCCGCCAACGGCATGACCTCGCGTGACCTCGGCGCTTCGCAGGAGCCGGCGCCGGCCGCCGGCCAGTCGCTGCACCGCGACGCCACCGGCCGTTGGAGCGCCCGCGCCGCGAACTTCGGCCACTGCTTCGGCGTAGTCCCGCCCCCGGCCAACACCATCGCCTTCTCGGGGCGCCTCAGCAGCGATCCGCGGCTGCCGGTGGGCTTCGAGGACCAGATCTTCGCCACGCTGCGCGCCCCGGGCGGGGAAACGCTCACCACCACCTTCACCTGGAGCTCCGACGCCCCCACGATCGCCACGGTGGACGCGCGTGGCGTGGTGCGCGCCGTGGCCCAGGGCACCGCCGCCATCCGCGCCACCGCCGCCGACGGGACCACCAGCATCTATGCGGTGGCCACCCTCGCGGCCACCGCCTCCGGCACCGCCAGCTACCTGGGCAACACCGAATTCGGCGATCCCAGCGACGGCAACGCCGCCGACGAGATCATCCTGCGGCGCCCCCAGTACACCACCTCCTTCAGCGCCACTCGCGGCATCCCCAACTGGGTGAGCTACAACCTCGAGGCCACGCACTTCGGCGCCGAGGACCGGTGCGACTGCTACACGTACGATCCGGAGCTGCCGGCCGCGGGGCGCTACACGACCGCCGACTACAGCGGCGCCGGCACCGCCGCCGGCTACGGCATCGACCGCGGGCACCTGGTGCGCTCGGCCGACCGCACCGCGGGCCCCCTCGACAATGCCCGCACCTACTACTTCAGCAACATCATCCCGCAGGCCGCCGACAACAACCAGGGGCCGTGGGCCGCGCTGGAGACGTACCTCGGTGACCTCGCCCGCGGCGGCACGCGGGAGGTGTACATCATCACCGGCGCGGCCGGCAGCAAGGGCACCGTCAAGGGCGAGGGACGCATCACCATCCCCGCCTGGACCTGGAAGGTGGCCGTGATCATGCCCCGCGACGCCGGGCTGGCGCAGGTCACCGCCCCCTCCAGCGTGGAGGTGATCGCCGTGCTCATGCCCAATGACGCCGGCATCCGCACCAACGGGTGGCAGCAGTACCGCGTGAGCGTGGACCGCGTGGAGCAGGTGAGCGGCTTCGACCTGCTGAGCGCGCTCCCCGACGCCATCGAGGCGATCGTGGAGGCGATCACCCCCTGAGGGGGGCTACGCCACGGATCCCGCGGGGGCGCGCGCCGCCAGCAGCGCCCGCACCCGCGGGATCACCTCGGCGCCGAACAGCGTGATCCCGCGCACCAGCTGCGCGTGCGACAGCCGTCCGGCGCTGTACTTGAGGTCGAAGCGCGACAGCCCCAGCGCCTCCACGGTGGCCGCCACCTTGCGCGCCACCGTCTCCGGCGCCCCCACGTACTGCGACCCGTGGTCGCACTCGTGCTCGAAGGCGTCGCGCGTGATGGGCGGCCATCCGCGCTCGCCGCCGATGCGGTCGTGCATGGCGCGGTAGGCGGTCCAGAACTCCTCCCGCGCCTGCGCGTCGGTGGCCGCCACGTACCCGGGGGAGTGCACGCCAATGGGAGGCACCACCCACCCCAGCTCCCCGCACAGCCGGTGGTACAGGTCCACATAGGCGCGAAACCGCTTGGCCGGCCCGCCAATGATGGCCAGCATCAGCGGGAGCCCGTGGCGCGCCGCGCGCCCCACCGACTCGGGGCTCCCCCCCACCCCCACCCACGTGGGAATGGGCGCCGACTCCGCCGTGGGGTACACCCGCTGGTCCACCAGCGGCGCCCGGGTGCGCCCCTGCCACGTCACCGACCCCTCCCGCCGCAGCTGCGCGAACAGCGCCAGCTTCTCCTCGAACAGCACGTGGTACGCGTTCAGGTCGTACCCGAACAGCGGGAACGACTCGGTGAAGCTCCCCCGCCCCAGGATCACCTCGGCGCGCCCGCCAGAAATCCCGTCCAGCGTGGCGAAGCGCTGGTACACGCGCACCGGGTCATCGCTGGACAGCACCGTGACCGACGACCCCAGGCGGATGCGGTGGGTGCGCGCCGCGATGGCGGCCAGCACCACCTCCGGCGCCGAGACCGCAAAGTCGTCGCGATGGTGCTCCCCCACCCCGAAGAAGTCGAACCCCGCCGCCTCTGCCGCCTCCCCCTCGGCCACCACGTCGCGCAACACCTGCGCGTGGGTGCGGAGCGAGCCGTCAGGGTTGGCGGTGACGTCGCCAAAGGTGTGCAGGCCGAAGGAAATCGTCATTCCATTAATTTACCGGCGACGCCCCGGCCGTCCCAATCCCTTGTCCCCGCCATGCCCCGCCCCTTCCTCACCGCCCGCTGGGAACGGCTCCTCAACGTCACCTGGCGCGTGCCCCCCGCGCTGCTGGCACCGCACGTGCCGCGCGGGGTCACGCTCGACGTGCAGGAGGGGCACGCCTTCGCCAGCCTGGTGGCCTTCGACTTCCTGGACACCCGCGTGCTGGGGATCCCGTGGCCCGGCTTCCGCAACTTCCCCGAGCTCAACCTGCGCTTCTATGTCAAGCGCGGCGAGGAGCGCGGCGTGGTGTTCCTGCGGGAGTACGTGCCGCAGCGGCTGGTGGCCGCCATCGCGCGACTCACGTACAACGAGCCCTACGTGGCTGCGCCGATGCGCTCAGCCCTGGCGCACGAGGGCGCAGCGATGGCCTGGTCGCTGGAGGTGGACCGCGCCGGGCGCACGCACCGCATCGCCGTGCGCGCGCGGGAACCGCTGGCGGTGCCGCCCGTGGACAGCGTCACCCACTACTTCCAGGAGCACCGCTGGGGGTTTGGGCGGGGGCACCTGGGGGGAACGCACGTGTACGAGGTGGTCCACCCGGCGTGGGCCAACTGGGCGGTGGCGTCGTACACGCTCGACGTGGACTTCGCCGCGCTGTACGGGCCGGCGTGGGCGTTCCTGAAGGACGCGGAGCCGCTTAGCGCCTCCTTTGCCGTGGGGTCGCCGGTGGCGGTGTACCCGCACCGCGGGATGTAGCGCGGGGCTAACGTCCTGCGGGGCGACACGGTAATCTCGGGCACCCCTTCCCTCCGCCCCGGGATCCGTCCGATGCCACACCCCGCCTCCCGCACCGCCGTAGTGCCCGCGCTGGTCGCGCTCCTGGCCGCCCCGGCCATGGCGCCACTGGCCGCCCAGCCCGTCCCCCGCCCGCTGGCGATCGAAGACTTCTACCGCCTCCCCACGGTGGGGGGCGTCTCCGTCTCCGCCGACGGGCGCTGGGTGCACTACACCGTCACCCACCGCAACGAGGCCACCAACGCCGACTCGGTGGCGCGGTGGCGGGTGGCCGCCGATGGGCGCACCCCGCCGGAGCCGCTCCCGCCCGCGCCGCGCGGCGCCGGACGCGCGGGCGCCATCACGCCACTGGTCAGCCC
>JBILKP010000016.1:0-24085 GCA_044376625.1 Gemmatimonas sp. | reverse complement strand
GAAGTGCCGCACCCGCTCGCGCAGCCACGCCAGCAGGACCACCCGCCCCTTCAGCGCCCCCGCCCGCTCAAAGGCCAGCGTGGCGGCCGCCTCGTGCATGGCCGCGGTCACCCGCGCCAGCGGCGCCGCGGTGCGCCCCTCCAGGAACGCGCGCAGCTCGGCCACCCCCGCGTGGTACGATGCGGGCTCGCCCCCCCCGATGCACGGCCCCGCGCAGTTGCCGATGGCGTGGCGCAGGCAGGCGGCGTGGGACCGGCGCACCGGCCGCCCCAGCGCCAGCCCCTCCACCGTGCAGTCGCGCACCCCGGTGGCCTCCGCCAGCGCGCGCACGGCGTCGCGCAGCTGCGCCACGCGACGGAAGGGGCCGTACAGCGCCACCGCCCCCGGATGGTCCGACTGCCGCACCACGCGCACCCCCGGCACCGCACCGCCGGTGACGGCCACGTAGGCGCGCGGCCAGTCGTCGGTGACCAGCGCGCGGTTGAACAGCGGCCGGTGCTGCTTGATGAGCCGCAGCTCGTGCAGCAGCGCGCCGAAGGGGGTGGGGAGCCGCTCCCAGGTGATGGCGTGCGCGTGGCGCAGGATCTTCGCCGCCTTGTTGCGGCGCCCCTTGGCGCGAAAGTACGACAGCAGCCGCGTGCGCAGCGTGCGCGACTGCCCCACGTACAGCACCGTCCCCGCCGGCCCCAGCATGCGGTACACCCCGGGGGCATTGGGGCAGTCGGCACGCACCTGCGCCAGCAGCGCGCGCCGCTGGGCGGCACTGATGCGCGGCGGGCGGTGGGGCAGGGGAGACGGCGGCGGGGCGGCGGGGTCCACCCCGGGAAGCTAGGGCGCCGCGCCCACCGGCGGCATCGCCGTGTAGTCGGGGTCCACCGGCACCGCCGCCCGGAAGGCCGCCGCCTCGCGCCGCAGCTGCACCAGCTCCGCCTCGGCAAAGCCGTCCAGGTGCTTCACCATCATCCGCATGCGCGGGTGCCCGGCAAAGCGCTCGCGGTGCCGGTCCAGGAAGTCCCAGTACAGCAGGTTCACGGGGCAGGCATCGGGCCCCGTGCGCTGCTTCACGTCGTAGCGGCATCCGCCGCAGTAATTGCTCATGCGGTTGACGTACGCCCCCGACGCCACGTACGGCTTGGAGGCCAGCGCCCCGCCGTCCCCCCAGGTGGCCATCCCCATCACGTTGGGGAGCTCCACCCACTCGTACGCGTCGGTGAAGCCGCACCAGAACCACCGCGACAGCGCGGCGGGCTCCACCCCCAGGAGCGTGGCGATGTTCCCCTGCACCATCAGCCGCGCGATGTGGTGCACGCGCCCGTGGTCGCGCACCTGCCGGATGGTGTCGGCCAGGCACCGCATGCCGCACGCCGCCTCGGCGCGCGCCGGGTGCGGGCCGTAGCCATCGCCGTCGGGGGCCCAGAACCACCGGGGCAGCCCCATGGGCGCCTCCAGCGCGTTGGCGGTGCGCAGCCCCGGCATGAGGTGCCAGTACATCCCGCGGATGTACTCCCGCCACCCCAGCACCTGCCGGACGAACCCCTCCGCCGAGGCGATGGGGACCAGGCCGGCGCGGTAGGCGGCCTCCGCCGCGGCCACCACCTCGCGCGGGTGCAGCAGCCCCACGTTGAGCAGGCTGGACAGCGTGCTGTGCAGCAGGTCGGGGGCGCCGTGCACCATGGCGTCCTCGTACGGGCCAAACTCCGGCAGCCGCTCGGCCACGAAGCGCGCCAGCCACGCCTTCGCGTCGGCGCGCGTCACCGGCAGCCCGAAGGTGTCCACCGAGCCCCAGCGGTGCGTCCACCGCGCCACGCGCGCCATCTGCTCGCGGGTGACGGCGTCGGGCTCCACGCGCCACACCGGCGGCACCGCGCGCCCCTTGGGCCACGGCTTGCGGTTGTCGGGGTCAAAGTTCCAGGCGCCGCCGCTGGGGGTGCCGTCCGGTTCCAGCAGCACGCCGTGCTGGCGGCGCATGGTGCGGTAGAACCACTCCATGCGCAGCTCCTTCTTCCCCGCGGCCCAGCTGGTGAAATCGGCGCGCGTGGCCAGGAAGCCGCGGTCGGGGCGGAGCTCCAGCGGCACCCCCTGCGCTGCCAGGAGCGCCTGGGCGCGCGCCAGCTCGTCGGCCATGTCCTGCTCGCGCCCCTCGGTGGCCACCACGCGGGCGGCCCCCACCTCGGCGGCCGCGTCGGCGAGGCCCTGCGCGTAGCTGGTGGCGCGGCGGAACAGCACCCGGTACCCCGCCGCCTCCAGCGCCTGGGCAAAGTGGCGCATGGCCGACAGCAGCAGCACCAGCTTCTGGCGGTGCCAGGGGAGCGCGGCCCCCTTGGCCACCGACTCCAGGAACAGCACCACCTGGCCCGGGTCGGGGGTGCGGGGGAGCTGCGCCACGGCGCGGGAGCACTCCCAGGGGGCGACCAGGACCAGGGTGGGCGCGGCGGAACGCGGTGGCGCAGGCATTGCGCTGAAACGCCCGGGGCGCGCCGCACGTTTCGTCCGCGTGGGCGGCACGGCCGCTCCTCCTTTCACCCGAGGGGTCGATGGTGCCTCCGATGCTGCAGGCGATGGCGCACGCGGTCGCGCGGGCGATGACGCAGGCCGAGGGGCCGCTGGCGGTGCAGGCGGCACTGCCGGCCTGGCTCCCCGCCCCCGAGGCGCTGCTGGGGGTGGCCGTGGGGATCGGGCTGGCCGCGGCGGCGGGGTTCCGGGTGTTCGTCCCGCTGCTGGTGGCGGCCGTGGCCGCCAAGACGGGGGTGCTGACGTTGGCCCCGGGCTATGCCTGGCTCACCACCACCCCTGCGCTGGCGGCGCTGGGGACCGCCACGGTGCTGGAGGTGGCCGCCTATTCGGTGCCCTGGCTGGACCAGCTGATGGACCTCATTGCCACGCCGGCGGCGCTGCTGGCGGGGATGCTGGCGGCCGCCAGCGTGGCGGTGGAGCTCCCCCCCGTGGTGAAGTGGGGGGTGGTGCTGCTGGCCGCCGGGGCGGCGGGGATGACGCAGGGGGCCACCGTGCTGGCCCGCTTCAAGGCCACCACCACCACCGGCGGCACCGCCAACCCCGTGGTGGCCATGGGGGAGCTGGCTGGCGCGGTGGGGACCAGCCTGCTGGCGGTGTTCCTGCCGCTGATCACCGTGCTGCTGGTGCTGTTCCTGCTGGCGCTGGCGTGGAAGGCGCTGGGCGGGGTGGCGTTCGGGCGGCGCGTGGGGCGCCCCCCGCGCATCGAGCGCGTCAGGGGGGCGTAGCCCACGGCTCCGCGGTCACCGCTTCGCGGGGGTGATCACGATGTTCCGGTACTCCACCGCCGTGTGGTCCCCCTGCAGGTAGATCGGCCCCGGTTCCCCCTCGCGGCTGTCCAGCGCGCCGCCGGTGATGCCGGGGATGGTCTGGTCGCCAATGACCGTCTTGCCGTTGAGCACCACCGTCACGCGCCGCCCCACCAGCGTGATGTCGTACACGTCCCACTGCCCCGGGCCGCGCGAGGCGTTCTCGTTGGGGACCAGAAAGCCGTAAATGCCCCCCATGTGGATGGACTGCGGCTCGGCGGGGCTGTCCTCCACCTGCACCTCGTGGCGCCCGCGCAGGTAGATGCCGCTGTTCCCCTTGGGCGGGTAGCGCACCTCGAGGTGCAGCCGGAAGTCGGTGAAGGTGGCACGCGTGGCCAGGTTGGCGCCGCTCTTCCGGTTGGTGAGCACGCCCTCCACCACCGCCCACTGGCTGGGGCCGCCCAACGGGCGCCACGCGGTCATGTCGGCGCCGTTGAACAGCACCACCGGCTCGCCCCATACCGGCTCGGCGGTGCGGCGCAGCAGCGGCGCGCGCACCCCCGTGAAGGGCTCGGTGGCCCCCGTGGGGGTGACCATGGTGCCGCGCAGGGTGTCCCCCGCCAGCGTGGCCTCCACGCGCAGGTCGGCGCGCGCCAGCTCCCACTGCGGGGGGATGGCAAAGCGCACCGTGCCGTTGTCCCAGGTGACCTGGCTGATAGGGCGCGCACTCCCGCCGCCCCCCACGAAGCGCCCCACCAGGGTGCGGTGCCCCGACAGCGACACCTCCAGCCACGACGGATAGGCGCCGTCCTTGCCGGTCACGGTCAGGTCCCACCGGCCGATGACGGGGGCGTTGGGCTGGGCAGCCAGGGGGACAGCCCAGGCGGCAAGCAGCGCCACCAGGGCGGCGGGGCGGGGTGTGCGCATGGCGAGCGAGGGTGGGAGGTGGGGACTACGCGAGGCGCAGCGGGAGGGTGCGCAGCCGCAGGCCGGTGAGTGCAAAGATGGCGTTGGCCATGGCGGGCGCCACCGGGGCCAGCATCGGTTCGCCAGCGCCGCTGGGGGGCTCCGCCGACGGGATCAGGTGCACCGCGATGGCGGGGACCTGCGCCAGGCGCACGGGGTGCAGCTGCGGGAAGTTGGCCTGTTCCGACTGCCCCCCCCGGAAGGTGATGGCCCCCTGCAGCGCGGCGCCGATACCGTCGATGATGGCGCTTTCGGCCTGCGCGACCACGTGGTTGGGGTTCACCACCAGCCCGCAGTCGATGGCGCAGGTGACGCGGTGCACGCGCGGGGTGCGGTTGCCGTCCAGCGACAGCTCGGCCACCTGGGCGACCAGGGTGCCGAACGACCAGTGCAGCGCCACGCCGCGCGCCACCGGGGCGCCGTCGGGGGCCGGGGTCGTGGGAGTGCCCCAGCCGGCGGCGTCGGCGGCGCGTTGCAGCACGGCGCGCGCCCGGGGGTGCCGCGCGAGCAGCCCCAGGCGGAAGGCCACCGGGTCGGTGGCGGCGGCATGGGCGCACTCGTCCAGGAAGCTCTCCAGGAAGAACGCCTGGTGGCCGTGCCCCACGCCGCGCCAGGAGCCCACCGGGACGGGCAGCTCCACGTCGGTGTGCGCCGACCGGAAGGCGGGGAACTCGTAGGGCTGGTCCCAGGTGCCTTCCGCGGTGGTCTTGTCGGGGCCGGTGGCGGTGAGCCAGAGCAGCCCGCGCGCGGAGATGGCCCGCCAGGGGGCCTGCCCGGCGGAGTGCGCGGTCAGGGCAGCCAGGTGGCCGTCGGGGGTGAGCGCGGCGCGCAGGCGGGAGGCGGTGGCCGGCCGGTAGAAGTCGTGGCGGGTGTCGTCCTCGCGGCTCCAGATGAGCTGGACCGGGGTGCCCGGGAGCGCCTTGGCGATGGCGGTGGCCTGCGCGGCGATGTCCGCCTCCAGCCGCCGACCAAAGCCGCCCCCCAGCAGCTGCTGGTGCAGCGCCACGGCCTCCTGGTTCACGCCGGCCACCCGGGCCACGACATCGCGGACGAATTGGGGGACCTGGGTGCCGATCCAGATCTCGGCGTTGTAGGCGGAGCAGCGGACGGTGGCGTTGAGCGGCTCCATGGCGCTGTGCGCCACGTACGACGACTCATAGATGGCGTCTATTTGCCGTGATGATGCCGCGAGGATGGCTTCATGATCTCCCGAAAACCTGAACGGGAGCCCCTCTTTGGTCGAAGCGGCCTCGCGCAGCGTGGCGCTGAGCGCCGCCGAGTCCGGCACCGGGGTGGCAGGGGCGTTCCACACCACCGCCAGCGCCGGCAGCGCCTGCTGCGCCTCACACCAGCTGTCGGCCACCACCGCCACCCCCGGGGGGTCGCCGGCCTTGCTCCCGGCCAACTGGACCACGGCGCGCACCCCGGGACGGGCCAGCGCCGCCTCGCGATCAAAGCGCGACAGCGTGGCGCCCAGCACCGGCGACATGGCCACGGCGGCGAACTTCATCCCGGGCAGCCGCACGTCGATGCCGTAGGTGGCCGCGCCGGTGACCTTGGCGCGCTGCTCCAGCCGCGGCGTGGCGCGCCCGATCACCCGGAACTCGGCGGGGGGCGTGAGGCGCACCTCGCGCGGGCGCTGGTCCAGTGCCGCCGCCGCCAGCTCCCCGTAGGCAAAGCGCTGGGTTCCCGCCACCACCACGCCACGCTCGGTGCGGCACTGCCCCACCGGCACCTTGGCCTTGGCCGCACCCGCCGCCAGCAGCGCCGCCCGCGCCGTGGCCCCGGCCAGCCGCATCGGCTCCCAGCAATCGGCCACGCTGGACGACCCGCCGGTCATCATCACCCCGATCTCCCGCATGGTCTTGGCGGTGAGCCAGCGCACCAGCCGCCCAGGGCGGGTGCCGTAGTCGTCGGGGTTGAGCGGCAGCCCGTCCACCACCGCCGCCACGTTGGCGTACACCTGGTCCACCGGGCTGTGCGCCACGCGCAGCCGCTCCAGCGGCACGTCCAGCTCCTCGGCCAGCAGCATGGCCAGCGCCGTGTGGATCCCCTGCCCCATCTCCGCCTTGGGGACCACCACCGTGATGGCGTCCCCGGGGCCGATGGTGAGCCAGCCGTTGAGCGCCACCTCGCCGGCCACGGTCTCCGGCAGGTGCCGCCCGCGCAGCCGTTGCCGGGGCGGGAGGAACGACCACCCCAGGAAGAGGGCGCCGCCGGTGCCCAGCCCGGCCAGCAGGAAGGTGCGACGCTTCATGACGGGATCCTCAGGGGGGTCACTTCAGGAACTGCACGAGAGCATGGCACAGCCGGGGACGTGGTCGGCCCACGCCGGGCGCCGCGCCGACAGGGCGGCGTGCGCCGGCTGGTCGTCGTACGGCCGCGCCAGCACCGCCTGCAGCGTGCGCAGCCGCGCCAGGTCGCCCTGCGCCGCGTCCTGGATGGCTTCCTGCGCCAGATAGTTGCGGGGGATGTACCGCGGGTTCACCGCGTGCATCGCCGCGCGGCGCGCCTCGGCGGGGCGCCCGGTGCGCGCCTCGTGTTCGGCCACCAGCGCCGCCCACCGCGCCAGCCAGTCGCGCAGCGCGTCGGCGTGCTGGTCGCGCCGGATGTCGTCGTACCAGCAGTCCCCCAGCTGCTCCAGCGCGGCGTCCCCCTCGGGGAGCGGCACCGGCAGGTCGCCCAACGCGCGGAAGAACCGGGTGAAATCCCCCTGCGCCTCGTACAGCAGGGCGTACCCCTCGCGCACCAGCCGCGTCACTGCCTCCCGCCGGTCGGGCGCCACGTCGGCCAACCCCACCTTGGCGGCGCTCATCCGCTGGTGCTCCTCCTGGAAGCGCGTGTCGTACGCGCCCAGCCCCGCGGCCAGCGGCTCGTCGTCCGGAAACAGCGGCAGCAGCGCCTCCGCCAGCCGCACCAGGTTCCACTGCGCCACCGCCGGCTGCTGCCCGAAGCGGTAGCGGCGCTGCCCCGCGTCGGTGGTGTTGGGGGTGAAGTGCGGGTCGAACGCCTCCACCCAGCCGTAGGGGCCGTAATCGATGGTGAGCCCCAGCACCGACAGGTTGTCGGTGTTCATGACGCCGTGCACGAACCCCACGCGCATCCAGTGCGCCATCAGCACCGCGGTGCGCGTGCACACCTCGGCAAACCAGGCGGCCCGTTGCGCCGCCAGGTCGCCGGGGTGCGCCGCGGCCAGGTGGGGGAAGTCCCGCGCGATGGTGAAGGCCACCAGCCGCTCCAGCAGCGCCTGGTCGCCGCGCGCGGTGGGGAGCTCGTAGCTGCCGAAGCGCAGGAACGACGGCGCCACGCGGCTGGTGATGGCCCCCGGCTCGGGCTGGGGGTCGCCGCGGTAGAGGATGTCGCGCACCACCGCCTCGCCGGTGGCCACCAGCGCCAGCGCGCGGGTGGTGGGGACCCCCAGCGCGTGCATCGCCTCGCTGCACAGGAACTCGCGCAGCGACGAGCGCAGCACCGCGCGCCCGTCGGCGGTGCGGGAGTACGGCGTGGGACCGGCACCCTTGAGCTGGAGTTCCCACCGCGCGCCCCCCTCTCCCACCCCCTCCGCCAGCGTGATGGCGCGCCCGTCCCCCAGCTGCCCCGCCCACTGCCCGAACTGGTGGCCCCCGTAGCAGGCGCTGTAGGGGCGCATGCCGGGGAGCACCAGGTTCCCCCCCAGCAGCTGCGGGAACTCCGGGGCGTGGATGTCGGCCGGGGAGAACCCCACCTGCGCCGCCACGTCGGGGGCCCACGCCAGCAGGCGTGGACGCGCCACCGGGGTTGGGGCGACCGGGCTCCACGCGGCCCCGAGCACCTGCCGGCGGCTGTTCTCCGCAACGGGGTCTCCCGGTAGCTCGGCGGTGAAGCGCTGGTCCAGGGTGAGGGTGGCGGCGAAGGGCATGACCAAGGGGGTGGGGCGCTCCTGGCGGGGCGGCGGCGCGCTCAAGGGCGCGCCGCCGCATCGAGGGCCTGCCGATAGCTCACGGGATCCACGGCCGGATAGCGGTACAGCCAAGGCTCCGCCTGGGCAAACGCCGTGCGCAGGCCGTCCGGGGTGACCAGCCCGGCGGCGAGCATGGCCCGCACGTCGGCCAGGTCGCGGACATGACCCCGTTCAATCTTGGCCAGGGCCTGCGCCGTGAGGTCGTAGTGGCGCACCGTCACCAGCCCCCACCGCGCCACCATGGGGCTGCGCTCCTCCCACCCCGGGGGCACCGGGATGAACTGGTCGGGGGCGGCAAACTCGATGTTGAGCGACAGCTGCTCCTTGAGGGCGGGGATCGCCCGCAGCAGGGCGTCATCCTCCGGGCGGATGACCAGGTCGACATCGCGCGTGGACTCGCGCCAGCCCACCAGCACTGCGGTGCCGCCACCCACGAGGTACACCGTGGTGGGAACGGTGGCCACCCGCGCCAGCGCCTGCAGCAGCGCCTCGATGCGCTCCCGCGTGGCTAGGGCGCGCACGGACCCGTGGCGGTCGCCGCCCGGAGGCACGGGGCCGCCGCCCGCGCAAAGCTCACCACCTCGCGCACCAGCGCGTTGTAGCGGCCATGCGCCGCATCGCCGTGCTGAGCCGCCAGCCGCAGGTACAGCCGCTCCTCGGGATCGGCCAGGGGGGTGGGCACCGGGATGCCCAGCTGTTGCAGCCGGGGGGCGGCCATGGACACCAGCAGGGCGGGGGGGCTCTCCCGCCCGGCGGACAGGTCGGCCAGCCCGGCCGCCACCAGATCGCACCCCGGCAGGGCCGGGGTGGCGGTGATCAGGCAGGCCGGGAGCCCACCTGGGGCGACGTGGCGCACGCGGCGCCTCGCCTCGCGCGCGGCCACCATCGCGCGGGCCTGCTCAGGCGCCAGCGTGCGGCGGCTGCGCTGTCCCCCCTTGCGGCCAATGTCAGCCAGGAAGCGGCGGGTGGCGTCGTCCATGATGAAAACATAAGCAGCTTATGATTAGGCGGCGAGCGCGTTGGTCCTGATGCCCGGCGCCCCTCCCGACAGCTCTATCTTTCCCGAATGCCCGACTACGCCAAGCCCTCCCCGCAGGAGCTCGCCGCGCGCCTCACGCGCGAGCAGTTCGCGGTGACGCAGCAGTGCGGCACCGAGCCCCCGTTCCGCAACGCCTTCTGGGACCACCACGAGCCTGGCCTGTACGTGGACGTGGTCTCCGGTGAGCCGCTGTTCGCCAGCGTGCACAAGTTCGACTCCGGCACCGGCTGGCCCAGCTTCACGCGCCCGGTGGCGCCCAACGTCACCGAGCACGCCGACGCGTCGCACGGGATGCGGCGCATCGAGGTGCGCTCGCGCCACGCCGACTCGCACCTGGGCCACGTGTTCCCCGACGGCCCGCGCGAGGAGGGGGGGCTGCGCTACTGCATCAACTCCGCGGCGCTGCGCTTCGTCCCCGCGACCGAACTGGCGGCGCAGGGGTACGGGGAGTACCAGGCGCTGTTTGGGACCACAACCGACGCATCGAAGGAGACGCCGTGAGCACTGCAGGCACCGCGCCCACGCACGAGGTGGCCATCCTGGCCGGTGGGTGCTTCTGGGGGATGGAGGAGCTGCTGCGGGCCATCCCCGGGGTGGTCGACACCGACGTGGGGTACACCGGCGGGTGGGTGGCCAACCCGCGCTACGAGGACACGCACCACAGCAAGAGCGGCCACGCCGAGGCGGTGCGCGTGGTGTTCGACCCGGCGGTGCTGGCCTATGAGACACTGCTGCGCGACTGGTTCTTCCGCATGCACGACCCCACCACCACCGACCGGCAGGGGAACGACATCGGCACGCAGTACCGCAGCGCGATCTTCTACACCACGCCGGCGCAGCAGGCCACGGCGGAGCGGGTGAAGGCGGCGGTGGACGCGTCGGGGGCGTGGCCGGCGCCGGTGGTGACGCAGGTGGTGCCCGAGGCCACGTGGTGGCCGGCGGAGGGGTACCACCAGGACTACCTCAAGAAGAACCCGGGCGGGTACACGTGTCATTTCATGCGGTGACAGCCGAGGGGTGAGCGGGGGAGGGGCGAGGGGAGGGACTAGTTGGAGTTGGAGTTGGAGTTGGAGATGGGGGCGAGTTGCCGTCCTTGGGGCCTAGGCGCAGGTTAGGCGGGTTCGGGGCCGGTGGCCCCGCCTGCGTTCCCCTCCCGCCCTCCCCCCCATGCGTCCCTTGGTGCGTGCCGCCACCCGTGCGGCGCTCCTGTCCCTGGCCGGCGCCGCGGTGCTGGCCCCCGCGGCCCCGGCCCAGCGCGCCCCCAAGGGGGCCGCCGCCCCCGCCGCCACCGGCCCCATCCCGGTGGCCACCGAGTTCAACGCGCTGCACTTCCGGTCCATCGGCCCCGCCACCATGTCGGGGCGCATCGCCGACGTGGCAGTGTACGAGGCCAACCCCGCGCTGTTCTACGTGGCCACGGCGCACGGCGGGGTCTGGAAGACGGTCAACAACGGCACCACCTTCACGCCCCTCTTCCAGGATCAGGGGCTCATGTCCATCGGCGACGTGGCCGTGTCGCAGCAGGACCCCGACGTGGTGTGGGTGGGCACCGGCGAGTCCAATAACCGCCAGAGCGGCTCGTGGGGGAGCGGCGTCTACAAGTCCACCGATGGGGGGCGGACCTTCGCGCTGGTCGGGCTCCCCGACTCCAAGCACATCAACCGCATCGTCATCCACCCCACCAACGCCAACGTGGTGCTGGTGGCGGCCACCGGGCCGCTGTACGGCCCGGGGGGCGACCGCGGCGTGTTCAAGACCACCGACGGCGGGCTGACCTGGAAGAAGGTGCTGGCCGGTGACGACGACACCGGGGCCAACGACCTGGTCATGGCGGCCTCCGACCCGAACGTCCTCTACGCCAGCCTGTACCAGCGGCGGCGCAGCACCTGCTGCATGAACGGCGGCGGCCCCGGGAGCGCGCTGCACAAGAGCACCGACGGCGGCGACACGTGGACCAAGGTCACCGGCACCGGCTTCCCCACGGGCCCGCTGGGGCGCATTGCCGTGGACGTGTTCCGGCACTCCCCCACCATCGTGTACGCGCTGGTGGAAGGGCCCGTCTCGGCGGCGGCCGGTGGGCGCGGCCAGGGCGGCGGTGCGGGCGGCGGTGCTGGTGGCGGTGCGGGTGGCGGTGCAGGCGGCCAGGGCGGCCCCGGCATGGCGCCGCAGGGCGCCACCACCGGCGCCACCGGCACCTACCGCTCCACCGACGGCGGCGCCACCTGGACGAAGATGAGCGCCACCAACGCGCGCCCCATGTACTTCAGCCAGCTGCGCATCGACCCGGTCAACCCCGACCGCGTGTACCTGGGGGGCGTGGGGCTGCACCTCTCGGTGGACGGCGGGCGCACCTTCGAGACCGACGCCGCGCTGGTCACCCACGACGACGTCCACGCCATCTGGATCAACCCCGCCAACCCGCGCCACCTGCTCACCGGCAACGACGGCGGGCTGGCGGTCTCCTGGGACCAGAGCCGCACCTGGCAGTTCATCCCCAACCTCCCGGTGGGGCTGTTCTACCACGTGAGCTACGACATGGAGCAGC
This sequence comes from Gemmatimonas sp., assembly GCA_044376625.1. Taxonomy (GTDB): domain Bacteria; phylum Gemmatimonadota; class Gemmatimonadetes; order Gemmatimonadales; family Gemmatimonadaceae; genus Gemmatimonas. Next base: position 12,335 of record JBILKP010000016.1, on the reverse strand, counting down.
CGTACAACGTGTGCGGCGGCATGCAGGACAACTACAACTGGTGCGGCCCCAGCGCCTCGCGGATGAGCCGCGGGATCTTCAACCAGGACTGGTTCCAGATCCTCGGGGGCGACGGCTTCGTGGCGCTCCCCGACCTGCGCGACAGCCGCATCGTGTACACCGAGTCGCAGGACGGCAACCTGATCCGCCGCAACGTCGTCACCGGCGAGTCGCGGTCCATCCGCCCCACCGCGCAGAACGTGACCAACGCCGCGCGCGGCGAGGCGTTCCGCTTCCACTGGGACACGCCGCTCATGCGCTCGGCGCACGACCCCGGCGTGCTGCTGGTGGCCGCCAACCGCGTCTTCCGCAGCCGCGACCGCGGCGACTCGTGGGAGGCGATCTCCCCCGACCTCACCACCAAGGCGGTGCGCGACACCATCGTGACGATGGGGGTGGCCGGGAAGGACATCACCATCGCCCGGAACGACGGCATCTCGCAGTGGCCCGCCATCATCACGCTGGCCGAGTCGCCGAAGCAGCCCGGGGTGCTGTACGCCGGCACCGACGACGGCACCGTGCAGGTCACCCGCGACGACGGGAAGACCTGGACCAACATCACGAAGAACCTCCCCGGCTTCCCCGCCGGCTACGTGTATGTCTCCGAGGTGGTGCCGTCGGCGCACGACGCGGGCACCGTGTACGTCACGGTGGAGAACCACCGCAACAACGACTTCGCGCCGTATGCCTGGGTGAGCACCGACTACGGGGCCACCTTCCGCTCCATCGCGGCCGGGCTGCGCGGCGAGGTGGTGCGCACGCTCACCGAGGACCTGCGCACCCCCGACGTGCTGTATGTGGGGACCGAGACCGGCATCCTGCTGTCGCTGGACCGGGGCGCCACGTGGCGGCGGCTCAAGGCCAACTTCCCCGACGTGCGCGTGGACGAGCTCACCATCCACCCGCGCGACAACGCGCTGCTGGTGGCCACGCACGGCCGCGCGCTGTGGATCCTGGACCACCTGGCGCCCATCCAGGAGTATGCGGCGGCGCAGAAGGCCGACGCGGCGCTGTTCACCCCTGGGCCGTCGCTGCAGTGGAAGGGGAAGGACGACCGCAACGACGAGTTCTGGGGGCACCAGTTCTTCACCGGCGAGAACCCGCCCACCGAGGCGGTGCTGCCGTTCCACCTGAAGAAGCCGGCCGTGTCACCGCTGCTGCGCATCCGCGACGCCGGCGGCGCGCTGGTGCGCGAGCTGCCGGTGCCCGACGCGCGGAACGTGGCGGGGATCCAGGCGGTGTGCTGGGACCACCGCGTGACGCCGGTGGCCGAGGCGCCGGCGGGGCCCGCGGGCGCGCGCCCCGGGCTCACGCCGCCGGCGACGCGCCGGCCAGTGGCCGGCGTTCCCGAGCCGCTCCCCGAGGTGGGGTACCAGCCGGAGAACCCGTGCGCGCCGGCCGGTGGCACCGGCGGCGGTGGTGGCGGCTTCGGGCGCTTTGGTGGTGGCGCCGGGCAGGGGCCGCAGGTGCTGCCGGGGACCTACACGGTGGAGCTGGTGGCCGGTGGCGCGTTGGTGGCCAGCAAGCCGCTCACCATCGTGATGGACCCCAAGGTGGCGCTCACCGCCGCGGAGCGCGCCGCGTGGCAGGCGCTGGCGCAGGGGCTGCACGAGACGCACGCCAAGGCGGCGGCGGCGGTGGCGCCGCTGAACGCGCTGCAGGGGGCGGTGCGCGCGGCGGGGGCCAAGGCGGACTCGCTGGGGGCGGCGGTCCCCGATAGCGTGAAGAGCCAGTGGGCGGCGTTCCGGCGCGACTTCGACGCCGTGCGCGGGCGGCTGACGGCCGGCGGCCTTGGTGGCGGCTTTGGCGGCGGCGCCCCCGCGGCCGAGGGGGAGGCCCCCGCCGGTGGACAGCAGGGTGGGGCCCCCCAGGGGAGCCCGCTCACGCGGCTGACCACCATCAAGGGGCTGGTGGTGGCCAGCTGGGAGGTGCCCAGCGCGTGGACCGTGCAGCAGGCCGCGTCGGCCAAGGCCGATGTGGAGCGGGCCATCGCCGACGCGGCGGCCTTTGCGCCGCGGGTGGAGGCGATGCGGGCGCTGCTGGCGGGCGCCGGGGTGACGCTGGGGCGGTAACGGACGAGGGGGTAGGTGGGGAGGTGGAAGTTGCAGTTGTGGTTGGAGTTGCGGTTGTGGTTGCAGTTGCAGTTGCAGTTGAACTGCCACGGCAACTCCAACTCCAACCACCACCTCAACGACACCTACCCCCTCCCCCCCTCACCCCTCGGCCTTCCGCGCCACCAGCGCGATCTCCACGCGCGCCCCCAGCGGCAGCCCGGCCACGGCCACCGTGGTGCGCGCGGGGAAGGGCGCCGCAAAGCGCGCCTGGTACGCGCGGTTCATGGCCGGGAAATCGGCCATGTCCACCAGGTACACGTTGCACTTCACCACGTGGTCCATGGTGAGCCCCGCGTCTTCGACCACCGCCTGCAGGTTGTCGAAGACGCGGTGCGTCTGCGTCTCCACGTCGCCCGTCACCAGCTGGTTGGTGGCCGGGTCGATGGGCGTCTGCCCCGAGCAGTACAGCAGGTCGCCCGCCCAGATGGCGTGCGAATAGGGGCCCAGGGCGGCGGGGCCGCGGGGGGACGGGGCGGCATGACGGGGCATGGCGGGGCGTGCGGAAGGTGAGGACGCGCCGCGGGGACCACCCCCGCGCGCGCCGTCAAATGATATTCCGCTCGCGCAGCGGCCGCCCCTCCACCAGCCGCTCCACCCCCAGCGGCGACAGGTCCAGCGACTGGTACGCCCCCGTGGCCAGCAGCTCCGCCACGCCGCGCCCCACGGCGGGCGCCTGCTGCAGCCCGTGCCCCGAGAAGCCGGTGGCCACCGCCAGGTTGTCGGTGCCGGGGAGCCACCCCACCAGCCCGTTCTGGTCCACCGTGTTGTACTCGTAGTACCCCGCCCACGCCCCGGTCACGCGCAGCGCGTCAAAGGCCGGCACGCGCGCGGCCATCCGCGGCCAGATCCAGTCGGTGAAGCGCGCATGGTCCACCTGCTCCAGCGGCGCGTCGTCGTGGTCCTCCCCGGGGGCCGGGGGCGCGCCGCACAGGAAGCGCCCCGCGGCCCCCTCGGGGCGGAACCAGAAGCCGCTGGGGTCGATCACCAGCGGGCAGTGCGGCAGCAGCGCCTGCGTCTGTACCACGAACACGTCGCGCTTGCGGGCGCGCACCGGCAGGTCGAACCCCGCCAGCGCGGCCACGCGCGCCGACCAGGCGCCGGCGGCCAGCACCACCGCGTCGGCCGGGTGCACCGCCCCGTCGGCGGTGCGCACGCCGGTGACGCGGCGCCCCTCGCGCACCAGCCCCGTGGCCTCCGCCTCGCGGAAGCGCGCGCCGTGCGCCTGCGCGTGGTCGCGGAAGGCGCGCAGCAGGCGGTAGCCGTCAAACCACCCCTCGCCGCTGGTGGCCGAGCGCTCGCCCAGCGCCCCCAGCGCCACCCCGTCCGTCGACAGCCAGGGGAAGCGGTGCGCCAGCTGGGCCGGGTCCAGCAGCGCCACGCGGGCACCGCACGCGTCCTGCACCGCGCGGTTGGCGCGCAGCACCGGCGCCCCCGCCTCGGTGGCCAGGTACAGGTAGCCCGGCTCCTCCAGCGCGATCCCCGGGCGCTCGTCTCCCACCGCCAGCTCCTCGCCCACGCGCCGCAGGAAGTACAGGCTCTCCTGCGACAGGCGGATGTTGATGGCGGTGGAGAACTGCTGGCGGATGGCGCAGGCGGAGAGGGCGCTGGAGGCCCGCGCGTACGAGGCGTCGCGCTCGAGGACCAGCGGGGCGATGGCGTGGCGGCGCGCCAGGAACGAGGCGGTGGCGGCGCCCATGACCCCGCCGCCGATGATGACGACGTTCATGGGCGGCTCGCGCGCGCCCGGCGGCGCTTACGGAACGGCGGATTGGGCATAGGTTCCCCAACATGCAAGCCAATCTCCGGCCCCGACAGATCCCCGACGCGCGGCCGTGGGCGCGATGGGCCACGGCGCTGTGCCTCGCCGCCGCCCCCCTCTCTTCGCTGGCGGCGCAGGCGGCGCCGGGCGCCCCGGCGCTGGACGTGCTCATCACCGGTGGCACCGTGTACGACGGCACCGGGGGCGCGGGGCGCGTGGCGGCGGTGGGGATCCGCGGCGACCGCATCGTGTTCGTGGGCGCCGAGCCGCCCGGCACCACGGCCGCGCGCCGGATCGACGCCACCGGGCTCATCGTGGCCCCCGGGTTCATCGACCCGCACACGCACGGCTACGAGGGGCTCCCGCGGCTGTCGGAGGCGCGGCGCCAGCACCGCTCGGCGCTGATGCAGGGGGTCACCACCGTGGCGCTGGGGGCCGACGGACGTGGCCCCGTGGAGGTGGCCGACGTGCTGGGGCGGTCGCAGGCGCTGGGGTTGGGCACCAACGTGTACGCCATGGTGGGGTTCGGCACCGTGCGGCAGCGGGTGCTGGGGAACAGCTCGGCGGCGGCCACGCCGGCGCAGGTGGACAGCATGCGCGCGCTGGTCACGCGGGCGCTGCGCGAGGGGGCGTACGGCGTGGGGTCGGGGCTCTTCTACGCGCCGCAGAGCTTCGCGTCCACCGCCGAGGTGATCGCCGTGGTGTCGGCGGCCAAGCCCTTTGGCGGCGTGTATGACACGCACCAGCGCGACGAGAGCAGCTACGGCATCGGGCTGCTGGCGTCGGTGGAGGAGACGATCCGCATCGGGTGCGAGTCGGGGCTCACCGCCAACGTGGGGCACATCAAGGCGCTGGGGGTGGACGTGTGGGGGCAGGCGCAGGCGGTGCTGGACATCATGGCGCGCGCCCGGGGGCGCGGCTGCGTGGTCACCGCCGACCAGTATCCCTGGACCGCCAGCGGGACGGGGCTGTCGGCGGCGCTGCTGCCGCGGTGGGCGCAGGCGGGGGGGCGCGACTCGCTGGCGGCACGCGCCGCCGACGCCGCCACGCGCGCGCGGATCCTGGCGGAGATGCGCGACAACCTGCGGCGGCGCGGTGGCGACAGCACGCTGCTGATGGTGGGGGGCGGGGTGAACGCGCAGGGGCTGCTGGGGAAGACGCTGCGCCAGCTGGCGGCCGAGCGGGGGCTCCCGGCGGTGGAGACGGCGCTGGCCATGGTGCTGGAGGGGTTTGACCTCTCGGTGGCGTCGTTCAACATGACGGAGGCCGACATCGCCACCTTCATGCGCGACCCGCACGTGATGACCAGCTCCGACGGCTCGGACGGGCACCCGCGGCTGTACGGCACCTATCCGCGGAAGATCCGGAAGTACGTGCTGGACACGCCGGTGATCACCATGGCGCGGATGATCCAGTCGTCCAGCGGGCAGGTGGCGGCCACCTACGGCATCGCCGACCGCGGGGTGCTGCGGGGCGGGGCATTCGCCGACGTGATCGTGTTTGACCCGGCCACGATCCGCGACGTGGCCACCTACACCGAGCCCACGCGGCTGGCGGAAGGGATGCGGTGGGTGTTCGTGAACGGGGTGGCGGCGGTGGCCGAGGGGGCGCCCACGGGGACGCTGTCGGGGCGGGGGCTGCGGGCGCGGTAACGCACGCCCATTGCTGAGGGTGTCACCCCCATGAACGATGCGGGGGGCCAGCCACCGTGGCCGGCCCCCCGTTTCCTCGTCGGCGAACGCGCGCCCTACGCCGTCACCACCGCCTGCGCCGCGTCCGCCACCCGCTCGGCCGTGATCCCGTACTCGCGGTACAGCACCTGGTACGGCGCGCTGGCCCCGAAGCGGTCGATGGACACCACGGCCCCCGTGTCTCCCACCCAGCGGTGCCACGGCATGCTGTGCGCCGCCTCCACCGCCACGCGCGGCACCCCGGCCGGCAGCAGCGCGCTGCGCGCCGCCGCCGGCTGCGCCGCCAGCCGCTCCAGCGACGGGCAGCTCACCACGCGCGCCCGCGTCCCCTGCGCCGCCAGCAGCTGCTGCGCCCCCAGCGCCACCTCCACCTCGGAGCCGGTGGCCAGCAGCACCACCTGCGGCGCGCCCCCTTCTGCCTCCGCCACCACGTAGGCGCCCTGCGGCACCCCCGCGTGTGCGCGCGCCGGCGCCCCCAGCCACGGCAGCTTCTGCCGCGTGAGCACCAGCGCCACCGGGCCGCTCCGGTGCGTCACCGCCACCTGCCACGCCGCCGCCACCTCGTCGGCGTCGGCCGGGCGCAGCACCAGCAGGTTGGGGATGCACCGCAGCGCCGCCAGGTGCTCCACCGGCTGGTGCGTGGGTCCGTCCTCCCCCAGCCCGATGGAGTCGTGCGTGAACACGTAGACGGCGTGCACCCCCATCAGCGCCGCCAACCGGATGGCCGGGCGCATGTAGTCGCTGAACACCAGGAAGGTGCCGCCGTACGGGATGAAGCCGCCGTGCAGCCCCATCCCGTTCATGATGGCCCCCATCCCGTGCTCGCGGATGCCGTAGTGCAGGTTGCGCCCGCCGGGCTCCGCGGCCGAGCGCACCGGCGCGCCCTTCACCACGGTGAGGTTGGACCCCGAGAGGTCGGCCGACCCGCCCACCAGCTCGGGGAGCACCGGCGCCAGCGCGTTGAGCACCACGCCGCTGGCCGCGCGGCTGGCCACGCTCCCCGTCTTCTCGTCAAACACCGGCAGCGCCGCCTCCACCCCCGCCGGGAGCTCGCCGCGCATCCGCCGCTCCAGCTCCGCCGCCAGCGCGGGGTGCGCCGCCGCGTACGCCGCCCACCGCGTGCGCCAGTCGGCGTGCGCCTGCGCGCGCTCGGCCACCTGCGCCTGCCAGTGTGCCCGCGCCGCCTCGGGGACGAAGAACGGCTCCGTCCCCGGCCACCCGTATGCCGCCTTGGTGAGCGCGATCTCCGCCGCGCCCAGCGGCTCGCCGTGCGCCTTGGCGCTGTCCTGCCGGTTGGGGGAGCCGTAGCCGATGTGCGTCTTGGTGATCACCAGCGTGGGGCGCTCGGTGTCGGCCTTGGCCGCGGCGATGGCCGCGTCCAGCGACGCCAGGTCGTTCACGTCGGCCACGTGCAGCACCTGCCACCCCAGCGCCGCAAACCGCTGCGCCGCGTCGTCGCTGCACGACAGCGCCGTGCTGCCGTCGATGGTGATGCCGTTGTCGTCGAAGAAGCCGATCAGCTTCCCCAGCCGGTGGTGCCCGGCGAAGGAGGCGGCCTCGTGCGAGATCCCCTCCATCAGGCAGCCGTCGCCGGCAATGAAGTACGTGTAGTGGTCGACGATGGCGTGCCCCGGGCGGTTGAACGCGGCGGCCAGCATCGACTCGGCCAGCGCCATCCCCACCGCGTTGCCGATCCCCTGCCCCAGCGGCCCGGTGGTGGTCTCCACCCCGGGGGTGTGGTGCACCTCGGGGTGCCCCGCCGTGCGGCTCCCCCACTGCCGGAAGCGGCGCAGCTCCTCCAGCGGCAGGTCGTACCCGGACAGGTGCAGCGCCCCGTACAGCAGCATGGACGCATGCCCCACCGACAGCACGAACCGGTCGCGGTCCATCCAGTGCGGGGCGGTGGGGTCGTGCCGCAGGTGGCGCGCGTACAGCGCATAGGCCAGCGGGGCCAGCGCCATGGGGGTGCCGGGGTGCCCCGACTCCGCGGCCTGGACGGCGTCCATGGCCAGCGTGCGGATGGAATCAATGGCCAGGTGGACCGGGTCGGTCACGACCGGGGTGTCTGCAGGCACGAAACAGGGCTCCTGGGGCGCCGCCACCGGCGCCGTCTCGGGGTGTCCGGGCCGCCCGCGGTTCCGGCGCGGCCCAGCCTGTCAATCTACCGGAAACCGGGGACGAATGGGTCCCCGCCCCCGCGCCCCCAGCCCCCCGTCAGCCGCCCCCAAACCCCAGCGCCCCCAGCAGCGGCAGCAGCGGCGCGCCCGCTGGCAGCGCCCCCTGCGCCAGCCGCGGCGTCCCGCCGCCACGCCCCCCGTGCGCCGCCAGCGCCCCCTTGAGCAGTGCCCCCGCGTCCACGCCGCTGTCCGCCGACGCGGCCAGCAGCACCCCGCCCGTGTCGTGGCTGAGCAGCAGCAGCGCGCACCCCGGCAGCGCCGCCGCGGCGCGCGCGAGCGGCTCGTGCGCCTTCACCCCCCCCTGCACCTCGTACACCAGCCGCCGCACCCCGTCGGCGTCCGGCGCCGCGGTGGCATGCAGCAGCCGCGCCTCGTGCGCCCCCAGCGTCTCGCGCAGCCGCGTGAGCTCCCGCTCCTGCGCCACCAGCCGATCCGCCTGCCGGGCCACCACCCCGGGGAGCTCCTCCACCCCGGCCGACAGCGTGCGCGCGGCCTCGTGCAGCCAGGCGTGCGCCTGCCGCGCCTGCCGCAGGGCCCGTGTGCCGCACAGGAAGTGCACCCGCGTGCCGCCGCGAATCCCCTCGCCGCGCAGGAGCCGCACCAGCCCCACCTGCGCGCTGTGCGCCACGTGCGTGCCGCCGCAGGCGTTGCGGTCCACCCCGGCGATGGTCACGATGCGCAGCGTCCCCCCGCGGGCGCTGGGCTTGCGCAGCCCCGTGGCCGTGGCCGCCGCCTCGAACGACACGGACACCGGCAGCGCCGCCGCCACCGCGTCGTTCACCTGCGCCTCCAGCGTCGCCAGCGCCTCGTCCCCCACCCCGGCGGTGTCCAGGTCCACCGTGCACCCCGCCGCCCCGATGTGCATCCCCACGGTGCGCCACCCGAACCGATCCTCGGCCAGCGCCGAGAGCAGGTGCTGCCCGCTGTGCTGCTGCTGGTGGTCCAGGCGACGCGCGCCGTCCACCGCGCCGGTCACGCGGTCCCCCACCGCCCCGCCGTACGGGGCCGCCAGGTGGTGCACCACCGCCCCATCGGCGTCCCCCACCCCGTCCGCCTCGGTGACGTCCACCACGGCCACCCCCGCCAGCACGCCGGTGTCGTGCGGCTGCCCCCCCGAGGTGGGATAGAACGCCGACCGGTCCAGCACCAGCTGGCGGCCATCGGCGGACACGCCGGTCACGGTGGCGTCAAAGTGGAGCACGCCAGCGTCGGCGTAGTAGAGGCGGTCGGTCATGCCGGGGAGGTCGGGTGGGTGTGGTAGAATTGACGCAATATGTCCCACGCCTCTCTCCTTCGGATGGCCCCGCGGGCGGCTGCGGTGGCCGGGCTCCTGGTGGCGGCCGGCTGTTCGGGCGCCCTGCGCGCGGGATGGGGGGGCGGCGGTGGAACCCCGGTGCCCCCGCCGCCGCTTGAGCCGCCGCACGCCCCGCGCGCGCCGGCGCCCGCCGACCCGCAGGAGCCCGAGCCCGACCCGGTGCCCTCGGACGCGGCCGGCGTGGCGCGCCTGCAGCAGCTGGCCTTCGTGTGGCAGCTGGTTGCGGCGCACCACCCGGCGGTGGCGTCGGGGCGCGTGGCATGGGACTCGGCGTTTGTCCGTGCCGTGACGCGCGTGCGCGTGGCATCCACCCCGGGCGCGCTGGCCGACGCCTACGTGCGGCTGCTGCGCGCCATTGGCGACCCGCTCACGCGGGTGGAACAGGAGGGCGCCCCGCCGCCGCCTCCGGCTCCCGAGGGGGTGGCGGTCACCCGCGACGCCGACAGCGTGCTCATGCTGCGCCTGCCGCCGGCCCCGGCCTACAGCGCCGACGCCGAGGCCCGGGTGATGGAGGCGCTGCGCCGCGGCGCGACTCGCGTGGTGCTGGATGTGCGCGGCGGCACGGGGGAGACGCCGGACGCCTGGTCGGAGGCGTTCACGCAGTTCGTGGCGCGCACCGGGGTGGCGTCGGCGCTGGCGTGGCGCCCCACCCGGCTGCCGGTGGAACGCCAGCGGGTGGTGGGGGGCGCGCGCACCGTGGAGGGCGTGGCGGCGCCGGAGGACGGATGGGCGCACCCCGACGGGGCGCTGCTGACGGCGGTGGGCGGGGCGCCGCGGCGGGTGGTGCTGGTGGCCAACACCGCCTCGGTGGTGCCGCCGGCGCTGCTGGCGCTGGTGGGGAGCCGGCAGGCGGTGCTGGTGGCCGAGGAGGGGGTGCGCGACGACCGGCAGGTGCAGAGCGTGGTGGTCCCCGTGGGCCCCGGGGTGGCGGTGCGCGTGCGGCTGGGGGAGCTGTGGCACGGGGACGGGAGCACCGGGATTCCCGTGGACACCGTGGTCGCGCGCGGGGGGGCGGGGGTGCCCGCCGACAGCGCGCCGGCGCTGCGTGCGGCGCTGGCGTGGGTGCGGCGTACGGGGCCGTGGCCCGCCCGCCCCGTGCCGCCGGTGTCGGCCACGGCGGCGCTGCCGCGCTATTACGACGCCGAGCCGTACCCCTTCCTGGGGGCCCGCGTGCTGGCGGGCGCGCGCGTGTGGGCCGCGCTGCGCACGCGCCACGCCCATCGCGACCAGATGGACGAGGACGTGGACGAGGGGTGGGTCCGGGCCATCCCGCTGCTGGAGGGCGCGCGCAACCCCACCGAGTACGCCGCCGCGCTGCGCGGCATGGTGGCGACCTTCGATGACGGGCAGGTGACGCTGGCCGGCGCCGCCGCCGACGCGCTGGCCGGGGGCGCGTGGGCGCCGTTCCGGGTGGAGGCGGTGCAGGGGGTGCCGCTGGTGACGGCCGTGGTGCGCGACGAGGCCGTGCGCGCGCTGGGGATCGTGGAGGGGCAGGAGGTCACGGCGGCCGACGGGTTCCCGCTGCCGGCGTGGCTGACGGAGCATCGCCGCGACCTGTCGGCCCCCAATCCGGGGGTGCGCGAGGAGCGGCTCCTGCGGCGCCTCCCCGAGGGGCCGCCGGGGCGCGCGCTGTTCCGGCTGCGCGAGGCGTCGGGGCGCGAACGGCAACTGGATGTGCCGCGGCGCGCCGAGTACCGCGCGCAGCTGCCGCGGGGAGAGCGGCCGCTGCAGCCGGCGGTGCGCGTGCCGGCGCCCGGCATCACCTACGTGGATGTGGAGCGGCTGCCGCTGGACTCGGTGCGCGCCCTGCTGGCGGGCGCGCGTGGGGCGCGCGGGGTGGTGCTGGACCTGCGCGGCCACCTGCCGGAGCCGGTGGGCGCCGCCGCGCTGGACGCGGTGGTGGCGGCGCTCGTGCCGCGCGCTGCGCCGGTGCGCGGCGTGGTGGCGCGCGAGGTGGTGCGATGGCAGCGCCGCCCCTGCCTGGCACCGGCGTGGCGCGAGGCGTCGCAGCAGTGCGCCGAGCTGCGCGAGGTGCGGCCGCTGGAGGTGGCGCTGCCGGCTATGGCCGACGCCCCGGGGGCGCCGGCGGCGCGCGTGGTGGCGCTGATCGACGCGCGCACGCAGGGGGCCATGGAGCGCCTGGCGCTGCGGCTGGAGGGGCTGGCGGGGGCCACCTTCGTGGGGTCGCCCAGCGCGGGATCGCCGTCGGAGGTGATGCCGGTGGCGCTGCCGGGGGGGCTGACGGTGACCGTGCCGCTGGCCGAGTGGCGGCGCCCTGATGGCGCGGCGGTGCAGCGCGTGGGGATCCCGCCGCAGGTGGCGGCGGAGCGCACCGTGCGCGGCGTGCGGGTGGGGCGCGACGAGGTGCTGGAGCGCGCGCTGCAGTGGCTGCAGCAGGCGCTGGATGGCGCCCCGGGGCGCCGCCGGGAGTGAGCGGCCGCCCCCTCCCCATCGACGAGGCGCTCCCGGCGCTGCAGGACGCGCTGGCGGCGCGGTCGGTGGCGGTGCTGGAGGCGCCTCCCGGCGCGGGGAAGACCACGCGCGTGCCGCTGGCGCTGCTGGAGGCGCCGTGGCTGGCGGGGCGGCGCGTGGTGATGCTGGAGCCGCGCCGCCTGGCCGCGCGCACGGCCGCGCACTACATGGCCGCGCAGCGCGGCGAGCGCCCCGGGGAGACGGTGGGGTACCGCGTGCGCGGGGACACGCGCGTGTCGGCGCGCACGCGCGTGGAGGTGGTGACCGAGGGGGTGCTGGCGCGGCTGCTGGCCGACGACCCCGCGCTGGAGGAGGTGGGCGCGGTGCTGCTGGACGAGTTCCACGAGCGCAGCCTGCACGGCGACCTGGCGCTGGCGCTGGTGCTGGAGAGCCAGCAGGCGCTGCGCCCCGACCTGCGCGTGCTGGTGATGTCGGCCACGCTGGACGGGAGCGCGGTGGCGGCGCTGCTGGCCGATGCCGACGGTCCCGCGCCGGTGGTGCGCAGCGCGGGGCGGATGTTCCCCATTGAAACGCACCACCGTCCGCCGCGCCGCGACGAGCGCCCCGAGCGCGCGGTGGCGCGCGTGGTGCGCGAGGCGCTGGGCGCCCACGAGGGGGACGTGCTGGTGTTTCTCCCCGGCGCGGCGGAGCAGCGACGCGTGGCGGCGCTGCTGGAGGAGGACGACGCGGTGGGCCGGCATCGCGCCGCGGTGCACCTGCTGCACGGCACCCTGCCGCTGGAGGCGCAGGAGCGCGCGCTGGCGCCGG
>JBILKP010000395.1:0-2585 GCA_044376625.1 Gemmatimonas sp. | reverse complement strand
CTACGAGGGGCACAGCTGGGCGCATGCGGCGCGGCGGCTGGTGCTGGGGGCCCTCCTCCCGGACGTACCCGCGGGGGGCGCGCGCGAGGGCGTCCCCGGCGGCGTGGTGCCGCTCCCGGGGGTGGATGTGGAGAGCCTCCCCGCCATGGGGGCGCTGCTGTCGCTGCTGGGGGAGGTCACCACGCTGGCCGAGGCACTGCACGGCGGGGTGCGCCCCGTGGGCGCGTGGTGCGACCTGCTGCACCGGGCGGTGGAGGCCACCTGCGCGGTCACGCGGCAGGAGCAGCCGCAGCTGGCGGCCACGCTGGGGATGCTGCAGGCGCTGGCCGCGGAGTCGGCCGGCTGTGAGGTGGCCGTGCCCTTTGCCGACTGGCACCCGCTGCTGCGCGAGCGGCTGGCGGGGGCGCCCGGGCATGTGGTGTTGCGGGGGGGCGCCATCACCGCCACGTCGCTGGTGCCGCTGCGCGGCGTGCCGTACCGGGTGGTGTGCCTGGCGGGGCTCGACGAGGGGGCGCTGGTGGGTGGCGAGAGTGACGGGGCCGACCTGCTGCGCGAGCAGCCGCTGCTGGGAGACCCCGACCCGGCCGGGGAGCAGCGCCAGGCGCTGCTGGAGACCGTGCTGGCCGCGCGCGATCGGCTCATCGTGACGTACTCGGCGCACGACGTGCGCTCGGGGAAGGAGGTCCCCGCCATCGCGCCGCTGGCCGAGCTGCGGGAGCTGCTGCCGGTGGCGGGGGTGGCGCTGGACCATGTGCAGGTGAACCACCCGCGTCATGCCATCGATGCGAAGACCTTCACGCCGGGGGCGCTGGAGTGCGCCGGAGCGTTCGGGCACCTGGAGCGGCAGCGGGAGGCGGTGGCCTTCATGCTCCGCAGCACCCGGCCGGCACCGGCCGTGCGCATGGCTGACGTGGTGGCAACCGGCGACCCCGCCACGGAACCGGTGGTGACGCTGGACGACCTGGCCACCTTCCTGGAGGACCCCCTGCGCCTGTACGTGAAGCGAACGGCCGGGATCGACGTGTACGAGGGGGCGGAGGAGGCGGCGGCGGTGATCCCGCTCGAGCTGCCCAAGCGCACGCGAGTGAAGGCGGCGGCGGCGCTGCTGGAACGTGTGGCCCCATGGCGTGACGATGCGGGCGCCATGCAACGCGAGGCTCCTGCGTGGCGCACCGCCCTGCAACGGGAGGGGGTGCTCCCTCCGGGGCAGCGGGGCGAGGAGGCCCTCGCCGAAATGCAGGCGCTGGTCGAGGAGCTGCGCTTCCAGTGCCGCAGCAAGGCGAGGCCCATGGATGGGGGCACGCGCGTCGGGATTGAGCTCCCGCTGGCCTGCGGCATGCGACTGCAGGGCGTGGTCGGAGGCGCCCACACCGGAGCGGACGGTGCCCTCGACCTCGTGCGCGTGGATGTGGTGCGGCACAACGAGGGCCAACAGCTCCGCCAGCAGTTGGAGCTGCTGGCGGTGGCGGCGGTGGAGGACGGGCGTCCCGTTGCCTCATGGTGGATTGGCGAGCACGACTCGAACCCCGGGAAGACCTTCGCCACCAAGGGCAACGCGCCTCCCCGCGAACCCGGGTACTACGCGGCACTGCTGGACCGCCTGGTGATGCTGTATCGCGAGGCGCTGGGAGCGCCGCGTCCGCTCTTCGGGGGCACCGGCGAGACGCTGGTCACCCTGGGCCGGGGCCAGGCTGCCGGCAAGCTGGCCTGGTGGGCATCACGGGCCAAGGAGTTCTCAGGTGAGGTGCGGCTCTACGGAACCACCCCTCGACTGAATGACGTGTTCCCGCGGGGAGGCGCAGAAGAGCGCTTCCTCACGGCGTTCTTCGAGGCGCGGCGGCAGCTGCCCGCCGTGGGGAATTGCCGGGCCGCCACGGCCGGTCGGACGCGCCAGGGGAAGGGGTGACCCGCCGATGACCACACCACAGTTCGACCTGTCCGGACCGCTCCCCGCGGGACGGCTCCGACTCGAGGCCAGCGCCGGCACCGGCAAGACCTACACCGTCAGCCGCCTGGTCACCCGCTTCGTGGTGGAACGGGGGCTTCCCATTGGCCAGCTGCTGGTCACCACCTTCACCCGTGCCGCGGCGCAGGAGCTGCGCGAGCGGATCCGGAAGGAGCTCGCGGAGCTGGCTCCACGGCATGCGAGCGCCCGCATGGCGGTGGCGGATTTCGACTCGGCCACCATCGGCACCATCCACGGCATCTGCCACCGTGTCCTGCAGCTGGCCGGACGTGCGGTGCAGCTGGAGGATCGCCCGGGGCGCCACGACGCCCTGGTGGCCGAGGTGATCAACGACCTGCTGGTGCACCAGGCGCTGATGGGTGGGGCCGTCAGCACGAGTGCGGGCGATCTGGTGAAGTTCGTGAAGCGCGCCCTGGCCAACCCCATGGCGCAGCGGATCCCGGACGCTCAGGGCGATGATCCGCGAGCGCCCCTGATGGCGCTGGTGGACCGCGCCGTGGCAGAGGTGCGGGAGCGGTCGCGCGAACAGGTCTCCTATGACGGGCTGCTGCTGGCCGCCCACGATGCCGTCACGGGCCCCGGGGGCGCCGCGCTGTGTGCCAGGGTGGCGGCGCGCCAT
>JBILKP010000394.1:0-2595 GCA_044376625.1 Gemmatimonas sp. | reverse complement strand
GGCGCCACCTGGCTGCTGCCCCAGCAGGGGGTGCGGCTGCACGCCAGCACCAGCACCCGGCGCCGCTTCCCGTCGCTGCGCGAGCTGTACGTGGGGGCGCTCAACCGCTTCGTCCCCAACCCCGCGCTGCGTCCGGAGACCTCGCGGCAGGGCGAAGTGGGGGTCACGGTGGCGCGCGGGGCCGTTGACGGCCAGCTCACGCTGTTCACGTCGCGGCTGGAGGATGCGGTGGTGCGCACCACGCTCCCCGACCGCCGCTTCTACCGCGTGAACCGCGACCGGCTGGACAGCCGCGGCGTGGAGTTCACGGCGGGGGTAACGCGCGGTGCGGCGTCGCTGCGCGGCGACCTGGTGGTGCAGCACGCGCGGATCACCGACCGCACCATCGCCGACCCCACGCAGCGCGAGCCCGAGGACCTGCCCGCGCGCTATGGATCGGTGCTGGCCAGCTGGACGCTGGAGCGCGGCGTGGAGCTGCAGGGGCGGGTGCGGGCGTTGGGGGCCACGCGGTGCACCAACCCCGACACGGGGCGGCTGGACACGCAGGGGGGGGCGGCCACCGCCGACGTGGGGGTGGAGCGGCGGTGGCTGCACCGCGGGGGGCTGCGCCTGCGCGCGCTGCTGCAGCTGGACAACGCGCTGGACCGGGCGCTGTACGACAAGTGCGGGTTGCCGCAGGCAGGGCGCACCGTGCGCCTGGGGTTCACCATCGGGTAGCGATGCGCGCGGGGGGGACGGCCCGGTGGCCGTCCCCCCCGCGGGTCAGCGCCGCCTCACTGCCAGAGGACCGGCGTCCCCGCCGCGTACCACGCCTCGAGGTGCGGCGCGGCCATCTCCTCGATGCGCGACCGCTTGATCTTCATCGTCGGCGTGAGCGTCCCCGCCTCGATGGACCACGGCTCCGCCACCACGACGAACAGCTGCAGCCGCTCGTACTCGGTGACGTGGCGATTGACCGTCTTGAGCCACTCGCCCAGGGCTGCCTCGACCTCCGCGCGCACCGCGGGGTCGTGGACCCTGGGCCGCAGGTGCTCGGCGAGCACCACCAGCGCGTAGGCCGCGGGCTGCCCCACCCCCGACACGCAGGAGAGCTCGATCGCCTCGTGCTCGTTGATGTAGTTCTCGATGGGCGCCGGCGCGATGTACTTCCCCTTGGCGGTCTTGAACAGCTCCTTCACGCGCCCGGTGATCTTGAGCAGCCCGTCGGGGCGCCGCTCGCCGCGGTCGCCGGTGTGGAAGAAGCCGTCGGCGGTGAACGACTGCGCCGAGAGCTCGGGGAGCTTGTAGTACCCCACCATGCGCCCCGGCGACTTGATGAGGATCTCCCCCTCGTCGCTGAGGCGCACCTGCACGTCGGGGTAGGGAACGCCCACGTAGCCGGGCAGGTTGTGCTCGGCGGTGGAGAGGTGGCTGTAGGCGAAGTCCTCGCTCATGGCGTACCCCTCGAGCAGGTTGAGCCCGAGGCGGCGGTACCAGGTGATGAGCTCCGCGGGGATGGGCGCGGAGCCGGAACCGGCCAGGCGCACCTGGTCCAGCCCCAGGCCGGTGAGCACCTTCTTCGCCACGATCCGCCCCAGGAGCGGGATCCCCAGCAGGCGGTCCAGCTTCTTCGCGGGCATCTTGGCGAAGACGCCCTGCTGGAACTTGAGCCAGAGGCGCGGCACCGAGATGAAGATCGTGGGGCGCGCGCGCTGGATGTCGGCCACGAAGGTGTCCAGCGAGTCCGCGAAGAAGATGTGGCCGCCCGCGACGAACGAGGCGCACTCGATGTAGGCGCGCTCGAAGACATGGGCCAGCGGCAGGTACGACAGCGCGCGGTCCTGCGCGGTGAACCCCACGCCGCGCACGATCCCCTCGGCGGCGGCGGTGATGTGCCGGAAGTCGTGCATCACCCCCTTGGGGGTGCCGGTGGAGCCGCTGGTGTAGAGAAGGAGGGCCAGGTCGTCGGCCGCGCGGGCGGGGCGCCCCTCCAGGGGGGCGGTGGCGGCGATGATCTCGTCCCAGCGGGCCCCGGGGGTGTCGGGGGCCAGCGGGAAGGTGAGGCGGGGGAGCGTGTCGGGGATCCCCGGCAGCTGCCGGTCCCACCCCGGATCGAGCTTGCCGATGAACACCGCCTTGGCCTCGCTGTGCTCGAGGATGTAGGCGATGGTGTCGGCCTTTTCGGTGGGGAAGATGGCCACCGTGGTGAAGCCGCCCATCCAGATCGCCAGCTCGGCGATGAAGAAGTGGGCGCAGTTCTTGGAGAGCATGGCCACGCGGTCGCCGCGCTGCAGCCCGAGCCCCTGCAGGTGGGCGGCCATCCGCCGCGCCTGGTCCATCACCTGCCGCCAGGTGTAGTCCACCGTGCGTCCGCCGCCAACTGGCTGGGTCAGGTACACCTGGTCGCCCAGGGCGGATTCCTTCTGGTAGACGTGGTCGAGGATCAGCGTCGGGCTGGTCACGGGATCGCCTCGGAGGGGGTGGGGCGCGCGGCACCGGCAGGGCGACATCGCCCCGGGCCGGCGCTGGCGGCCGACGCGGCAGGAGGGAGAGCCGGTCGGGGTGGCCGGAACATACGGGGTGGTCCGCTGCCGCACGAGGTCCCCCCGGGGGCGG
>JBILKP010000393.1:0-2614 GCA_044376625.1 Gemmatimonas sp. | reverse complement strand
GCGCTGGGCGCGGTCCAGCGGGCCCTGGGCCCGGCGGGGCCGCGGCGTCCCCCCACCATGGAGGAGGAGGACAACGGCGGGGCGGTGCCGACGGGCGCCCCCTTCAGCGCCCGGCTGCAGCAGCTGGCCGGCGTGCTCAACGCCACCTTCCCCGTGACCCCGGCGCGGCGCAGCGCGCTGCAGGCGCTCACCGGCGAACTGGATGGGCAGGCCAAGGCCGTGGCGGCGGTGCGTGCCACGCAGCTGCCGGCGCTCAAGGGCGCGCTGCAGGCAGCCGGCGTGACGGTCCCCTGACCGCGCCCCGGCGGCGCTCCTACCGGAACACCGGCAGGGGCGCCGCCGCGCGCGGCTCGGCGCGCACCCAATCCTTCCCCAGCAGCGCGGCGATGGTGGCCGCCACCTGCCCCTGCCGCGCCGGCGTGTTCACACGCACCCCGGTGGGGGGCGTGTCAGGGCCCAGCACCGCAATCCACGCTCCGCCGGCCCCCGTCACATCTTTCCCGTGGTCGGTCCACTCGGCGCCCTCCCCCCGCCCGTGGTCGGTGGTGAGCACGAACGTCGTGCGCCCGCGCGTGCGCGGGTCCGCCTGGTAGCGCGCCCACAGCTCGGCCACGTAGGCGTCCCACTGCCGCGCGGCGCGCAGGTACAGGTCGTAGCGCCCCGCGTGCGCCCACTCGTCGGTCTCGCCGTACCCCACGAACAGCACCCGCGGCACCTCGCGCGCCAGCCCCGCCAGCAGCGATTGGTGCATGAGCGCGTCCAGCGCCACGTCGGGCCACAGCTGCGAGGCCGTGCCGTACAGCTGCGCCAGCGTGGGGTGCGTGGCCGCCACCATCCGCGGGAGCCCGCGGTCCCACCCGTCGTGCACGGGGATCCCGCTGCGCGCCGGGTTGAGGATGCGACGGAAGGCATTCCACGTGCCCCACGCCGCCACCTGGCCCCGGTACGCCGGGTCCTGGTGGATCCACTCCAGCACCGTGGTGTTGGGGTTGGGCGGGTGGTTGTTGCTGTCGATGCGCGGGTCATACCACCCCGCAAACGCCTCGTGATAGCCGGGGTAGGAGAACTGCAGCGGGTTGAGGAGCGCGACCGGGCTGCGCGAGGCGGTGTCGCCGAACAGCTGCCCCTGCGCGGCCACGGTTCCCCACAGGAACGGCAGCAGCGCCGCGCGGCGCGCGGCCGGCGTGTCGCGCCAGAAGTCGCGGCGCAGCGCGGTGGTGTCGGCCACGCGCCCGGCCTTCCCCACGAGCGACGCCTGCGCGCCCGCAAACAGCTCCTGCCACCTGAGCCCGTCGGTCATGATGAGCACCACGTGCGAGGTGCGCGGCCCCGCTGGCGCCGGGGCGGGGGTCGTCGCCGTCGCACCGCCGGCACGCGGGCGCCGCTGCTGTGCCGCCTTCTCCACCAGCCGCCGCAGCTCGGCGATGGGCTCGGGGTGGTCATCCACCTGCAGCCGCAGCACGGCGTCGTTGTTGAGCCACACGCCGCCCCCCTTCTTCACCACCACCATCGCGGCCGACTGCATCCCGCGGGTGTCCCCGCCCGCCGCCTGCCCGGCCTCCAGCGCCGCCAGCAGCCGCAGCGACAGGTGCCCGCTGGTCGCCTCGAAGGCGCGCACCATCTCGGTCACCACCGCCTCGCCGGCGAGGATGTTCCCCTGCGCGGTGCTGTAGGCCCCCTGCCGGTCGCCGGCATACGCCGAGGCCTTGGGGCCGGTGTAGGCGGCCACGCGCCCCTGGGCGTCAATCACCGCAAACTGCCGCCCGTACTTGGTCCAGTCCTGCGGGCGCGGGTCGGGGTCGCGCTCCCACACGGTCTTCACCACCTCCGCCGGGCTCTTCCCCTCGCGCAGCAGCGCCAGGGCCTGCGGTCCGTAGCTCACGTCCACGATGGCCTGCGTGGCCACCACCCCCACGCCGGCCTCGGCCCACAGCACGCCGTTCCCCACCGAAAAGACGCGCGACTGCACCGCGCCCCCCACCTCGCCGGTGGCCGGGTCGTAGCCCAGGATGGAGAAGGTCCCCACCGGCTGCCAGGGGAGTGGGCCCGGCGCCACGGAGATGGACACGGCGGGGCGCTCCTGCGCGGCCAGCGGGGGCGTCGCCAAGGCGGCGAGCAGCGCCAGCGCGGCGGCACGGCGGAGCATGGGGGGCACGGCGCGGGACATGGGGTCTCCGGTGAGGGGCAGCGGTGGATCCTCCGGGTAAATTGCAGGATGACCCTTCCGCGTGCCTCCCGCGCCGCCGCCCTGACGGTGGCCCTCCTTGCCCTGTCCGCCCCGTCCACCCGTCCGGCACAGGCCCAGGGGAACCCCTGGGCGCGTGCCGGCACCCAGGGGGACGCCCTCTTCCGCAACGTCCGCTTCGCCTCGGGGGAGCGGCTGGACTCGCTGCGCCTGCACTACACCACGCTGGGGCGCCCCGAGCGCGATGCCGCCGGGGTGGTGCGCAACGCCGTGCTCATCCTGCACGGCACCGGCGGGAGCGGACGAGGCTTCCTCACCCCGAGTTATGCCGGCGAGCTGTTCGGCCCCGGGCAGCTGCTGGACAGCAGCCGCCATTACATCATCCTCCCCGACAACATCGGACACGGCGGCTCCAGCAAGCCCAGCGAC
>JBILKP010000392.1:0-2629 GCA_044376625.1 Gemmatimonas sp. | reverse complement strand
AGGGGCGCATCATCGGTGAGCGCTACGCGCCGGGGATCGGCATCCACACGCCGCTGGAGAGCTGGTCGATGGGGAAGAGCCTCACCGGCACGCTGGTGGGGCGCCTCATCCAGCAGGGGGTGTACACGCTGGACCAGCCCGCCCCCATCCCCGAATGGCAGCAGCCGGGCGACCCACGCCAGGCCATCCGCATCCAGGACATCCTGCGCATGTCCAGCGGGCTGCGCATCCGTGCGCCGCAGGACCCCGACTACAATCCCGCGCTGGGGTACCCCGACCACCTGTACCTGTACAACGGCCCCAACGCGTACCAGTGGGCCGCCACGCGCCCGCAGCAGTGGCGCCCCAACACGGTGGGGCGTTACCGCAACACCGACCCCATCCTGGCCAGCTACCTGGTGAAGCTGGGCGCCGCCACGCTAAAGCAGGACTACTTGAGCTTCC
This sequence comes from Gemmatimonas sp., assembly GCA_044376625.1. Lineage (GTDB taxonomy): Bacteria > Gemmatimonadota > Gemmatimonadetes > Gemmatimonadales > Gemmatimonadaceae > Gemmatimonas. Next base: position 2,185 of record JBILKP010000392.1, on the reverse strand, counting down.
CGCAGCGGCTGCTGTTCGACAAGCTGGGGATGCGCGATGCCATCATCTGGGCCGACCCCGCCGGCAACCTGCTGGGGAACGGCGGCGAGGTGATTGCCGCGCGCGACTGGGCCCGGCTGGGGATGCTGTACCTGCAGGACGGCGTGTGGAACGGCGAGCGCCTCCTGCCGGCCAGCTTCGTGCAGCATGCGCGCACGCTGGCTCCCGCGTGGGTGGCCGACGGCCGCCTGCAGTACGGTGGCGCCTTCTTCTGGATCAACGGCGACGGGCGCGAGCCCATGCCAAAGGACGCGTTTGCCATGCTGGGCGCCGGCGGGCAGAGCGCGTGGATGATCCCGTCGCACGACCTGGTCATCGTGCGCATCGGCAAGTACCGCGGCTCATCCGCCGGCGAGGCTGCGCGGCGGAAGGGCACGGTGACGCTGCTGCAGGCGGTGACGCCGTCGCGGTGACGCCGTCGCGGTGACGCACTCCCGGTGACCGGGCCGGCGCGGGGGGGATGAATCCTTTCGGTCGCCGGCTGGCTCTCTCTCCTGTGGGCGACGCACCACTGCGGCGCGGCGCCCGCCCCCCGTCACCCCAACCGGAGCATCCCGTGGCCCTGCTTGCCAAGAACGTCGGCACCCTCGACCGTATCGTCCGCATCGTGGCGGGGATCGGCCTCCTCGCCATCGCTTTCACCGGCCCCAAGACGGCGTGGGGCTACCTGGGCTTCATCCCGCTGGTGACCGCCTTCGTCGGGAGCTGCCCGCTGTACTCGGTGCTGGGAATTTCCAGCTGTCCCGCGCCGCACAAGGGGTAGCGTTCCCGTGACCGACGACGCGGCGCTGCTGGGCGCCGCGGCCGGCGGGGATGCCGCCGCCTTCGCCACCTTCGTGCGCGCGCACCAGGAGGCGGCGCGGCGGCACCTCCGCGCCTTCACCGGCCAGGACGACGTGGAGGACGCCCTGCAGGAGGCGTTCTTCGCCGCATGGCGCGCGGCCGGGAGCTTCCGTGGCAGCGCCTCCGCGCGGGGGTGGCTGTTCACCATCGCACGCAATGCCGTGCGCCACCTGCAGCGGCGGCGCGTGGACGAGCCGGCCACGCTGGAGTCGCTGGAGGCGCTGGCCGAGCGTGGCGGCTGGGGGGCGCCCGCCGCCGCCGCCGAGGAGGACGCGGCCACCACCGCGCGTGAACTGGTGGCCGCTGCCTTTGCGCGCCTCCCGGCGGGGGAGCGCGAGGTGCTGTCACTCCGCGAGCTGGACGGACTTTCCGGCGAGGAGACCGCCGCGCTCCTGGGAGTGTCCCTCCCCGCCATGAAGAGCCGGCTGCACCGGGCCCGCCTGCACCTGGCGGCCGTGGTCCGCGAACTGGAGCCCCCCATGGCCAGCCACTCCGGAGGAACCCATGCACGTTGACCACGGGCTGGACACCGAACACGCGGGGATCCGCTGCCGCGAGGTGCTGGCCGAGCTGTCGGACTACCTGGACGGCGACCTGCCGGCGGCGCGGGTGGCGGCGCTGCAGGCGCACCTGTCGCGGTGCGCGCGCTGCGCCCGCTTTGGCGGCAGCGTGGCCGGCGTGCTGACGGCATTGCGGGCAGGGGTGGCGCAGCCCGCGACAGGCGAGAGGGCGAGCGATGTGGCGGGCGATGCGCTGCTGGCCGCCGTGTTGCACCGCATCGGCGGCCGTTAGGGGGCGTTGCCCCCGTGCGCGGCCTCGTGCGCCAGCAGCCACTGCTTGCGCTCGAGGCCGCCACCGTACCCCGTGAGCGACCCGTCGCGGCCAATCACGCGGTGACAGGGGACCACGATGGACAGCGGGTTGCGCCCGTTGGCCAGCCCCACCGCGCGCACGCCGCGCGGATTGCCAATGGCGCGGGCAATGTCCCCGTACGACGCCGTGCGCGCGTAGGGCACCGTGCGCAGCGCCGTCCACACCTGCTGTTGGAACGCGGTCCCAGAGGGGGCCAGCGGCAGGTCAAACTCCCGGCGCGTCCCCGCAAAGTACTCCGCCAGCTGCCGACGCGCCTCGGCGAACGGGGCGTCGTCCCGCCTGCCCAGTGTGCCGGCGGCGGGCCCATGCCGGTGCGGCGTGAGGTACACGCCGGTGAGGTGGTGGCCATCCCCGGTGAGGAGCAGCTCACCCAGCGGGGAGGGGATGGTGGTGTGAAAGGCGGGGGCCAGGGGGACCATGCCCGCAGCGG
>JBILKP010000119.1:0-8668 GCA_044376625.1 Gemmatimonas sp. | reverse complement strand
CCCCCAGGAAGCTGTCGTGCAGCGCGGCGTGCTCGAGGTGCGCGTGCGCCCCCACGATGCTGTGCGCCAGCGTGCTGTGACGCACCACGCTGCCAGCCCCCAGCGTCACGTTGGGGCCCACCGTGCTATGCTCGATGGTGCACCCCGCCTCGATGCGCACCGGCTCGATGACCGTGGCGCCCGGCCCCAGCGCGTCGGGGCGCCGCGCGCGCCCGCGCTCCAGCATCACGCGGTTGGTGTCCAGCAGCGTCCCCAGCTGCCCGGCGTCGTACCACCCGTCCACGTCGGCCACCTGCAGCTTCGCCCCGTGGTCGATCATGTACTGGAAGGCGTCGGTGAGGTACCACTCCCCCTTGTGCGACGGCTGCGCCAGCACGTGGTCGATGGCCTCCGACAGCAGCCGCCAGTTGCGGATGTAGTACAGCCCGATGTTGGCGCGCCGCGACACCGGCTCGCTGGGCTTCTCCACGATGCGCGTCATGTGCCCGTGCTCGTCGGCCACCACCACGCCGAAGCGCTGGTAGTCCTCCACCTCCTTCACCCAGATGATCCCGTCGGCGTCGGAGCGCGCGATGAGCGACAGGTCGGCGTCGAAGATGGTGTCGACGAAGATGATGAGCACCGGCTGGTCGATGAACGGCCGCGCCAGCGCCACGGCGCCGGCGGTGCCGTCCTGCACCGGCTGCTCGATGAACACCGCCGGGAAGGGATAGGCGGCGCGCGCGTGCGCCTCGACCTTCTCCTTGAGGTGCCCCGTGATGTACACCACCTGCTCCACCGTCCCCAGCCGGGCCACGTCGTCCATCACGTAGTCCATGACGGGGCGGCCGGCCACCGGGAGCAGCGGCTTGGGGACCAGGTGCGTGTGGGGGCGCAGCCGCGTCCCCTTGCCGGCCAGCGGGATGATGACCTTCATGGCGTCCTCGGCGAAGCGGTCACGGCGCGCTGGTGCCCTGGCGCCCGTAGCGGTCCTGCAGGCGGACGACGTCGTCCAGCTCGGGGGTGCTCGCCTCCAGGATGTCGCAGTCGGAGACCGCCTCCATGTAGTGCACGGTCCCCGGCGTGATCCGGAACGACTCGCCGGCCACCAGCCGCTGGTCGCGCAGCTCCGCCTCGCCGGGGAGCTGCACCCAGTAGCGCAGCTCGCCGGTGAGCAGGTGCACGGTCTCATCCTTGCGCTCGTGGTACTGCACCGACAGCGCGTGGCCGGCCTTCACGTGCAGGATCTTCCCCACGTACCGGTCGGTGTGGGCCCAGATGGTTTCGTGTCCCCAGGGCTTGGGGACGTGACGGACGGCAACGCGACCACTCATGGCAGGGGCGGCAGCACGGGAGTGAACATGGAAAGGGCGGGGGGGACCCCGCCGGCGGTCAGCGAAGGGGCGCGGACAGCGTGAACCGATAATAGCGCGCCGACGGGGCGTCCGTGGCCCCGTGCGGGTCCAGCCACAGGGCATCGGGGGGCTCGGTGGTACGCAGCCGCACCTCCTGCACATCCTGCGCCGGATCGGCCCGCACCACGGTCCACCCGCTGCGCGTGCGCACCCCCACCGGCATGGGGTGCCGGTAGCCCCCCTCGCGCACGAGGGTGGCGGTGACCACCCACGCGGGGGCGCCGTCGGGGCCCACCTCGCGCCGCACCCGGGGGGCGCGCAGGGCGTAGTCGATGACGCCCACCCGCGTCACCCACTGGTCGAAGAACCACCCCAGCGGGGCGCCGTACACCCCCTCGGCCACCCGCTGCATGGCCCAGCGGTCCACATGCCGGAACTGCCAGGTGGCGTAGTAGTCGCGGAGGAACTGCTGGAAGCGTTCCTCCCCCATCACGTCGTGCAGCGCCTGGTACAGCGACGCGGCGCGGTCGTACACGGCGCGGTTGTACGCGGGGAAGTCGCGGAAGAGGTCGGCGCGGGTGCCCACCGGCTCAGCGCTGCCGTCGCGCACCTCGGCGGCCAGGTCGGCGGTGGCAGCGTCCAGCCGAGCGCGCAGCGCGCGCAGCGCCGGGTCGCGCGGCGCCGAGGGGTCGCGGTCGGCCGCCATGGCCAGCCGGGCGGCCAGCAGGACGCGCGCGTCTCCCGCCTGCAGCAGCTCCTGGTAGGTGGTGAGCCCCTCGTCCATCCATGCGTCCTGCCACTCGGTGTTGGCCAGCACGCCGTAGGTGTACAGGTGCCCCAGCTCATGCACCATGAGCCCCACCGAGGCCGACCCGTTGCCGATGAACATGGGGAACTCGGTCCCCCCGCCGTCCAGCCGCTTGACCACGGTGAGCTGCGGCCACGGGTAGTCGCCGTAGAGCGCCTCCAGCCAGTCGAGCGCGGTGCGCGCGTGCCCCAGCGCCTGCGCGCGCTGCCACTGCGTGCGCGCCTCGTCCACGCAGGCGGCGACCGCGGCAGCGGCGGCGCCGGCAGCGGCGCAGTCGGCCTCCGCATCCCCCCGGTACAGCACGTGCACCGACACCGTGTCCCACACGGGGAAGCGCCAGCGGCGCGCGGCCGGGCGCACCCACGTGGTGCCCTCGTACACGAAGCCGGGGGAGACGCTCCAGGTGAAGTGATGCACCTGCCGCGCGTGGAAGCGCACCGCGCGGTGTCCCCGGGGGACCTCGGCGGCGGGAGCCGGCGGGAGCGCCCCGTAGGCGCGCGCGGCCAGGCGGGGGGGCTCGCTGCCGGGGGCACGCACGCGCGCCCACCCCGGGTCACCGGCCACGGGGACGCCGGTGGCGCCCACCACCTGGTCCTCGGGGAGCACGAGGGTCACGTCGAAGGTGCCGAACTCGCCGGCGAACTCCCCGGCGGGGACGAGGGCATTGGGGCGCCAACCCGTGCGGTCGTACAGCGCCACCTTGGGATACCACTGCGCGAAGTCGAAGCTCCGACCGCGGCGCCCCTGCCGCCTGGGGACGGTGCTGGGGCGCGCCTCCCAGGCGAAGGTCACCTGCACCGCGTCGCCGGGGCGCAGCGGGTCGCGCAGCGCCAGACGCGCCACGGTGCTGTCGGGAGCCAGCGGATAGGTGACCGTCAGCGCCCGCCCGTTGACCGACGGCGGGGCGGTGAACCGCTCGTAGCCGTAGTCCGGCTCCTTGAGCTCCTGGAAGCGCAGGCGCCCCTCGCGCTCGTCGGTGTCGCTCCAGCGCGATCCGGGGCGGAAGGCGTTGAGGTGCTGGTGCACCCACAGCTCGCGCAGCGTATCGGGGCTGGCGTTGACGTAGCGCAGGGTGCCGCGCGCGACGGCCACGCCGCGCCGCTCGTCGAGGCGCGCCACGATGGTGTAGTCGGCGCGCTGCTGCCAGTAGCCCAGCGTGTCCCCCGACGGCGGGGTGGTGGTGGGCCTCGCAGGAACGCGCAGGGCGTCGCTCCCCTGGTTGGGAAGGACGCCCTGTTGGGCCGCCGCCGGGGCGGCGGCCGCCAGAAGGAGGGGGAGGAGCCGGCGCCGGGGCGTCAGCGCGCGCCTGCCGACATCCGGCGCCGCAGCCTGGCCAGCTTGCGGCGCACCGACCCGTCCATGACCGTGTCGCCGATGCGCACCACCACCCCGCCCAGGATGGCCGGGTCGACGGCCAGGTGCGGGACGACGGTCTTCCCCACCAGCTGCGAGAGCCGGGTGGCAATGGCATCGCGCTCGGCGTCGGGGGTGGGGCGCGCCACGGTCACGCTGGCGTGGACGATCCCCTGCGACGCGTCCAGCAGCGTCTCGAACTCGGCGGCCACCTGGCCGATGAGCCCCTGGCGGCGGTTGCGCACCAGCTGCTGCAGGAAGCGCAGGAACAGCCGCGGCACGCGCGCGCCGAAGGCCTTCTCCAGCACGGCGTTCTTGTCGGCCGCCGCGATGCGGGGCGACTCGAGGAAGCGCGACAGGGTGAGGTCACCGGCGACGGCGTCGGCGACCTGCCGCATCAGGTCGGCCCACTCGCGCGGCGCCCCGGCGCGCGTGGCCAGCTCCAGGAGCGCCTCGGCGTAGTTGCGGGCGATGGTGGCGCCCTGCGCGCCGGTCGACATCAGCGGGCGCCCGGCGCGCCGTCGAGCGACGCGAGGAAGGTGTCGACGATGCGGCGGTTCCCGTCGCTGTCGAGGTTCTGCTCGATCACGCGCGAGGCGCCGGCGATGGCCAAGTCCACCGCCTCGCGGCGCAGGGCGGCCACCGCCGCCGCGCGCTCCCCGTCGATGACGCGGCGCGCGCCCTCGATCATCTCCTCCTGCTGCTGCTTGGCCTGCGCCAGCAGGTCGTTGCGCACCTTCTCGGCGGTGGCCCGCGAGTCGGCGACGATCGCCTGCGCCTCGCTGCGCGCCCCCTCCAGCTGGGCCTTCACCTGCGCCAGCGCCTCGGCGGCCGCGGCCCGGTCGGCCTGCGCCCCGGCGATGGCGGCCTCCAGCGCCTGCTCGCGCGCCTCGACGGCGGCGAACAGCGGCTTGAAGGCGAACTTGGAGAGCACGAACAGGAGGCCGGCGAAGATCACCAGCGTCCAGAACATCAGCCCGGCCTTCGGCTCGAGCAGGTTCACCGGCCCCCCCTCGGCCTCCGACGCGAACGCCGGGGCGGCAGTGAGGAGCAGCAGGGTGACGGAAGCGCCAAGGCGGGCGACGGGAGCGCGCATGGGAGGATCGGGAAAGGAAAGAAAAGACCGGGGACCGCCGGCTCCCGGCGGAGCGCCGGGAGCCGGACGGCCCGGATGCGTCAGAACGTGATCTTGCCCTGGATCTGGAAGCCGATCACGACGCCGAACAGCGCGGCGCCCTCGACGAGGGCCGCCAGGATGAGCGCCGCCGTCTGGATCTTGCCGGCCGCCTCGGGCTGGCGCGCCATCCCCTCCACCGCCGAGCCGCCGATCTGGCCGATGCCGATGCCCGCGCCGATCACCGCGCCGCCCGCCGCGATGCCCGCGCCGATCATCGCCAGCCCGCGCGGATCGGACGCCGCGGCCGTGGCCGCCTGCAGAAGCCCCATGATTTCCATCGTGTCCCCTGTGTGAGATAGTCGTGAGTGCCCGCTCCCTGCGCCCTCCAGCGGAGGCGCGCCGCCCGTCACCGGCCAGGATGGCCAACGGGCTTTGCCAGTCGTCCGACCGGCTACGGACCGTCGCCCGCCGGGAGCCCCGGGCGCCGGTCCAGGACCCTGCGGTCCGGTCCCCCTAGTGGTGCGCCTCGCGGATCTGCCCGATGAAGACGCTGGCCAGGAGGGTGAAGATGAACGCCTGCAGGAACGAGACGAACAGCTCGAGGATGCTGATGGCGGTGGCCATGAGCACCGGCGCGCCGGCGATCGCCCAGCTCTGGAAGCTGAAGATCAGCCCCAGGATGGCCAGGAGCACGATGTGCCCCGCCGTCATGTTGGCGAAGAGCCGGATGGCCAGCGCAAACGGCTTGGTGAGCTTGCCGACCATTTCCACGGGGCTCATCACGAAGAACATGATGACCCGCATGGGGAACGGCAGCTCCTTGTTCCAGTAGAACAGCGTGGACAGGTATCCCAGCCCGTTGGCGCGGACGCCGGCGATCTCCACCACGAAGAAGGTGATGATGGCCAGCGTGGCGGTCACCGAGATGTTGCCGGTGGCCGTGGCGCCGTAGGGGATGAGCCCCCACAGGTTGCAGCAGAGGATGAAGAAGAAGAGGGTGAGGCCGAAGGGGACGAACTTCTCCCCGTGGTGCCCCACGTTGGGGAGCACCACCTCGTTGCGGAGATACAGCGCCATCGCCTCGATGGCGCCGGCGAACCCCTTGGTGTGCCCCGCCGCGGCATGCTGCCGGCGGCTGGCGTTCCCCGCGGTGACCAGCACCAGCACCGCGGTGGTGGCGGCCAGCAGCATGAACACCACGTGCTTGGTGGGGGAGAGGTCCAGCGTGAGCCCGCCGATGTGCACCGGCGCCCACTGGGGCAGCTCGATCTCGCGGGCCAGGTGGCTGTTGGGCCACGGGATCTCGAGGTGGCGCCCGTCGGTGATGTGCGGGGTGATGATGTCCACGGGCCCCTCGGCGGGGGCCGCATGCTGCGCGGCGCCCTCGTGGGACGCCGCCGCGGGGGCGGCCGCGTCGTGGGGCGCGGCGGCGGGCTCCTGGGCCGACAGCGGCGACAGGGGCGCGAGCGGCGCGAGGGCCAGGAACAGGGCGCAGGACAGCGTGCGGAGCATCAACGGCGTCCGGATCAGAGTTGCAGGAACAGCGGCTCGAGCAGCGTGGACAGGAACAGGAACAGCACCAGCGACAGCAGCGCCGGGGCGCCCGGGAGCCCGAGGGCCGAAGCCCCCACCAGCGCCCACGCTGCCACCACCGCGAACCGCAACAGCACCCCCACCCCCCACCCGGCGATGACCTGCCGGCGCGCCACCAGCCGCGCGATGGCAAAGGTGAAGCACTGCACGACCACTGCGAGCCAGGCGCTGGCCCGCACCGCCGACCCACCAGCCCAGTCGGTCCAGACGTACCGCTGGAGCCCCCACGCCGCCGCTGCCACCAGCAGCGCCTGGGTCACCCCGAAGAGCCCCACCGCACGCAGGAGCCGCGACAGGCTGGCGGAATCGGAGGCGTCGGCGGTCATGGCCCGGCAGATGGCGGTGAGGACGGCGGATTTCCCCCCGCATCGTCCCGGAGAAAGGGACGGACGAGGCGTGCGAACACGAGCCCGGCAAACAGCAGCCCGCCCAACATCCCCCACGGCCCCACCCCGAACCGCCGGTCGAGCCACGAGCCCCCCGAGACGCCGGCCAGCAGCGCCACCAGGAACTGCCCCCCCAACCCCACCAACCGCCACGGCGTCGGCTCCGATTGGGGCTGGTCGTTGGGCGCCCGCCCCGAACGGGGCGCGTGCTCCGTGTGACGGGGCGGCACGGGCTCGTCCATTGGGGCGAATCCTAGGCGCTTGTGAAATTTTTCGCAAGCGAACCGGAGCCCCCCGCCCGCCCCCGCCGCCCCCCCCAAACCACCACCCACCCGTCACCAAACCGGCAGCAAGTCCGCCCGCCACCCGGGCACCCACCCCCGCCACTGTCACAGCCGGCGACCCCCTTCAGGGGCCGCCTTATCTCAATCCCGCCATCCCCCGTAACGAACAGCACTTAGCATCAAAATACACTCTTGACAGTCGGACATTCTGTCCCTAAGGTGGCCTGAGTCCGGTCACGCCGTGTGGAAAACACGGCTCGTCCGCTCCCACGTGCGGGACCACCCGTTTTCCCTGCGGCTCGACGATGACGCGCGCCCTCCTCCTGGCTGTCACAACTGTCGCGTTGATGATCGGATGCCGGCAGCATCCGCCGCGCACGGCCACCCAGGCGCGCCCCAAGTCCCGGGCCGATCGCGGCCTCGTGGCCCACCTTGCCGTGGATACCACCGACGGGCGCGTCCGCTTTGCCCTCGCCGTGGCCAACGAGTCCGATCGCCGCGTCGAGCTCGACTTCGCCTCCGGGCACACCCACGACTTCACCGTCCAGACCCCCGACGGGCGCCCCCTCTGGCGCTGGAGCGCCGGGCGCCTGTTCACCCAGGGGATGCGCAACCGGCTCGTGGAGGCGCGCGACACGGTGGTGTTCACCCAGGCGTGGGCGGCCGCGGCCCCGGGCGAGTATGTTGTGGTGGCCGAGCTGCGCAGCGACAACCATCCGGTGCGCACCACCACTCGTTTCGCCCTCCGCTAGCGCGCGACGCCGCGGCCCGGGGGGCCCTTCCGCCCCGCCGTGACCGCCTCCCCCGACTCCAACGACCTGGCCCTCCTTGAGGAGCTCGCCCACGCCCGGCGCGCCCTCTCGGCCTCCATCGCCCAGCGCATCGTCGGGCAGGCCACCGTCGTCAACGACCTCGTCACCGCCCTGCTCGCCGGGGGCCACGTGGTCCTCATCGGCGCCCCGGGGCTGGCCAAGACGCTCCTCGTGCAGACGGTCGCCGAGGCGCTCGCCCTCGAGTTCTCCCGCGTGCAGTTCACCCCCGACCTCATGCCCAGCGACATCACGGGCACCGAGCTCATGGAGGAGGACGCCGCCACCGGCAAGCGCGCCTTCCGCTTTGCCCCGGGGCCCATCTTCGGCAACCTGGTGCTGGCCGACGAAATCAACCGGGCCCCGCCAAAGACGCAGGCGGCGCTGCTGCAGGCCATGCAGGAGCGCACCGTCACTGTGGCCGGCCGCACCTATCCGCTGCCGCGCCCCTTCTTCGTGCTGGCCACGCAGAACCCCATCGAGCAGGAGGGCACCTATCCCCTCCCCGAAGCACAGCTGGACCGCTTCATGTTCGAGCTCACCGTGGGGTACCCCTCGCGCGAGGAGGAGGTGCAGATCGTGACCAGCACCACCGGCGCGACCGACGGGGTGATCTCCCCGGTGCTGGGCGGGGAGCGGCTCCAGGCCATGCAGCAGCTGGTGCGCCGCCTGCCGGCGCCCCCGTCGCTGGTGGACTACGCGGTGCAGCTGGCGCGCACCACCCGCCCCGACGATCCGGGGGCCTCGGCGCGCGTGCGGCAGTACGTCAGCTGGGGGGCGGGGCCGCGCGCCTCGCAGTACCTGGTGCTGGGCGCCAAGGCGCGCGCCGCCCTGGACGGACGCGCCATCCCCGACCTGGACGACGTGCGCAGCGTCGCCCGCGGCGTGCTCCGGCACCGCCTGGTGCTCAACTTCCAGGCCGAAGCCGACGGCGTGTCGGCGGATTCCCTGCTGGAGCTCCCGGGCTGACCTCGGAAGGGAGGG
>JBILKP010000391.1:0-2634 GCA_044376625.1 Gemmatimonas sp. | reverse complement strand
CTCGATCTGCTGCGTGGTCTCGGCGTTGTAGATGTCGCGCGGGGTGAACTCGCGCCAGCCGAAGAGCGTGTCACCGGCGGCGTTGGTGTTGTAGCGGAAGCCCGGGCCGCCGTAGATGTTGGCCGCGACGCCCGGGGTGCCCGAGTCGTCGGAGCGCGGCAGCGAGAGGTCCTGCGAGATGTACCCCGAGCTGACCGCGACGTCGGCCTTGGGGGACAGCGTCACGTTCAGGTTGGCGCGCGTGGTGAACTTCGTGAGCCCACCCGGGTTCTGCTGGACCGGGGAGAGCGAGCGGTTGCGCGACGCCATGAAGGCCCGGTCGAACTGGGGGACCATGGTGACGCCGTCCTCGTCCTCGACCTCGGTGTGCAGGAAGTAGCGCACCGCCTCGGAGCCGCCGCGCACCTGCAGGCCGTGCTGGTACCGGTAGCCGGTGCCGAACGGCGTGGCGAGCGGGTCGCGGGTGAGGTTGTACGAGGTGACCGAGTCCTGCACGCAGGCGCCCGACGCCGACTGCGACAGGGTGCAGAACGCGGCCAGGGCGTTGGTGGGGGTGGTGCGGGTGGCGGCGGTGGTGCCGGTGCGCCATCCGGTGTAGGCGGTGGGGTAGCGGTTGCGGTCCTGCACCGCCGCCTGCTCGGTGTAGTAGGTCCACTGCGGGCGCCCGGCGACGCCCTTCTTGGTGGTGATCACGATCACGCCGTTGGCGGCGTCGGTCCCGTAGAGCGTCGCGGCGGAGGGGCCGCGCACGATCTCGATGTTCTCGATCTCCTCGGGGTTGAGGTCCCCGATGCGGCTGGGCGTCGTCCCGCCGACGCTCACCGTGGAGGAGCCGGTGGCGCCCTCCATGCGGATGCCGTCGATGATGTAGATCGGGTTGTTGCTCAGGGAGAGCGAACTGGTGCCGCGGATGCGGATGCGGAGCCCCGCGCCGGGCTGCGTGCCGCCGAACACCGTCACGCCGGCGGCGCGCCCGGTGAGCAGGTCGCCCACGTTGGCCACCGGACGGTTCTGCACGAGGTCGGCCGCGTTGACCTGCGCGATGGCGTTGCCCACCTCGATGCGCCGCTGGTTGCCGGTGGCAGTGGAGACCACGGGGCTGAGCGAGATGGGGAGCGATGTGAGCCGGATGTCGATCGTGGCCACCTGGCCGGCCACGATCGTGACCGCCTGGCGGGCCTCGCCGAAGCCGATGCGCAGGACGCGCACGGTGACCGGGCCGGCGGTGAGCCCGCGGATGGCGTACTGGCCGTCGGCGGCGGTGAGGGCGCCGGCGGTGGTGCCCACGATGCTGACCTGGGCGGAGGGGACCGGCTGGCCGGTGGCCGCGTCGGTGACGCGGCCGGCGATCCCGCCGGTGGTCTGGGCGGCGAGCGGGGCGGCCGCGACGAGCGCGGCCAGTCCGCCCAAGAGCCGGCGTGCGAAGGGGCGCATGCGGGACATGGGGTGGGGCAAGGCAGTGAAGGGAGCGACGCGGCCGGGGGCGCCGGCGCGCGCGCGCCACGGGAACCGGACAGTCTGCCACGGGTGCACCGGCGGCACCAGTAGCGCCGGGGGCGCGGAGACCGTCCGCGCAGACGCCGCCCACGCTCCCCGAACGGCCGAAGGGGGACGATGGTCTCGTCCCCCCTCGGGCAGTGGCGGTGCGCCGCTTGCGCGACGGACCCGGCACCTCGCGGGTCGTAGCGGCGTTGGGGCGGCTGCGGCAATGGCTAGGGACGGAATCGAACCGCCGACACGCGGATTTTCAGTCCGCTGCTCTACCAACTGAGCTACCTAGCCGCATCCCCCGTGGGTTCCCGGGGAATTCCGAATGTACCACGACCGTCCCCGCCAGCCAACCCCTCCCGGGCGCCGCCGAGCCACCCGCCGGCCGCGGAACCGGCCGCGGAACCGGCCGCGGAACCGGTCGCCAGCTTGCCCCCCCCTTGGCGCCCCGTACCTTCCCAAGATGACCGGCGCGCCCCTTCCCCAGCCCTCCACCGTGGACGCCCTCCAGCGCGCCCTGGACGAGGAGCGCGCCGCCCGCCTCCGCCTGGAAGGACGCCTCCAGCTCTACGCCTTCCTCACCCGCGCCAACGAGGCCCTCTTCTCCGTCGCCACCCCCGGGGAGGCGTTCGCCACGCTGTGCCGCGTGGCCGTCGAGTCCGGCGACTTCCGCCTGGCGTGGGTGGGGCACGCCGACCCCGCCGTGGGCGAGGTCCGCCCGCTGGTGGTCGACGGCGCCGAGGCCGGCTGCGTGGCCCAGCTGCGCGTCACCACCGACCCCGCGCTCCTCACCAGCCACGGGCCCGTCGGCATCGCCCTGCGCGACCAGAAGACGGTCGTCGTCAACGACCTCGCCACCGACCCGCGCACCACCCCGTGGCACGGCATCGCCCAGGCGCACGGGCTGCGCAGCGTGGTGGCCTGCCCCATCCCGGGCTCGGGGCCGGCCGACACCGCCGTGGCGTTCTACGCCGGCGCCCCGGCGTTCTTCACCGCGGAGCTGGTGGCCCTCCTGGAGGAGGTCGCCCGCTTCGTGGGGCTCGTGCTCACCACCCTCGAGGCGCGCGCCCGCCAGCGCGACGAGGAGGAGCGCCGCCGCCGCAGCGAGGCGGCGGAACGCCTCATCTTCGAGGAGTCGCCGCTGGC
>JBILKP010000390.1:0-2637 GCA_044376625.1 Gemmatimonas sp. | reverse complement strand
CGGCCACCACGGGGAACGGCGCGCGCCGCACCGCCTGCACCGTGTCCTGGAACTGCCGGCACGACTCGGCCAGCTCGTCCCACATCCCGGCGGACACGCCGAAGGCCACGGCGGCCAGGTCGGCCCCCACGCTGAAGGCGCGCGGGTCCTCGTTGCCGATCACCAGGCCGTGGTACCCCAGGCGGTCCACCGTCTCCAGCGCCGCCAGGAGCCCCTCCAGCACCCCCTGCCCCAGGGAGTTCATCTTGGAGCGGAACTCGAAGCAGGCCACCCCGTCGCCCAGGTCCACCAACCGCGCCACGCCGTGGTCGGCGAGCACCTTGCCAGTCGCCGCCAGCCCCGCCAGCGACACGCGACCCGGGATGGCGGGCACCGCGTGGTAGGCGCCGTCCACCCCGAACACCTCGCCGTCGCGGTAGAAGGCGGTTCCCCCGGCGTCCACCAGTTGCGTGAGCAGCGGCGGCTCGGCCAGTCCGCGCGCCGCAAACTCGCCGCGCAGCCACGACACCCCCAGCGCGTCGATCACGCGGAAGGGGCCGGCCTCGAAGCCGTACCCCCACTCCATGGCGCGGTCGATGGCGGGAAGGTCATGCGCCAGCTCAGGGGCGCGCAGCAGGGTGTAGTGCGCCACCTCCACCAGGTGCTCCCGCAGGAAGTCGCCGTGCGCCCCCGGCAGCTGCCGCGCCGCGGCGAGGCGCTGCGCGACGGGGAGCTTGAGGAGCGCCCCCAGCTCCCCCCCGTCCAGCCGCTGCTGCGGCACGTACTGGCGCGTGCGCCAGTCGAAGGTGAGCGTCCCCTGCGGTGTCTTGGTGTAGAAGCCGCCGCCGGTCTTGTCCCCCAGCTTCCCCGCCCCCACCAGCGCCTCGTGCACCCACGCGGGGAGCGCGAAGTCCTCGCCGGTGGCCGCGCCGATGCCCGCGGTGACGTGCGCCATCACGTCCAGCCCCGACAGGTCGCTGGTGCGGAACGACGCGGTGCGCGCCCGCCCGATGAGCGCCCCCGTGAGCCCGTCCACCTCGTCGATGGTGAGGCCGTGCCGCTCCATGCCGCGCATGGTGGCCACCATGCCGAACACCCCCAGCCGGTTGGCGATGAACCCCGGCACGTCCTTCGCCACCACCGTCCCCTTCCCCAGCGTGCGCTCGGCGAACGCGCGCATGGCCGCCAGCACCCCCGGGTCGGTCTCCGCCGTGGGGATGAGCTCCAACAGGTGCATGTACCGCACCGGGTTGAAGAAGTGCGTGCCCAGGAAGCGGCGGCGGAAGGCGGCGCTGCGCCCCTCCAGCAGCACCGCCATGGGGATGCCGGAGGTGTTGGAGGCGATGATGGCGGTGGGCTTCACCAGCGCCTCGAGCCGCGCGAACAGCGCCTGCTTGGGCGCCGGCTGCTCGATGATGGCCTCCACGATCCAGTCGCAGTCGGCCAGCCAGTCGAGGTGGTCGTCGGTGTTGCCGGTGCGCACCCGCGCGGCATCGCTGCCGGTCATGAAGGCGGCCGGCTTGGCCTTGGCGGCGCGCTCCAGGCCGCGCTGTGCCGGGGCGGAGCGCCCCCGCGCCGACGGGTCGGCGTCGCCGGGGACGTCCAGGAGGGTGACGCGGCATCCGGCGGACGCCGCCAGGGCGGCGATGCCGCTCCCCATGGCGCCGGCGCCAATCACGCCGACGGTGGTGACTCGCATGCTGGCCTCGGGAAAGGGATGGAGAATTCTTCCCCCGCGGCGCGCCCGGGGGAAGGGGGGCGAGAAAAAAAAGATGACGGAAGCGTCATGTTCTTCCGGCCGCGGCCGCGTGTCAGGGATTCCCCCGCTTGCGCAACGCGCCCGGTGCCTCAAGGATGGGGGGATGTCCATGGCCATTGTCCCGGGGTGGATGGAGCCCCTTGCCCCGCTCCTGCTGCGCGCGTGCGCCACCGGGGTGGTGCTGGTGGACGTCCACGGGCGGGTGCTGCGCGCCTCCCCGATGGTGGCCCAGGCGCTGGCCGGCGCCGGCGTGGACTCGCGGGAGCTGCACTGGGACGCGCTGTGGGCGCCGGGGGCGGTGTCCACGGCGCGACACGCCTTGGCGGAGGCGATGGCCGGGCGCACCGGGCGCTTTCGCGCCCCCACCCTCACCCCCGAGGGGCGCTGGGCGCCGGCGGAGGTGAGCGTCCTGCCCATCCCCGACACGCTGCTCCCGCCCGCCGTGGCGGCCGCGCTGCTGCGGGATGTCAGCGAGGTGGCGCAGTTGGAGCAGGCGCTCGCCGAGGCGCGGGCCTCGGCCGACTTCTATGCGTCCCTCGAGGCGCATCGCCTGGCCGAGCGGGCGCAGGCGCTGGAGGTGCGCCAGGGGGCGGAGACCGCGTTGGCGGAGCTCAACCGCCGCAAGGACGAATTCCTCGCCACGCTGGCGCACGAGCTGCGCAATCCGTTGGCCCCCATCCGCACCGCCACCGAGCTGCTGCAGCTGCACCACGACGATCCGGCGATCACCGAGCGGGCGCTGGGGATCCTGGGCCGTCAGGTGGCGCACCTTGTCCGGCTGGTGGACGACCTGGTGGACATCAACCGGATTTCGCGCGGGGAGGTGGAGCTGCGCCTGGCGCCGGTGGAGCTGGCGGCGGTGGTGGAGACCGCGCTGGAGATCAGTCGGCCCCTGCTGG
>JBILKP010000389.1:0-2652 GCA_044376625.1 Gemmatimonas sp. | reverse complement strand
CGCGCTGGCGGAGGCGCTGGGGCGCCCGGCCGAGGCGGTGGCCGCGT
This sequence comes from Gemmatimonas sp., assembly GCA_044376625.1. Lineage (GTDB taxonomy): Bacteria > Gemmatimonadota > Gemmatimonadetes > Gemmatimonadales > Gemmatimonadaceae > Gemmatimonas. Next base: position 2,605 of record JBILKP010000389.1, on the reverse strand, counting down.
GGCGGGCCGCCGTGGCCGCCCGCCCCGACGACCTGCCAGCCATGCGCACCGGGCTGGCGCGCGCGCTGGCCGCGGCGGGAGACGGCGCCGCCGCCCGCCGCGAGCTGCTGGGGGTGCTGGAGGAGGCGCCGGGGTACGAACCCGCGCAGGCGTTGCTGCTGGCACTGCGCCGTCCGCCAGGCAACGGGGGGCGTCCGTGAGCGGGGCGCGGCAGGAGGGGCGCGGGATCGCGCGGTGGATCGCGCGCCGGTGCGTTGCACGCGCGTCGGCGCTGGTGCTGGCCCTGCTGGCGGCGGGGCCGGCGCAGGCACAGCGCCGCGGGCGCACCCCGCCGCCCCCGCCGCCGGTGGAGGCGGTGCCGTACGATGGGCGCTTCACCTGGGCGCGGCTGCGCTACGGCGCCGCCGACTTCAGCGGCTTCCGCCGTGAGGCCCCCTGGAGCCACGACTATCCCCGCGGCGAGCGCAACTTCACGCGGATCCTGCAGGAGCTCACCGTCATGCGGGTGCGCACGCAGGAGAGCCAGGTGCTGGCGCTGGACGACCCGCGCCTGGCGCACTACCCGGTGGCGTACATGGCGGAGGCGGGGTACTGGCGCCCCACCGACGCCGAGGTGGCGGGGCTGCAGCGGTACGTGGCCAAGGGCGGCTTCCTGGTGTTCGACGACTTCGCCGGCGACGCGTGGGGGAACTTCGAGGCGCAGATGCGCCGCGCCTTCCCGGCGGTGCGGCCGGTGCGCCTCACCGCCGCGCACCCGGTGTTCGACAGCTTCTACCGCATCCCGTCCATCGACATGGCCCACCCGTACTACGGGCTGCCGTCGGTGTTCTACGGCTTCTTCGCCGACAACGACCCCACCGGGCGCATGTTCGCCATCGCGAACTACAACAACGACCTCTCGGAGTTCTGGGAGTTCGCCGACCAGGGGTTCTTCGCGGTGGACGAGACCAGCACGTCGTACAAGTTCGGCATCAACTACGTCATCTACGCGCTGTCGCGCTGACCCCCGCCCTTCCCCCGTCCCCCCCGAGGCCCCGCGTGCCCCCCTCCCCCGCCCCCGCCGAGCTGGACACCCTGGACGACGGCGCCCTGGCCGACCGCCTGCACGACGCCGGCACGCGCCTGGCCGCCGCCATCCGCACCGAGGTGGTGGGGCAGGACGCCGTGGTGGAGCAGGCGCTGGTGGCGCTCTTCGCCGGCGGGCACTGCCTGCTGGTGGGGGTCCCGGGGCTGGCCAAGACGCTGCTCATCGCCACGCTGGCGCGCGCGCTGGAGCTCAAGCATGCGCGCATCCAGTTCACCCCCGACCTGATGCCCAGCGACGTCACCGGCACCGACGTCATCCAGGACGACCCCGAGACGGGGCGGCGACGGCTGGCGTTCCTGCCGGGGCCGGTGTTCGCCAACATCCTGCTGGCCGACGAGATCAACCGCACGCCCCCCAAGACGCAGGCGGCGCTGCTGGAGGCGATGCAGGAGCGGAGGGTGACCGTGCAGGGGCGCACCTACCCGCTGGACCCGCCCTTCTTCGTGTTCGCCACGCAGAATCCCATCGAGCTGGAGGGGACCTATCCGCTCCCCGAGGCGCAGCTGGACCGCTTCATGCTGGAGCTGCAGCTGGACTACCTGGGGGAGGAGGACGAGGTGGCGGTGGTGCGGCAGACCACCGGGGCGCCGCGGGGCGCGGTGGCGCCGGTGATCGGGCAGGCGGAGATCCTGGCGTTCCAGGGGGTGGTGCGGCGGGCGCCCATCGCCGAGGCGGTGGCGCGCCACGCGGTGGCGCTGGTGCGCGCCACGCGCCCCGGGGAGGGGGCGCCGGCGTTCGTGCAGCAGTACGTGGCGTACGGTGCGTCGGTGCGCGCCGCGCAGGCGCTGGTGCTGGGAGCCAAGGCGCGCGCGCTGCTGCAGGGGCGCGCGGCCGCGTCGTTCGACGACGTGCGCGCGCTGGCCCCCGCGGTGCTGCGACACCGCGTGCTGCGCAACTTCACCGCCCAGTCGGAGCGCATCACCCCCGACGCGCTGGTGGCGCAGCTGCTGGCCGCCGTGCCGGTCCCCCGCTCCGCCCTCTGAGCCGGCCGTGCCCGACGCCCCCGCCGCCTTCCTGGACCCCGCGCTGCTGGCGCGGCTGGCCGACCTGTCGCTGCTGGCGCGCACGGTGGTGGACGGGGTGCTGCACGGCGCGCACCGGTCGCGGCGCACGGGGGCGTCGCTGGACTTCGCCGAGCACCGCGCCTACCAGCCCGGCGATGACTTGCGGCGGGTGGACTGGCGGCTGGTGGGGCGCACCGACCGGTACTTCGTGAAGGAGTTCGAGGCCGACACGACCACGCAGCTGCTGGTGGCGCTCGATTGCTCGGGGTCGATGGACTTTGGCAGCCACGCGGTGGACAAGTTCACCTATGCGCGCATGCTGGCGGCGGCGCTGGCGTGGCTGGCGCATGCGCAGGGGGACCGCGTGGGGATGGCGGCCGTCACCGACCGGGTGGGGGAGGTGGTGCCCCCGGCAGCGCGGCAGCGGATGGCGGTGCTGCAGGCGCTGGCGCGCGCGCGTGCCGGCGGCAAGGGGGGCGTGGCGCAGGCGCTGGGGGCGCTGGGGCCGCTGCTG
>JBILKP010000388.1:0-2667 GCA_044376625.1 Gemmatimonas sp. | reverse complement strand
CCGTCGGCGGTGAACGCCGCGCCGGCGCGCTGCTGCGCCTGCGTGGTCCCCGCCGGGTCGGTCACCAGCGCCATCCCGGTGCCGCCGGCCACGTGGTACATCCACAGCGTGGGGAGCCCGCCGCGGAAGCCCCCCTTGCTGGCCACGATGTACTGCCCGTCGGGGGAGTACTCGGGGGAGAGGTACACGTTGGCGGTGCCCCGCGTGATCGCGCGCACCGCCTTGGTGGCCACGTCCACCACGTGGACGTTGTCGGCCCCCTGCCGGTCAGAGATGAACACCACCGACTTGCCGTCGGGGCTGAAGCGCGGCTGCGCGTCGTACGCCATCCCGCTGGTGAGCGGCGTGGCGTCCCCGCCGGCCATCGGCAGCAGGAACAGGTCACCCAGCATGTCGAACACCAGCACCTGCCCGTCGGGGCTCACGTCCACCGACAGCCAGGTGCCTTCGCGCGCGTCCAGCGCAAACTGGCGCGCGGCCGCCAGCGGCAGCCCGGATTCGGCAGCGCGCCCCCCACCGCGCGGGGCGCCCCCCTGGGCCAAAAGCCCCAGCGGCAGAAGGAAGGCTGCAGCGGCGGGGAGCAGGCGAAGGCGAGGACGCAGCGGCACGGGCGGCTCACGGCGAAAGGGAAGGAGGAGGAACCGGGATAATGTGCACCCGCCCCCCTCCGTCCGCCCGCCACGCACCCCCCCTTCAACTCCATCTCCATCTCCAACCGCCACCTAGGCCGTGGCTCCCCCCTCGCCCCTGCCCCCTCGCCCTATCGGTACAGCGCCAGCGTATCCACTCGCCGCGCCAGCTCCTGCCGCAGCTGCCGGGTCCCGGCTCCCTCCGCCCCGCCGTACACCAGCGCCAGCGTGGCCGAGTCCACCCCTTCCGGCATCCCGGTCAGCGAGGGGAGCAGCTCCCCCTCCTCCACCCCGCGCGCCATCCGCTCCGCCAGCCATGCCGGGTTGCGCTGCGCCAGCTCGCCAAAGCGCGTCCCCGCCAGGTCGGCGGCCAGGTCGGCAAAGCTGAAGCCGCTGCCGCCCGGGCGGCTGTCCTGCAGCTCCTTGTACACCCCCACCGCCTGCGCCAGCGGCGTGGTCCCCTCCACCACCACCAGCGCGGACACCACGAAGTGCGCCGCCAGGTCCTCGCGTCCGGCCAGCAGCACCGCACGGCGGGGGAGCGCCGGCCACCCGGCCGCGGCGGGGATGCGCGTCCCCAGTGGCTGGTGGGCCAGGTACAGCGCCACCGTGAGCAGCGCCGCGCGCACCTCCGCGCCGGCATCCCCCGAGGCCGCCGCCCGCTGCGCCGCCGTACCCAGCAGCGGGGCCAGCAGCCGCACCAGCGGCAGGGGAGGCGCGGCCGCCGTCACGCCCTGCGTGGAGTCCGCCGTCGTGTCCTCCGTGGCGTCTGCCGTCGCGCCCTGCGGGCGTCCCGATGCCGTATCCCGCGCGGCCAGCAGCGCCCCCAGCCGCCCATGGTAGTCCCGCAGCCGTGCCAGCTCCGACGGGGCCACCAGTGCGTCCATCAGCTGCGCCACCGCCGCCTCGCTCCACTGATAGCGCAGCTGCAGCCGCCCGGGGGCGATGGCCACGCCGCGCACCGCCTCCGCCAGCACCGGCAGCACCGGGGCCACCGGCGTCCGCGGCAACGCCCACGCCACCAGCCGCTGCGCCAGCCACCCGGGGAGCGGCACGGTGCCCACCTGCAGCCGCACCAGCTGCGGCAGCGGCGTCCCCTCGCGCACCACCCCCCGCACATTCACCCACCGCGACCACGGCCCCACGCGCTGCATGAGGCTCCCCACCACCTGCGCCTCCCCTGCGCCCAGCACCACGCGCCCGCGCACCCCCAGCCGGCGCCGCGCCGCATGGCTCAGCAGCAGGTCCAGCTCCTGCTGCGTGGCCACCACCGACAGCTGCACCCCGTGCGGCACCAGCCGGGGGTCGTTGGCGCGCACCAGCGCCAGCGCCCGCTCGATGTCCCGCACCGCCACCGCGCCGTCCACCGGCACCGCCGGCTCCGCCTGCAGCAGCTGGGCGCCCGCCCACAGCAGCGCGCCAGCCACCAGCGCCCCCACCCCCAGCGTCCACGCCACGCGCCGCGTCACCGTCACCCACAGGGGCGGCGGCGGGGGCGGCATGGGGCGTTTCACGCGGCGCATGTCAGCGCGTCACGACGTAGTAGATCACGTAGATCCAGCCCAGCAGCCCGTGGATGATGGCCCACAGCACCGACTGGTGCAGGTGGAACGAGATGGCCATCGCCAGCGCCGAGCCGAAGCTCACGCCGGCCTTGGTCACGGACATCGAGGTGGAGGAGGTGGACATGGGCGGGGCCGGTGGCCAAGGGGGGACAGGGGTGGGCAACGCCGCGGGCGGCGCGGCGCAATCTAAGTGAGGCACCGCACGTGGCACGCCAGCCGCGTAGCTTGGAGGCCATGACGCCCGTCCGGCTCCCCTCCCTGGATGCGATCGCGACCGAGTCGCTCCGCACCGCCCGGCGCTTCCCGGAGGTGCTGGCGGCCTCCGGCGCCGCCCTCGTCATCATGATCCGCCTCATCGGGGCCAGCGGCGACCTCCCCGCGTGGGAAGGCGCCATGGCCGCCGCCACCCTGGGGCTCCCGCTCACCCTGGCGCTGGCGCTGGGCGCCGAGGGGCGCGGGTGGCGCTGGGACAC
>JBILKP010000015.1:0-24683 GCA_044376625.1 Gemmatimonas sp. | reverse complement strand
ACTGGTATCGCGTGGTCTCGGTGGGGACGCCCGCCGTGAGTCCCGACGGCAAGCGCGTGGCCGTCACGGTCACGCGCGCGGTCGAGGCCGAGAACCGGCGCCACAGCGAGGTGTGGGTGGTCCCCACCGAGGGCGGGGCGCCACAGCGGTGGACCTCCCCGGGAACCGAGAGCAGCAATCCCTCGTGGTCGCCCGATGGCCAGTACCTGTTCTTCACCTCCGCGCGCCCCGGTGGCCGGGGGAACCGCTGGGCCTTGCGGGTGGACCAGCCAGCGGGTGAGGCGATGCAGCTGCCGGGGTTTCCCGCCGGGGCCATGCCTGCTGACGGCCGCTTCATCGTGACCGCTGAGGCGGTGCCGGCCGACAGCGCACCCGTGACGGCGGCCGCCGACCCGTTTGCCCGCATGCCGGCGATGGCGCGCCCGCCCCATGACGCGGTCACGCGCCCCGCCGAGCCCGCGCGGTTTGACGGTCGGCACGTGGTGGACCTCGTCTACAAGAACAACGCGACGGGCTTCGTGCCGGGGCGGCGCACCCCGCGCCGCTGGCGGCCCACCCAGCTGTGGCGGCAAGCGGCGGGGGACACGGCGCGCACGGCGCTCACCCGCACCGCCTACTCGCATCGCGCGCCCGTGGTGTCGCCCGACGGGCGGTGGATTGCCTTCGTGGCCGACGCCCGGCTGCGTCCGGACTCGGTCGTGGAGCACGAGCGCGACTCGCTGGCCACGCTCCCGTACAACACGGCGCGCGACGAGGCTCCCCGCAACGAGACGGACCTGTTCGTGGTCAGCGCCGACGGGGGCGCCCCGCGCAAGGTGGCCGACTGGATGGGGAGCGAGTCCGACCTGACCTGGTCCCCCGACAGCCGGCAGCTGGCGTTCATCGGGCGTCCCACGCGCACCGCCTCGGCCCGCCTGTACGTGGTGGACGCCGCCGGCGGCGCCCCGCGCAACCTGCTGGGCACCTGGCGCTACGAACCGGCCGGCGTGGACTGGCTGCGCAGCGGCGCGCTGCACATCACCGCCGAGATCGGCGGACGCACCGCCATCCTGCAGGTGGACCCGGCCGGGCAGGGGGCGCCGCGCGAGCTGGTGGGCGGGCGGCGCGTCCTGCGCGGCACGTCGTACGATGCTGCGGGCACCCGGGTGGCGTACGTGGCCTCGTCGATGACGCGTCCCACTGAACTGTTCGTGGCCAACGCCGATGGCACCGGCGAGCGGCAGCTCACGACCTTCAATGACGCGCTCAACGCCGAGGTGGCGTGGAGCGACGCCGAGCGCCTCACGTACCGCAGCGTGGGGAACCTGGAGATCGAGGGATGGCTGATGAAGCCGTACGGCTACCAGCCGGGGAAGAAGTACCCCGTGGTGCTGTACATCCACGGCGGACCGCACTCGGCCTATGGCGAGGGGTGGTTTGACGAATTCCAGAACCTCGCCGCGCAGGGGATGTTCGTGCTGTTCACCAACCCGCGCGGCTCCAGCAACTACGGCGCCGCCTTCACCTACAGCACCCGCGGGCGCTGGGGGCTGGAGGACTACGAGGACCTGATGAAGGCGGTCGAGCTGGTGGCCGCCCGCCCCGACGTGGATGCCACGAAGATCGGCGCCTCGGGGGGCTCCTACGGCGGCTTCATGACCACGTGGATGGCCACGCGCACGCGGCGCTTTGCCGCCATCCAGACCGACCGCACCATCACCGACTGGACGTACTGGTACGGGTCCAGCGACGCGCAGGGGCTCACCGAATTCGAGTTCTACGGCAAGCCGTGGGACAACCAGGCGCTGTACGACACCCTGTCCCCCATCCGGTACGTGCAGCAGGTGCGCACCCCCATGCTCATCGTGCAGAGCGAGGAGGACCACCGCACGCCCATGGGGAGCGCGGAAATGTGGTTCATGGCGCTCAAGAAGCAGGGGGTGCCGGTGGAGCTGGTGCGCTATCCCCGCTCCAACCACGACTTGTCGCGCACCGGCGAGCCGTGGCTGCTGGTGGACCGCCTGGGGCGGCTCCGGCAGTGGTTCGGGCACTACCTGCAGGGGGAGTCGGGGGCCCTGCCGGCCGGGGGCGCCCCAGCCGGCCGACGCTGAGGCGCGCACACGCGCCCCCCCGCGGTTCCTGGGCGCCCTAGGGCCTGAGGGTGTCCACCGCGGCCGCGCGGGCGGCCACCGCCGCCGCCGAGTACGGGAGCGGCACGTAGCGGTTGCTCGCCCACAGGGGGAACAGGTTGGCATACCACGGGGAGCGCGGATCGCCCGACTGGCCGGGGGTGTTGGTGGCAATCGCCCGGTCCCAGTCCGCCAGGTCGATCACGACCCGCAGGCTGGGGCCGGCGGTCTGGTTGTCGCTGTTCCCGGTGGCGTTGAGGGTGTTGGCGTAGCCGCCACGCGGCCACGGACCGGGGGAGAGCCAGGGGCGCAGCGAGTCGATGACCAGGGGATCCAACACATGCGCGATGCGCGCATGGTGGAAGCGGGGGTCGCCGTAGCGCCACCCGCCGATGTCGCGCCCGAAGCGGCGCCCCAGGTCGGCCACGGCCCCCTCGAACGCCAGCCGCACGATGGAATCGCGCACCGGCACCGGGTCCCATCCCAGCACGGTGTCCGCCGCCGTGAGCCACTGCACGGCGCGCGACAGCGCCACCGTGCGCAGCGCGGGGCGCACCGGCCCGGGAAGCGCCCGCTCGGCGGTGCGGGTGAGCAGCTGCCGCTCCCACGCGGCGTAGAGGGCCCCGCCGCGCGACTCGGCCCGCAGCACGCCGTCCCACGCCAGCAGCGAGTCGCGGGCCGCCGCCACCGCCCGGTCGGCAAAGCGCACGGTGCGCAGCAGCGGCACCAGCGCGCGCGCGGCCAGCGGCACCTCGTCGTGCTGCAGCGCCGCCATGGAGGCCACGTCGGCGCGCCGCGTGGTGTCCAGCACCTCGTGCAGCCGATTGTGGCGCCACGGCTCCGCCCAGCTGCGCGCCAGCGCGTCCATGTGCGGATAGCCCGGGTCCACGTTGAAGGCGTTGGCGGTGCCCACGTAGCCGTGCCCGGGGTTGGTCAGGTTGGGGAGCTGGGGGATGGGGAGGAATCCGGCCCACTCGTACCGGCCGTCCCCCGGAACCGGGGTGAGCCCGTCCCACCCCACGCGGCGCGGCGCGATGCCGGCCGCCTGCCAGCCGATGGTGCCGCTGGTGTCGGCCCAGATCCAGTTCAGCACCGGCATGCGCGCGTAGGCCAGCGCCGCCCGCGCCTCGGTCCAGGTGGTGGCCTGGTCCAGGCGCAGGCTGGCCAGGTAGGGGGCGCCCCCGGGCTCCAGCCAGGCGGCGCGCAGCGCCACGGCCACCCGCTGCGTGCTGTCGGTGTGCAGCACCGGGCCGTGGCGGGTGTAGCGCAACGTCACGGCCACGGGGGCCCCGCCGCGCACGCGCACGGTGTCCACCTCGGTGGTCATGGTGGCCCACTGGCCGCGGTACCGGTACCGCGTGGGATCCCCGGCGGCCAGCTCATACACGTACAGGTCCTCGGTGTCGATGCCGAAGATGGTGAGCCCCCAGGCCCCGTGGGCGTTGTGGCCGATGGCCACCCCCGGGATGGCCGGCTCGCCGCCGCCGATCACGTCCCACCCGGGGGCGCTGAGGTGCACCAGGTAGCGCAGCGACGGCGTGGTGATGGCGCGGTGCGGGTCGTTCGCGACGATCGGCTTCCCGCTGGCCGTGCGGCGGCCGGCCACCACCCAGTTGTTGCTCTCCCATCGCTCCACCTCACGCGCCGCCGACTCCAGCCCGGGCGCCGCGTCCGGGCGCCGCCAGGCGGCCGCCAGCTCGTCGGCCCGAAAGACCGGGGCGGAGCGCGACCCGTTGTAGTCGGCCAGCAGCGCCTCGTCGCTCACCGTCTCCAGGAAGGCGGCCACGGCGGAATCCAGCGGCAACCGCGCCGTGCCGGGGGAGAACGGGACGCGCCGCCGCACGGCGGCCTCCCCCACCGCGCGCACGGCGCGGGCCGTGGACGGCTCGCCGCTGGCGTTGCTGGCCAGCGCATTGTGGCGCGACACCACCACCTCGGGGGTCCAGGGGCCCGGCACGATCCCCAGGGCGGCCAGCTCCGGCGGCAGCAGCGCCGGCGTGGCCCGCACCTCCGCCACGCGCGCGTTCACCCCGGCCACGAACGCCGCCATGATGGCCGCCCCGCGCGGATGGTAGTGCGCCAGCTCGGTGGCCATGCTGCCGCGGTAGCGGAGGAGGCGGGCCGCCCGGTCGCGGGGCACCCACCGCGCCCCCAGCGCCTCGGCCATGGTGCCCGTGGCCTGGCGTCGCCACAGCTCCAGCTGGAACAGCCGGTCGCGCGCGGCGCTGTACCCCTGCGCAAAGAACAGGTCGTGCTCGTTGTCGGCGCGGATGTGCACGATCCCCGCGGAGTCGCGGGTGAGCGTGACCGGGGCACGCAGCCCCGCCAGGCGGAGCGGCTGTGCCACGAGAGGCGTCGCCGCGAGCGGGAGGGCGGCCAGCGCCGCCAGCGCGACGCGCCCTGCGCGTGTGGCGCACGCCTGGCGCCGGGGCGGGTGCGCGGCGGGGAGGTGGGAACGGGTCATGGGACAGGCTCCGTGGCGGGGCGTGAGGCGCTGAGGGCGCTGGCAAAGGCGTCCACCACCGACGCCGCCGGCACGAGGTTGGTGATCGTCTCGACACTGCGCCCCGCCTGCCAGTAGTCGGAGGCGGTGCCGTCGATGCTGGAGCGCTTGAGGGCGCGCAGCGACCGCAGCGCGTACCAGGTGCGAATCCAGTGCTTGGTGCGCCGCCCGCGGAACATCCAGCGGGCCAGCGGGCCCACGCGGGTGCCCAGGCGGTCAATCGCCGGCGTGCGCACCACCGACACCGGCACGCCGGTGAGTCGCTCGGTGAGCACGATATCGCGCGCCGTGGCCGACAGGATGGCGGCCTTGTAGGCCGCATCGGCGGTGCATTCGACGGTGGCGATGAAGCGGGTCCCCAGCTGCACGCCCGCGTATCCCATCCGCATGAGCGCCACCCCCTGGTCCGCGTTCCCGATCCCCCCGGCCGCCAACACCGGCGCGCCAAAGCCAGCCAGCTCGTCCAGCAGGGCGCGCGGATCCCGATGCCCCGTGTGGCCGCCCGCCTGGTCATTCACCGCCACCAGCCCGTCCACCCCACCGTCGAGCCCCTTCTGCGCCCACCGGGCGGTGGTCACGTCGTGGTACACGACGCCGCCGGCGGCGTGCACCCGGTCGCACACCCAGCGCGGGTTCCCCAGCGACGTCAGGAAGAAGCGCACCCCTTCCTCCAGGGCGATCTCCACCCACCGCACCATGCGGTTGTGGTACGTGCGGGAGGAGGCCTCGATGAGCGCGTTGAGGCCGATGGGCGCCCCGCCGGCCAGCTGCCGGGTGCGCTGCAGCCCCGCGCGGTACTCGTAGCCGTGGACGTAGGTGAGGGAGATGGGCTGGACGATCCCGAGCCCCCCGGCTGCGCTCACCGCCCCGACCAGCTCGGGGTTGCTGCAGGGGTACATCGGGCCGCACAGGAGCGGCACCCGGATCCCCGCGTGGCGGGTGAGCGCGGTGTCCAGCGGGGACTCCAACGGGACGAGGGGCGGTGCGGACATGGCGGGGCCGTCGGGAAAGGGGGCAGAGGGCGCGGATCCGCCCCGCTTCAATCGTGCGCCAGGCCCCGCGCGCCCGCCAGCCCGGTGGGGGCGGCCCCGGCACCCCATCGCCCCGCCGCCCCGATTGGGATACGTTGCACGGGTCGCTCGGACCGATTGGTCCGCCTGCGCCCCCCCCACCCCGATCGCCGTCGTGACGCTGCTGCTGGCCCTGCTCCTTGCCGTCCAGCTCCCGCTGCTGCTGGTGCTGCTGGTCCGCCTGCTCCCGGGGCGCACCCGGCGGCCGCCGGTCGCGCCGCGTTCGGCCCCGCGCACCGACACCTCGGTCACCGTGCTGGTGCCCACGTACAACGAGGTGCGGCGGATCGGTCCCTGCCTGGAGGGGCTCATGGCCCAGGGGGCGCCGCTGCACGAGGTGCTGGTGGTGGACAGCGGCTCCACCGATGGCACGCGGGCGTTGGTGGAGGCGGCCGCCGCGCGCGATCCGCGCATCCGGCTGCTCACCGACCCGCCGCTCCCCCCGGGGTGGATCGGCAAGGTGTGGGCGTTGGAGACCGGGCGCCGCGAGGCGACGGGGGCGTGGCTGCTGGGGATCGACGCCGACACCGTACCGGCCCCCGGGCTGGTGGGGGCGGTGGTGGACGCCGTGGAGCAGGACGGCTTTGACGTGGCCAGCTTCTCGCCGCAGTTCCGCGACATGACGGCGGCGGAGCGGCTGGTGCAGCCGGCCATGCTGGTCACGCTGGTGTACCGGTGCGGGGCGGCGGGGGCCACGCAGCCGCCCCCCGACCGGGTGCTGGCCAACGGGCAGTGCTTCCTCGCCCGGCGGGCGCTGCTGGAGGCGCAGGGGGGCTACGCGCCGGCCCGGCACTCCTGGTGCGACGACGTCACGCTGGCGCGCCACCTGGCGCGGCAGGGGGCACGGGTGGGGTTCCTGGACGGGTCCCGCATCATCCAGGTGGCCGCCTACACCTCGCTGGGGCAGATGTGGCGCGAGTGGGGGCGGAGCTTCGACCTGGCCGACGCCACGCCGGGGTGGCGGCGCGCGCTGGACGTGGCCCTGGTGTGGATGGTGCAGGCGCTGCCGCTGCCGCTCCTGCTGGCGATGGCCGCCTGGGCGCCGGTCCCCGGCGCGGTGGCCTCGCTGCACGGGGCGCTGCTGGCGGTGAACGGCGTGGCGCTGGCCGTGCGCCTGGGGATGCTGGCCGCGCTGCGCGGGAGCTACGCGCAGCGCGGGGCGCCGTACTGGCTGTCGTGGCTGTTCGACGGGGCGGCGGCGTGGCGCCTCACGCTCAGCACCCTGCGCCGCCCCACCGCATGGCGCGGGCGGGGGTACACGCCGCTGCCGGCCTCGTAGGCGCCGGCGGGGGCGCCTCCCGCGCGCCGCGCGCGCGGCACGGCGTGCCGATGCGGCCGGACTGCTAGGGCAGCGTGGCGAGCACCGACAGCATGGCCCGCCCGAACGCCGGCAGGTCACCCGGCACGCGCGCCGACACCAGCGGTCCGTCCACCACCGCGGCCTCGTCCACCCAGGTGGCGCCGGCGTTGGTCAGGTCGTCGCGGATGCCCAGCGAGGAGGTGAGCCGGCGGCCGCGCACGATCCCCGCCGAAATGAGCACCCACGGCCCGTGGCAGATGCTGGCCACCATCCCGCCGCGCTCGAAGACGGTGCGCACCAGCGCCAGCACCGCGGGATCCCGCCGCAGCTTGTCGGGGGCCCAGCCGCCGGGCGCCACCACGCCCAGGAGCGTGTGGGCGTCCACGTCCCCGACCTGCCGGTCCACCCGGCAGGGGTACCCCCACTTTCCGGTGTACGCCGCGGCGCCATGCCCCACCAGCGGCGCGTGGAACCCGGCCTCTTCGAGGCGCAGCTTGGGGTACCAGACCTCGAGCTCTTCATACTCGGGGCCCACGAGGATGGCGATGGTGCCGGCGGTGGCCATGGGCGGAGGGGGCAGGGGGGAGGGGGGACACGCGGAGCGGGCGGCCGGAACCGCCCTCGCGTCAATATCGTTGGCTTCGCGGTGCGCGCCGTAGCCCCGTTCCCCCACGCCCTGCCCCTGCCATGAAGCTCATCGTCGCCGTCATCCGTCCCGAAATGCTGGCGGAGGTCAAGCGGGCCCTGTTTCAGGTGGGGGTCACCGGGATGACGCTCTCCCGGGTGAGCGGGCACGGTGGGGAGCGGGACGTGGTGCAGCAGTACCGTGGCGAGTCGGTGGTGCTGGAATTCCACGAGAAGGTGCGCATCGAGATGGCGTGCTCCGACGCGTACGTGGAGCGCACCATCCAGGCCATCTGCACGGCGGCGCGCACCGGCGAGGTCGGCGACGGGAAGATCTTCGTGCTCCCCCTGGAGCGCACGGTGCGCATCCGCACGGGGGAGGTGGACACCGCGGCGCTCACGGCGGTCAACGCCGAGGCCATCATGCAGGCCTCGCGCGACGAGGCGGCGGCCGGGGACGCGTCGTGAGCGCGCCGGCGATGCTGCCGCTCCTGCAGGAGGCGGCCGGGACGGGCACGGCGGGGGACACGGCGTGGATGCTCATGAGCACGGCGCTGGTGGCCCTGATGGTGCCGGGGCTGGCGCTGTTCTACGGCGGACTGGTGCGCACCAAGAGCGCCCTCAACACCATGCTCATGTCGATTGGCGCGCTGGCGGTGGTCAGTGTGCAGTGGGTGCTGCTGGGCTATTCCCTCGCCTTCGGCGACGGCTCGCGGTGGCTGGGCGGGCTGGGGTGGCTGGGGTTTGCCGGGGTGGGGGCCGCGCCCAACCCCACCTATGCCGCCGCCATTCCGCACATCCTGTTCGCGGCCTTCCAGGGGATGTTCGCCGGCATCGCCGTGGCGCTCTTCTCGGGGGCGGTGGTCGACCGCATGCGGTTTGTCGCCTTCCTGCTGTTCGGGGTGCTGTGGACCACGCTGGTGTACGATCCGCTGGCCCACTGGGTGTGGGGTGTGGGCGGCTGGCTGCGCCAGCTGGGGGCGCTGGACTTCGCCGGGGGGACGGTGGTGCACATCAGCGCCGGGACCACGGCGCTGGTGCTGGCCCGCGTCGTGGGCGCGCGGCGCGACTTCGGCCGTGTCCCCAACGTGCCCCACAACGTGCCCTTTGCCCTGCTGGGGGCCGGGGTGCTGTGGGTGGGGTGGTTCGGCTTCAACGCCGGCTCGGCGCTGGCGGCCGACGGAATTGCCGCCACCGCCGCGCTCACCACGCACGTGGCGGGGGCCACGGGGCTGGCCGGCTGGGTGCTGCTGGAGCTGTGGCGCACGGGGCGGGCCACGGCGGTTGGGGCGGCCACGGGCGCGGTGGTGGGGCTGGTGGCGATCACCCCGGCGGCAGGGTTCGTGACGCCGCTGGCGGCCATCGCCATCGGGGCCTTGGCCGTGCCCGGGTCGTTCTACGTGCTGCACCGCCGCCCGCGCACGGGGCTGGACGACACGCTGGACGTCTTTGCCTGCCACGGGGTGGCCGGCATTGTGGGCGCCGTCCTGACCGGGGTCTTTGCCACCCGGGCCGTGAACCCCAACGGTGCCGACGGCCTGCTGGCGGGGAACCCGTCGCTGGTCGGCGTGCAGCTGCTGGCGGTGGTGGCCACCATGGCGTTCGTGGCGGTGGCCAGCCTGGTGCTGCTGGCGGTGGTGCAGGCGCTGGTCCCGGTGCGGGTCCCCATGGCGGCCGAGGTGCAGGGGATCGACCTGGCCGAGCATGGGGAGGAGGCGTACCACGGCAGCGACCTGAGCGACCTGACCGGCCGTCGCACGTCGCTGGGGGACGCGGTGGTGCTGCCGGCCGCGGCGGTGGCGCGGGGATTGGGGCCGCGGTAGCGCGCCACCCGGCGGTGGCCCGCTGGCGGGCGCGCGGTCCCACGAGACCAGAAACGCCCGCGGGGGGGACCGAGTGGTCCCCCCCGCGGGCGTTGGCGCATGGGGCAGCGTCGGGCGGTTACGCCTTGCGCGCCCGGTCCTGCAGCCAGGTCAGCGGAATCATGAAGAGCGGGCCGAGGAACAGCCCCAGCAGGATGTTGATCCAGGTGAGGGCCATGTAGTAGGCCGTCATGCCGAACGCCGCCCAGATGGTGCCAAAAGTGCCGTGATGTTCCACGCGGGATCTCCGGAAGGGGGAGCCGCGTCGGTGCGCGCGGCATCCCGTGAATGTAGATCAGCCCGGTGGCGGAGGGTAGGGGCGCCGTTGACGGGACGTTCCCGACTGGCGAGGATGCGGGGATGGCGGAACGAATGGCGGAACGGATGGAGGGACGGATGCCGGGGCGGGACGGCGCGCGGGCGCCTGCGGGGGCTGCGCCCGAGCCCCCCGATGGCTCCAGCGGGGACGACGCGCTGCGGCAGGCGCTGCTCCGCGCCCTGGCCCCGCACCCGGGCGGGGTGGTGTTGGCGGTGTCCGGGGGCATGGACTCGATGGCGCTCCTGCACGCGGCGGCCCGGTGGGCCCCGCGGCAGGTGGTCATGGTAGCCACCTTCGACCACGGCAGCGGGGCGCACGCGGCCGAGGCGGCCGCGCTGGTGGCCACCGAGGCGCGGCGGCTGGGGTTGGCCGTGGTGCGCGAACGCGGCCGGGAGCTGCCGCCCACGGAGGCGGCGTGGCGGGCGGCACGCTGGGCGTTCCTGCGGCGGGTGGCCAAGGGGTGTCGCGCCCCCGTGGCCACCGCCCACACCCGTGACGACCAGGTGGAAACCGTCTTTCAGCGCCTGCTCCGCGGCAGCGGGGCCCGCGGATTGGCCGGGCTTGCCGCTCCGTCCGCGGTGGTGCGCCCCTGGCTTGCGCTGCCTCGCGCGGCGGTGCGCGCCTGGGGCGCCGCGGAGGGGGTGCCGTCGCTGGAGGATCCGGCCAACACCGACCGCCGCTACCAGCGGGTGCGGATGCGGTTGGATTGGCTCCCCGCGGCCGAGCGGGTCGATCCCGGCGTCGGCGACTGGCTGGTGGCGCTCGGGGAGCGCGCGGCCGCGTGGCGACGGGAGGTGGAGGCGCTGGTGGATGCGCTGGGGGTGGAGCATGGCGGGCGCCGCCTCCGGGTGCCCGCCGCGCCGCTGCGCCGTACCTCGGCCGCCGGACGGGCGGTGCTCTGGCAGGCGCTGGCCGGTCGGGTGGGGGTGCCCCTGGATGCCGCGGGAACCCGCGCCCTGGTGGGGTTTACCACGGGGACCCGGCGCGGGGCCCAACTCCAGCTGGCGGGGGGCGGGCGGGTGCTGTGCCTGGGGGAGGGCGGTGCCGACTGGTTCGAGGTGCGGGCGCCCGGCGCCTCGCGCACCGTGGTGCCCTGGGACGGGGACGGGGCGCTCCCGCCGCGCGCGGGCGGATTCCGGTTCCGCCGCGTGGCGGCCGGCACCGCGCCGTCGCCGGATTCCCCCTGGGAGTTCCCCGTGCCGGTGGAGGCCGCCGTGCGGGTGCGCCCATGGCGCCCCGGCGACCGCATCCGCACCGCGGGGGCCCCGGCGGGGCGACGGGTGACTCGGTATCTTGCAGAAGCACGGATTCCCGCGGCGGATCGTCCGGCGTGGCCCGTGGTCCTGCTGGATGGCGCCGTCGCCTGGATCCCCGGCATCTGCCGCAGCCTTGCGGCACCGCCCCGACCCGGCTGGTCGGCCCCGACCTGGTACCGCTGTGAGCTGCTCCCCGACTGAGTCGTCCGAGACGGTCGCGCCGGATCCCCGCCTGGGCGGGCGCCCGATGCGGCGCGTGGTGTTCGACGCCGACGCCATCGCGGCGCGCGTGGCGGCGCTCGGTGCCGAGGTGACCGAGGCCTATCCCGGGGGGGAGCTGCTCGTCCTGGGGCTGCTCAAGGGGAGCGTGATCTTCCTGGGCGACCTCGTCCGCCACATCCGCCGGCCGCTGCAGCTGGACTTCCTGGTGGCCTCGTCCTACGGCATGGGGACCGAGTCCAGCGGGGTGGTCCGCCTGCTGTACGACCCGCACACGGAACTGGCGGGGAAGCACATTCTGTTAGTCGAGGACATCGTCGATTCCGGGCGCACGCTGCAACACCTGGTGGAGCTGCTCCAGGCGCGGCGGCCGGCGTCCATCGAGATCTGCGCGCTGCTCCACAAGCGCATCGCAACGGCACTGCACCATCCCACGCGGTTCATCGGGTTCGATGCGCCGCACGAATTCCTGGTCGGGTACGGGCTGGACCATGCCGAGGACCTTCGGCACCTCCCGTACGTGGCCAGCCTGGCCTGAGGCGGCCCCATGGCACCCAACATGACCCCGATGCCCAAGAAGCCCACGAACTGGGGGCGGACGTCCAAGACGCTCTCGTTCTGGATCCTCGTGTTCCTCATCCCCGTGGCGATCGTCGTCTACGGCGGCGGGCGCGAGCCGCAGCCGCAGCCCGTGGACCTGAGCGAGTACCGGCGCTACCTCGAGACCGGGCGCGTCAAGGCCGTCACCTTCCAGGCCGACAACACGCTGGTGGGGGAGTTCACGCAGCCCGAGCGGGTGAACCGCCGCACGGCGTCGCGCTTCACGGTGCGGCTGGTCCCCGGGGCCGCGGTCGAGGAGCAGAAGCTCCTGGAGAGCCGCGGCGTGCGCATCGCCATCGCCGAGCCGCGCCTGAACTTCGGGAGCGTCCTCATCTCGGTGCTCCCGTGGGTGGTGCTCATCGCCTTCTGGCTGTTCCTCTTCCGGCAGATGCAGGCGGGCGGGAACAAGGCGTTCTCCTTCGGGAAGAGCAAGGCCAAGCTGCTCAGCGGGGACACCCCCAAGGTGACCTTTGCCGACGTGGCCGGCGCCGACGAGGCCAAGGTGGAGCTGCAGGAGATCATCGAGTTCCTCAAGGACCCGCAGAAGTTCACGCGACTCGGGGGGCGGCTTCCCAAGGGCGCGCTGCTGGTGGGCCCCCCGGGCACCGGCAAGACGCTCCTGGCCAAGGCCGTGGCCGGCGAGGCGGGGCGCCCGTTCTTCTCCATGTCGGGGTCCGACTTCGTCGAGATGTTCGTGGGCGTCGGCGCCTCGCGCGTGCGCGACCTGTTCGAGCAGGGGAAGGCGCACGCCCCCTGCATCATCTTCATCGACGAGATCGACGCGGTGGGGCGGCATCGCGGGGCCGGGCTGGGTGGCGGGCACGACGAGCGGGAGCAGACGCTCAACCAGCTGCTGGTGGAGATGGACGGCTTCGAGTCCAACGACGGCGTCATCCTCATCGCGGCCACCAACCGCCCTGACGTGCTCGACCCGGCGCTGCTGCGCCCCGGTCGGTTCGATCGGCAGATCGTGGTGGACGCCCCCGACCTCCGCGGGCGCGAGGGGATCCTCAAGGTCCACCTGCGCAACAAGCCGATCGCCGAGGACGTCAGCGTGACGGCGCTGGCGCGCGGCACCCCCGGCATGGCGGGTGCCGACCTGGCCAACCTGGTCAACGAGGGGGCGCTGCTGGCGGCCCGGAAGAACCATGAGAAGATCTTCATGGCTGACCTCGAGGAGGCCAAGGACCGGGTGATGCTGGGCGCCGAGCGCAAGTCGCTCGTGATGAAGGAGGAGGAGCGGCGCCTCACGGCCTACCACGAGGCGGGGCACGCGGTGTGCGCCATGATGGTCCCCGGCAACGACCCGCTGCACAAGGTCACCATCGTGCCGCGCGGGCGCGCGCTGGGGATCGCCTTCACGCTCCCCGAGGATGACCGCGTCTCGGTCACGCGCGAGCAGCTGGAGGCGCGCCTGGTGATGGCCTACGGCGGCCGCGCGGCCGAGGAGATCGTCTTCGGGCACGGCCGGGTGACCACCGGGGCGGCCAGCGACATCCAGCAGGCCACCTCCATCGCGCGGCGCTACGTCACGCAGTGGGGGCTCTCCGAGGCCATCGGCCCCATCCTCGTGGGGGACAACGAGCAGGAACTGTTCCTCGGGCGCGAGATCCAGTCGCGTCGCGAGGTGTCCGAGCAGACCGCGCAGCTGGTGGATGGTGAGGTGAAGCGGGTGGCCTTCGAGGCGCATGCCCGGGCGGTGGCGGTGCTCACCGAGCACCGGGCGCTGCTGGACAGCGTGGCGCAGGGGCTGCTGGAGCGCGAGACGCTCTCCCGCGACGACATCGTGCTGCTGAAGGACGGACAGCCGCTCCCGCCGCGTCGGCTGGAGGTGCTCCCCGCCACGCCGGCCACCCCGGCTGCCCCGGCCCCGCCCGCCCGTCCTGCCACGCCGCCGCTGCTGGGCGGCCCCGAGGTCGCCCCCGCCTGAGCGCCTCGGCCGCTGAACGCGGGCGCCCCAGGGGATCGGGGCGCCCGCGCGCGTTTGGCCCCGTCCGGCGCTGGTCGGCGCACTGGCGAGGGACGCCGGCGCTCCGGGCCGGTGCCGGCGCGGCGGCCGTGTTGGCGGTGGTGTATGCGTCCACCGCCGCCCCCGACCTCACCTGGTGGGATGCGCCTGAACTGACCACCGCCGCCCAGACGCTGGGGATCCCCCACCCCCCGGGGACCCCGCTGTGGGTGCTGATGGGGCGCGTGGCGGCCGTGGCCGCCGGAAGCCTGGGGCCCGTGCGGTCGGTCACGTGGCTGTCGGTGCTGGCCGGCGCCCTGGCGGGCGGGGGGGGCGCGTGGCTGCTGGCGCGCTGGGTGGCGCCGTGGCAGGCCATGGTCGCCGCCATCTCGGCGGGCACCATGGCCGCCGCGTGGCAGAACGCCACGGAAGTGGAGGTCTATGCCGTGGCGCTGCTGCATGCGCTGCTGCTGCTGGCGGCCGGCGCGCTGGCGGGGGAGGGGCGCACCCCCGCCATGCGGGCCCGGTGGCGCGGCGTGTTGGCCTATGCGGTCGGTCTGGCGGTTCCGCTGCACCTGAGTGCGCTGGTGGCCCTCCCCGCCGCCCTGGTGCTGGCGTACCCCTCGTCCGCAGGGGCGGGGCCCGGCCGGTGGCGCGGGCTCGCCTGGCAGTCGGTGGGAGGGCAGGTGGCGGGGCTGGCGGCGCTGGCGCTGTTGGGCGCCTCCGCGGTGGCCGTGCTCCCCCTCCAGGCGGCCCAGGGGCCGGCGCTGGATAGTGGCCACCCGGCCACCTTGCCCGCGCTGGGCGCGGTGCTGTCCCGGGCGCAATACGAGGTGGCCGGCGTGTGGCCGCGCCAGGCCCCGTGGTGGCTGCAGGTGGGGAACCTGATCCAGTGGGCCGACTGGCAGGTGGCATGGGGGCGGTGGCCGCATCCGACGCCCTCGTGGCTCCGCACGCCGTCCACCGTGGCGTGGGTCGTGGCCGCTGGGTGGGGACTTCGGGCCCTGTGGCACCGCCATCGGCGCGGGGCGCTGGCGATGGGGATGCTGCTGGCTGCCGGGACGCTGGGCGTGGTGGCGTGGCTCAACCTGAAGGCGGGGCCGTCCTTTGGCGTGGGGGTACTCCCCGCGGGGGCGCCGCACGAGGCGCGCGAGCGCGACTATTTCTTCGTGCTGGGCTTCTGGGCCTGGGGGATGCTGGCCGCGGTGGGGGTGCTGGCGGTGGGCGACCGCATGGTGGCCTGGTGCCGCGCCCCCCTGACCCGCCGCCTGGCCATGCTGGTGGCACCGCTGGTCGCGTTGCTCCCGCTGTGGGCCAACGCCGCCGTCATGGATCGCGGCCACCCCGCGCTGGCGCCGCTCCCCCGCGTGGCCGCGCTGGCGCTGCTGGAGGCCATCCCGCCCAATGGGGTGCTGCTGGCCGCCGGGGATCATGACAGCTTCCCCGTGTGGTACCTGCAGCAGGTGGAGGAGGTGCGCCCCGATGTGGCGGTGGTGACCTGGTCGCTGCTGCCCGCGCGCTGGTACCGGGAGGCGCTGCAACGGCGCCGGCTGCTTCCCGCGTGGGCCGTGGACCCCTGGCGTGGGGCGGGGGCGACGGCGGCGGCCGTGGCGGCGCAGGCGGACGCGCGCGGTCGGCCGTGGCGGGTGAGCGTGTGGGTCGACGCCGTCTCCCGTCGGGCGCTGGGCGCCTCGCTGGGCGCCGCGCCGGGCGCCGCGCCGGGGGGCACGCCGGGCGCGGCATCCGGCCGGGACCCTGCGTGGCGCTGGGACGGCCTGGTGCTGGCCCCGGGATGGGACGGCCATGGCGGGGCGGCGTTTGGGGTGAGGGAGGGTGCGGTGTCGCACGATCCGGCCAGCCCCAACCTGGGGGCGCTGCGCCAGGCGGTGGCGCGCCTGCCGGCGGCGGCGCTGGCTCCGTTGCCGGCGTGGGCCGACCCCGTCGCGCGCGCCTGGCAGCGTCACTGGCAGTGCATGGCGTCCGCCGCCGGGGCCGCGCCCCCCGTGTTACTTGTGGCGCCCTGCGGGGGATCCTATCCTTGAAGGCTATGGTGGATGCAACCATGGTTCGGGACGCCGTGACGACGGTGCGTGCGCGCATCGAGGCGGCGCGCGCGCGTGGCGGCCATGGGCAGCCGGTCACGCTGGTCGCGGTCACCAAGACATACGGCCCCGAGGCGGTCGAGGCCGCGTGGGCCGCCGGCGTGGAGGACGTGGGGGAGAACCGGGTCCAGGAGGCGCTGGCCAAGCAGCCGCTGGTGACGGCCCCCGTGCGGTGGCACCTCATCGGGCACCTGCAGCGCAACAAGGCGCGTCAGGCCACCGGGTTTGCCTGCGTCCATTCGCTGGACAGCCTGCGGCTGGCCGAGGCGCTGGCCGAGGCCGCCGGGCGCGAGGGGCGCGTGCTGGAGGTGCTGCTGCAGGTGAACATCAGCGGCGAGGCCACCAAGGGCGGGATCACCCCGGCCGAGCTGCCCGCGGCGGCCGACGCGCTGCATCGCCATCCGACGCTGCGCGTGCGCGGGGCCATGACCATGGCGCCGCTGGATGCGGATGAACGGACGTTGCGGGCCGTGTTCGCCGGCGCCCGGGCGGCCGGGGCCGCGCTGCGGGCGGCGGGGCATCCGGCCGAGTGGCTGAGCATGGGCATGTCGGGGGACTTCGAGGTGGCCGTCGAGGAGGGCGCCACGCATGTCCGCCTGGGGTCGGTGCTGTTTGGCGCCCGCCCATGAACCACGGAGCCCTGAGATGACCCAACCCGGCTTTCAGCTGTCGGCGCTGGATGTGCGCCGCTTCGACTTCGGCACCGCGTGGCGCGGCTACGACCGCGACCAGGTGGACCGGTTTCGCGCGCAGGTGGCGGACGCCATGGACGCGCTCACGCGCCAGCTGCAGGCGAGTGAGGGGGCGCTGCGCCAGGCGCATGAGGAGCTGGCCGGCTTCCGCGAGCGGGAGCGGTCGCTGAGCGAGGCGCTCGTGAGCGCGCAGCAGCTGCGCGGGGAGATCCGCGGGCAGGCGGAGCGGGAGGCCCAGTTGGTGGTGCGGGAGGCGCAGGTGGACGCCGAGCGCCAGCGGCAGGCGGTGCGGGAGGAGCTGCGCCGCGCGGAGGAGGAGGTGCAGGCGCTGTGGCGGGCCCGCCGCGCGCACCTGACCCAGCTGCGGCAGCATCTGGAGCGGCAGCTGAGCGAGCTCAATGCCGCCGAGGTGGATCCGGTCCCGGAGTTCCTGACGGCGCAGGCGGGGCCGGTGCTGGGCCCGCCGCCGCCGCCGGATCCCGAGCCGGACACGCCGCGGTTGGTCGCGCCCATGCCTCCCTGGCTGGTGGACGACGCCGACCAGTAGCCCCTTCGCGCCGTCCGTCCTCTCCCACGTCCCTTCCCCCGTCCCCTCGCCATGTCCGACACGCCGGTGCCGCCCGCCTATCCGCTGCTCCCCGACGGTCCCGCCGACGCGCTGGAGCGGGAGCTGCTGGCCACGTGGGAGGCGGAGCAGCTGTTCGAGGCGGTGCAGGCCGCGCGCGCGGGCGCGCCGCCGTACGTGTTCTACGAGGGGCCGCCCACCGCCAACGGACGCCCCGGCATCCACCACGTCTTCGCGCGCACCATCAAGGACCTGTTCTGCCGGCACCGCGCCATGCAGGGCCACTACGTCCCCCGCAAGGCCGGGTGGGACACCCACGGGCTGCCGGTGGAGATCGAGGTGGAGAAGGCGCTGCAGCGCGAGGAGGCGGCCCGGCGCGGGGGCGCGGCCGACGCGACCACGTTGGGAGGCAAGCAGCTGATCGAGCAGGTGGGGGTGGCCGAGTTCAACCGCCGGTGCCGCGAGAGCGTGTTCACCTACCGCGGCGACTGGGAGGCGCTCTCGCGCCGCATCGCCTACTGGCTGGACTACGACCGGCCGTACGTCACCTACCAGCACGACTACGTCGAGAGCGAGTGGTGGGCGCTGCGCACGCTGCACGACAAGGGGCTGCTGGCGCCGGGCCACAAGATCCTCCCGTACTGCGCCCGCTGCGGCACCGCGCTCTCCAGCCATGAGGTGGCGCAGGGGTACGAGGACGTCGAGGACCCCAGCGTCTACGTGGCGCTGGACCTGCTCGAGCCGGACGGCACCGCGCCGGCGGTGCGCCGCCGGATCCTGGTGTGGACCACCACGCCGTGGACGCTGGTGTCCAACGTGGCGCTGGCGGTGCACCCCGACCTGGCGTATGTGGAGCTGCGCAAGGGCGAGGCGGCCGGGTGGACGCTGCTCCTGGCCGAGGCGCGCGTGGCGGGGGTGCTGGGCGCCGACTGGGCCGATCGGTGGACGGTGGTGGCCGCGCACCGGGGCGCCGACCTGGTGGGGCGCCGGTACCGGCGGCCCCTGGACTGGGTGCCGCTCCCCGAGCAGGGGCGGTCCGAGGTCATCGTGGGGGAGGCGTTCGTGTCGGCGGAGGATGGCAGCGGGGTGGTGCACATGGCCCCCGCCTTCGGCGCCGACGACTACGCCGCGGGGCAGCGCCACGGGCTGGCGTTCCTGCAGCCCGTCACGGCCCGCGGCGAGTTCGAGGCGTCGGTCCCCGAGGTGGGGGGGCAGTTCGTCAAGCACGCCGACGCGCGCATCCTCGAGGTGCTCAAGGCCCGCGACGTGCTGTGGAAGGCCGCGCGGTTCGTGCACGCCTACCCGCACTGCTGGCGGTGCGGCACCCCGCTGCTGTACTACGCCCGGGCGTCGTGGTTCGTGCGCACCACCGCGGTGCGCGACCGCCTGCTGGCGCGCAACGCGCAGGTGGACTGGCACCCGGCCGAGGTGGGGGCCGGGCGCTTCGGCGAGTGGCTGGCCAACAACGTCGACTGGGCGATCTCGCGCGACCGGTACTGGGGGACGCCGCTGCCGGTGTGGGTGAACGACGAGGACCCCGCCGAGGTGGAGGTGATCGGCAGCTACGCCGAGCTGGCCGAACGGTGGGGGCGCCCGCTGCCGGACGACTTCGATCCGCACAAGCCGCACATCGACCAGTACACCTGGCCTGCGCGGTCGGGGCGCGGGACGATGCGCCGCGTGCCCGAGGTGATCGACACCTGGTTCGACTCCGGGGCGATGCCCTTCGCGCAATGGCACTACCCCTTCGAGAACCGCGAGGTCGTGGCGGCGCAGTACCCCGCCGACTTCATCGCCGAGGGGGTGGACCAGACGCGCGGGTGGTTCTACTCGCTGCTGGCCATCGGCACGGCGCTGGGGGACGCGCTCCCCGGGAATGCCGGGGACGGGGCGGCCCCGTACCGGAGCGTGGTGGTCAACGACCTGGTGCTGGACGCCAACGGCCAGAAGATGTCCAAGAGCCGCGGGAACGTGGTGAACCCGTGGGAGGTGCTGGAGCGCCACGGTGCCGACGCGGTGCGGCTGTTCCTGCTGGCCTCCAGCCAGGTGTGGGTGCCGCGCCGGTTTGATGAGCAGGCCATCCGCGAGACGGCGGGGCGCTTCCTCCTCACGCTGCGGAACATCCACAACGGCATCTTCGCCCAGTACGCCAACTTCGGCTGGGCGCCCGGGCCGGACGAGCCCGCCCCCGCTGCGCGCCCGGCGCTGGACCGGTGGATCCTCTCGCGGCTGGCCCGCGTGGAGGCGGAGGCCGACCGGCTGCTCACGCAGTACGAGGCCACCCTGGCGGCCCGCGCCATCATGCAGTTCGTGGACGAGGACCTGTCCAAGTGGTACGTGCGCCTGTCCCGGGCTCGCTTCTACGAGGTGCAGGGGGCGGATCACCGGGCCGCCTTCGCCACGCTGCACGAGGTGCTGGTGGTCACCGCGCGACTGCTGGCCCCCTTCACCCCCTTCCTGTCCGATGCGCTGCACCGGGCGCTGGTGGGGAGCTCGGTGCACCTGGCGCCGTTCACCCGGGGCGCGGCGGCGCTGCCCCACGTGGATGCGGCGCTGGAGGCGGCCATGGACGGGGTGCGGGCGCTGACGCGCCTGGGGCATGCCGCCCGGGACGAGGCGGGGGTGAAGGTGCGCCAGCCGCTGGCCACGCTGCAGTGCGTGGTCCCCGGGGACCCCGCCCCGGTGGCGGCGCTGTCCGCCCTGCTGGCCGCCGAGCTCAACGTGAAGCAGGTGGAGTTCGTGGGCTCCACCGACGCGCTGGTCACGCTGGAGGGGCGCCCCAACTTCCGGACGCTGGGGAAGGCGTTCGGCAAGGAGACCCCAGTGGTGGCCGAGGCCGCCGCGGCGCTGACGCAGGAGCAGCTCCGGGCGCTGGCCGGGGGCGGGGAGGTCACGATGCTGGTGGGGGGAACCCCCCGCTTGCTTGCCCCCGAGCACGTCGCCATCATCCGCCGGGCCGCGGGCGCGGCGGTGGTCCAGGAGCATGCCGGCTTCGGCGTGGCCCTCGACCCCGACGTCACCCCGGCGCTGCGGCAGGAGGGGTGGGCGCGGGAGGTGATCAGTCGCCTCCAGCGCCTGCGCAAGGAGGCGGGGTTGGCGGTGAGCGACCGCATCCGGGTGCGGCTCGGGGCGGCGGCGGAGGTGACGGCCGCGCTCCTGGTCCACCATGGGTGGATCGCGGACGAGGTGCTTGCGACGACGCTGCAGGTGGTGGAGGAGGCCGTGGCGCTGGAGACCGCGCCTGGGGCGGAGCAGGAGGGGGCGCCGACGCCGATGGGGGCGGCTGCGCAGGTCGGCACAGGGACTGCGTCACAGGTGGCCGACGTCGACGGACGTCCGGTGCGTCTGGCGCTCACCAAGGACGGGGCGTGATGGCGGATTCGGTCAAGGCGGCAAAGGGCGCGCGCGACACGAAGGCAGCGGAGCCGCGCGAGGCCAGGGAGGGGAAGCCGCTCCCCAAGAAGCAGCTCCAGCACTTCGAGAAGCGGCTCCTCGAGGAGCGCAAGCGCGTCATCAAGGAGCTCGGCCACCACGGGGAGACGTTCGGGCCCAATGGCGAGGCCGCCGACGGCGACCCGGGCGCCTACTCCTTCCACATGGCCGACCAGGGGACCGACGCCATGGAGCGCGAGAAGGCGTTCCTCTTTGCCTCGCAGGAGGGGCGGTTCCTCTGGCACATCGACCAGGCGCTGCGCCGCCTCTACAAGCACCCCGAGGCCTTCGGCCGGTGCCACCAGTGCGGCGAGATGATCGCCTTCGAACGACTGGATGCGCTCCCGCACGCCCGCTACTGCATCGCGTGCAAGCAGCGCGAGGAAGACGCCAAGAAGGGGTGACGTGAAGGCGCTCGTCTCCCTGCCGACCTTCGCGGTCGTCCTCTTCCTCGACGTCATCAGCAAGGCCGTCGCCGTGGCCGTCCTCTCCCCGGCCGGGATCCCCCGGCCGGTGGTGGGCGAGTGGGTGCGGCTGGCGCTGGTGTACAACCCCGGGGCCGCCTTCGGCTTCTCGCTGGGGCCGTACTCGCGCGGGCTGTTCCTGGCGCTCACGGCGGCGGCGCTGGTGGTGCTGGCCGGCATGTACCGGCGCACCGCCGCCGACCAGCTGGCCCGGGCGCTGGCGCTGTCGCTGGTGGCCGCCGGGGCCGCCGGCAATGGCATCGATCGGGTCCGCTCGCCGCTGGGGGTGGTGGACTTCCTCGACCTGGGCGTCGGGCTCCACCGCTGGCCCACCTTCAATGTGGCCGACATGGCGGTCACCGGCGGGGCGGCGTTGCTGGCGTGGGTGCTGTGGCAGGAAGACCGCCACCTCGCGGAGCAGGCCGCGCTCGCTCCCGCTCCCGCTGCCACCGCGGCCGCAACGTCTCCCTCCCCCCCGGAGCTCCCCTGATGGCCACCCCCCCCGCGCCGGCTCGCCGCGACCCACTGACGGCCTCCGCGCTCCCCTTCTGGGCGCTGGTGGCCGCCATCGTGGCCGTCGACCTGGCCACCAAGCTCTGGGCCGTGCGGGCGCTGGCCCCGCGCCATGTGCCGCATCCGGTGGTGGGCGACCTGCTTCGCTTCACCCTCACGTACAACCCCGGCGCGGCCTTCGGCATGCACCTGGGGCCCTTCTCCCGGTGGATCTTCGGGGTCCTCAGCGTGGTCATCGTCGTCGTGCTGCTGCGCGTCACGCGCGACGTGGTGCGGCACTCCCGGCTGGCCGCGGTGGGCGTGCCCATCGTGGTGGGCGGGGCGCTGGGGAACCTGGTCGACCGGCTGCGCCTGCGCGAAGGGGTGGTCGACTTCATCGATGTCGGAGTGGGGACCGTCCGCTTCTGGACCTTCAACGTGGCGGACACCGCGGTGACCATCGGGGCCGCCTGCCTGGTGCTGGCGCTCTGGCGCCTCGACGAGGCCGTGCTCGCCGGGACGGCGGGCGTCGGTGACACCCCGCCGTCCTGATGCCGGTGACGGCCGCGTGACCCAGCCCGGCGTCCACGAGCTGGTGGTCGGGGAGGAGGCGGGTGAGGCGGGGGGGCGCCTGGACCTGACGGTGGCACGGCTGCTGGGACTCTCCCGCACCCAGGCCGCCACGCTGGTGGCCGACGGGCAGGTGCTGGTCAACGGGCGCCGCGAGCGGGCCGCCTTTCACCCCCTGGCCGGCGACACGATCCGGGTCACGGTGCCCCCGCCGCCCGGACGCGACATCCTCCCGGAGTCCATCCCGCTGGTCGTGGTCCACGAGGACGACCACCTGCTGGTGGTGGACAAGCCGGCGGGGATGGTGGTGCATCCGGCCCCCGGCAACTGGAGCGGCACCCTGGTGAACGCGCTCATGGGGCGGGGGGCACCGCTCGCCGCCGGCGGCGGCGCCGAACGGGCGGGGCTGGTGCACCGGCTGGACAAGGACACCTCGGGGCTGTTGCTGGTGGCCAAGACGGACGTGGCCCACCGGGGGCTGTCGGCGGCGCTGGCCGCACGGCGGATCACGCGCCGGTACGCCGCCGTGTGCTGGGGGCACCTGGACGAGGAAACGCTGGTGGTGGATCGACCGCTGGCCCGGGACCCGCGTGACCGGACCCGCATGGCCGTCGTATCTGGGGGGAAGGGCGCCCGCACGGATTTCCACCGGCTGGCGCGCTTCGACGCGGTGGACCTGGTCCGGGCGCACCTGCACTCGGGACGCACCCACCAGATCCGCGTGCACCTGGCCTCGGTGGGGCACCCGGTGATCGGGGATGACACCTATGGCGGGGGGGGAGGACGGCGACTGGCGGCGCTCCCGCCCCATCGCCACTTCCTGCACGCCGCGTGGCTGCGCTTCCGGCACCCCATCACCGGGACGCCCGTCGAGCTGCGGTCGCCGCTCCCCGAGGAGCTGCGGCGCTCGCTGGTGGCCCTCAGCGGTGATGCGACGCTGGCCACCCACCCCGACCCGCTCGATGCCTACGGATTCTTCACCGTCCCCCGAGACCCCGACCCCGGCGCCTGACCTCCTGGACGAGGAACGGCAGCAGCTGGTCGTGGAAGTCCAGGTGGGCGGGAGCGTGTGGGCGATTCCCGTGGACCAGGTGCGTGAGGTGCTCCGCACCCCCCCCCTGGTGGTGGTGCCGGGGGCCCCGCCCATCGTCCGCGGCATCGCCGCCGTGCGCGGCGGGGTGGTCACCGTGCTGGATCTCGCCACGGGGCTTGGGGTGGCGCGTGGCGAATCACCGGGGTCGGTCGTCCTCGTCGGGTACGGGGAACGCCTGGTGGGGCTGGCGGTCGACTCCGTGCGCGCAGTGCGACCGATGGACCCGGCGGCGGTGGGCACCGCCGCGGCGCCCACGCTGCTGGACGCGGTGGCGCTGTGTGCCGGGCATCTGCTTTCGAGCGAGGAGACGTGACGGTGAGTCGGAAAGTCCTGATCTGCGACGACGCAGTGTTCATGCGGACGATGGTGGCAGACATCCTCCGCGGGGCCGGGTACGAGGTGGTGGGGGAGGCGGAGACCGGGGTGCAGGCGGTGGAGCAGTACAAGGTGCTCCAGCCGGACCTCGTGACCATGGACATCGTCATGCCCGACATGGGGGGGATCGACGCCGTGCGCGAGATCCGGCGCCATGATCCGGGCGCCCGCATCCTCATGTGCAGCGCCATGGGCCAGCAGGCGCTGGTGGTGGAGGCCATCCAGGCCGGTGCCAGCGACTTCGTGGTCAAGCCGTTCCAGCCCAGTCGCGTCCTCGACGCCGTCGAGCGCGTCCTGACCGCGGCCTAGGGCCCGGCGGGCGGCCGTGTCTCGCCTCAACCTCGCGGCCTACGTCGACCTGTTCCGCACCGAGGCGCGCGAGCACCTCGGCGAGATGGATCGCGTCCTCCTGGCGCTGGAGGCGGCGCCCGCGCCGGAGCACTTCGACCTGCTGTTCCGCAGCCTCCACACCATCAAGGGGATGGCGGCGGCCATGGGGTACCGCGAGGTGGAGCGGCTGGCCCATGCGCTGGAATCGCGCGGCGATCCCCTGCGCGCGGGGCGTGAACAGCTGCGCCCCGCGACGTTGTCCCTGCTGTTCGAGGGGGTGGACCTTCTGCGCCGTGGGGTGGAAGCCGCCGGGGATGGCGGCACCCCTGCCGACCCGACGCCCATGTTGGCGCGGCTCGCCGCCGACCGCGCCGGGCCCCAGGGGGCGGTCCCGACCCCGGACACCGACGCCGCATCACCACCCCAGCCCCCCGACCCCACCACCGCACCGGCGCCCGCCGACCGGCTGGTGCAGGTCCAGCTGACGCCGGAGTGCCCCCTCAAGGGGGTCCGTGCCCTGCTGGTCCTCAAGCGGCTGGAGGCGTTGGGGAGCATTCGGGGGACCGAGCCGCCGCAGGCGCGGTGGATGCAGGACGGGTTCACGGGTCGCTTCGCGGTGACGGTGCGGGCGGAGGCCGGCGACGACGCGCTGGGTGATGCGGTCCGCGCCGCCGGGGATGTGGCGCGCGTGGTGGTGCGCCCGGCCCTGGGGGGAGACAGCGGACGCGGCGCCGGCACACGAACGGTGCGCCTGGACGC
>JBILKP010000387.1:0-2671 GCA_044376625.1 Gemmatimonas sp. | reverse complement strand
TGGACAAGGCGCGCCGCCTCCTCTGGCCCATCAAGCAGAAGTATGGCAAGGCGCTCTCCTGGGCCGACCTCATGGTCCTCACCGGCAACGTCGCCCTCGAGTCCATGGGCTTCAAGACGTTCGGCTTCGGTGGCGGGCGCGAGGACGTGTGGGAGCCCGAGCAGGACATCTACTGGGGCCCCGAGGCCGAGATGCTGGGCGACCAGCGCTACACCGGCGACCGCGAGCTGGCCAACCCGCTGGCCGCCGTGCAGATGGGGCTCATCTACGTGAACCCCGAAGGGCCCAACGGCACCCCCGACCCCATGGCCTCCGCGCGTGACATCCGCGAGACCTTCGCGCGCATGGCCATGAACGACGAGGAGACCGTGGCGCTCGTGGCCGGCGGCCACACCTTCGGCAAGATGCACGGCGCCGGCGACCCGTCGCTCGTGGGCCCCGAGCCCGAGGGCGCCCCCATCGAGCAGCAGGGGTTCGGCTGGATCAACCGGCACGGCACCGGGAAGGGCGGGGACACCACCACCAGCGGCCTCGAGGGCGCCTGGACCCCCAACCCCACCCAGTGGGACAACGGCTACTTCGACATGCTGCTGGGCTACGAGTGGGAGCTCACCAAGAGCCCCGCCGGCGCTTGGGTGTGGGTCCCCACCGACAAGGCCGCGCATACGCTCGTCCCCGACGCGCACGATCCCTCGCGCCGCCATCCGCCCGTGATGTCCACCGCCGACATCGGCCTCCGCACCGACCCGGCGTACCTCGAGATCTCGCGGCGCTTCCACGCCAACCCCGACCAGTTCGCCGACGCCTTCGCCCGCGCCTGGTTCAAGCTCACCCACCGCGACATGGGGCCCCGCGCGCGCTACCTGGGCGCCCTCGTGCCGGCGGAGGAGCTCATCTGGCAGGATCCCGTCCCCGCGGTCGACCACCCGCTCATCGACGCGGCCGACATCGCCGCGCTCAAGCAGCAGCTCCTCGGGGCCGGCCTCTCCATCAGCCAGCTCGTGGCCACGGCGTGGGCCTCCGCGTCCACCTTCCGCGGCTCCGACAAGCGGGGCGGCGCCAACGGCGCGCGCATCCGCCTGGCCCCGCAGAAGGACTGGGATGTCAACCAGCCCGCCAAGCTGGCCCGGGCCCTCGAGGCCATCGAGGGGGTGCAGCGCGCCTTCAACGCCGCGCAGGCGGGTGGCACGCGCGTCTCCCTCGCCGACCTCATCGTCCTGGGTGGCTGCGCCGCGGTTGAGGCGGCCGCCAAGGCCGCCGGTGTGGAGGTGACCGTCCCCTTCACCCCGGGGCGCACCGACGCCACCGACGCGCACACCGACGCGGCCTCCTTCCAGCCGCTCGAGCCCACCGCCGACGGCTTCCGCAACTACCAGCAGCAGGCGTTCACCGTGTCCCCCGAGGAGCTGCTGCTGGACAAGGCGCAGCTGCTCACCCTCACCGCCCCCGAGATGACCGTGCTGGTGGGCGGGCTGCGGGTGCTGGGGGCCAACCACGGCGGCAGCCGCCACGGGGTGTTCACCACCCGCCCCGAGGTGCTCTCCCCCGACTTCTTCGTGCAGCTGCTGGACATGGCCACCGAGTGGAAGCCCATGGCCGGCTCGCACGAGCTGTTCGAGGGGCGCGACCGCACCACCGGCGACATCCGGTGGACCGCCACCCGCGTGGACCTGGTGTTCGGTGCCAACTCGCAGCTGCGGGCGCTGGCCGAGGTGTACGCCGCGGACGATGCGAAGGCGCAGTTCGTGCACGACTTCGTGGCCGCGTGGGGCAAGGTCATGGAGCTGGACCGCTTCGACCTGCAGTAGGGCCGCCGGTCAGGACATGAGGCACGCGGGGCGGTCCGGCTGATGCCGGGCCGCCCCGCGTGGCGTAAGGGGGGAGGAGGCCTTGCGCCCGGCGCTCCCCTACCTGACCAGCGCCCCCAGGTGCCGCGCCAACTCCTCCCCCAAATCCCGCCGGAAGAACCCCAGCGCCGGGTCCTCCAGCGCCTGCGCCGCCTCGGCCCCGGGGTGCGTCACCGGGTACAGCCCCGCCAGCAGCGTGGACGCATCGTACACCACCCCCGTCCACTCGGCCGCGCCGCGTGACGGCGCCACCGCCGCCAGGCGCGCCCCGATCCCCTGCAACAGCGCCAGCGCATCCCGCTTGAAGGTGGCAATCGCCGCCGCGCTCAGGTTCCGCTCCAGCACCGTGGGGAGCGCCGCCGTGAGCTGGCACAGGAGCGGCCGCGCGGCCAGCGAGGACGCCAGGTGCCGCACCACCGCCTCCGCCGACTGCGGGCCGGCCATCAGCGCCACGGCTTCCCGCACCCACGCCTCCCATTCCGTGAGGAGCAGCGCCAGCAGCACCGCCTCGCGGGTCTCGAAGTACCGGTACACGTTCGACTTCGCCATCCCCGCCCGGCGTGCCAACGCGTTCAGGCTGAGCGCGGAGAGGTCCATCCCCGCCGCCAGCATCTCCCGCGCCACCACCAGGAGCTGCTCCCGCCGCTCCGCCTTGGCCTGCGGGGAACGCGCCCGCTGCAATCCGGTGATCACATTGAAAATATACCGCCGCAATTGACAAGAGACCACCGGTCTTCTATTCATTTAGTGACCGCTGGTCACTTATAACACCGCCGGAAAGCCCCCATGCCCGCACCCCTCCGCTGCCCCCCCGAGCTCCTCAC
>JBILKP010000386.1:0-2672 GCA_044376625.1 Gemmatimonas sp. | reverse complement strand
CCGTCGGGGAGGCGCTCATGCGGCGGCCTCCTGCGGCACGTACAGCAGCAGCGCCCGGTTGTCGGCGCCCAGCCGCTCGGCGCACAGCGCCCCCACGTCGGCCGCGGTCACCTGCCGGTAGCGCGCCACCTGCTCGTTCACCAGCCCGGGATCGCCAAAGTAGGTGGCAAAGCGCGACAGCTGGTCGGCGCGCTCCGCGGCCGACTGCAGGCTGGTCACGAAGCTCGTCTCGATGAGCGCGCGGGCGCGCCCCACCTCCCCCTCGGTCACCCCCTCGCGCTGCAGCAGGTCCAGCTCGGCCATCACCGCCCCCTCCAGCGCCTCGGCGGACACCTCGGGGTGGGCGGTGACATCCACCACCAGCACGTCGCTCCCCTTGGCCAGGTCGTACGTGAAGGCGCTGGCCTGCGACGCCACCCGCTGCCTGCGCACCAGCGACTGCTCCAGTCGGCACCCCGTGCGCAGCCCCAGCACCGCCGCCGCCAGGCTGGCCGCGTAGTAGCCGTCGGTGCCGAACGCCGGCGTGCGGCACCCCACGAACAGCCGCGGCAGCGCCACCGCGTCGGCGACCACCTCGCGCACCGGCGCGCCCAGCGTGGGGGGGAGCGTCATGTCGGGGAGCGCGGGGCGGGCGCCGCCCCGCGGGATGGCGCCGTACAGCTCGTCGATGAGGCGCACCGCCTCCGCGCGCTCGAAGTCCCCCGCCACCGTGAGCACCGCGTTGTCCGGCGTGTACCAGGTGGCGAAGAAGTCGGCCACATCCTCCAGCGACGCCGCGCTCAGGTGCTCCATGGACCCGATGAGCGAGTGATGGAACGGATGGGCCGGCGGGAAGCACAGCGCCGGCAGCCGCTCCCACCAGGTCCCGTAGGGCTGGTTGTCCACGCTCCACCGCCGCTCGTTCTTGACCACGTCACGCTGGGTGTCGAGCTTTCCCTGCGTCATGGCAGGGAGCAGCCGCGCCATCCGGTCGGCCTCCAGCCACAGCGCCAGCGCCAGCTGGTTGGAGGGGAGCGTCTCGTAGTAGTTGGTGCGGTCCAGCCAGGTGGAGCCGTTGAGCGTCCCCCCGGCCCGCTGCACCAGCTCGAAGTGCTCGTTGGCCCCCACGTTGGCCGACCCCTGGAAGAGCATGTGCTCGAACAGGTGGGCGAAGCCGGTGCGATCGGGGCGCTCGTTGGCCGAGCCCACGTGGTACCAGAGGTTCACCGCCACGATGGGGGCGGTGTGGTCCTCGGACAGCACCACGTGCAGGCCGTTGGCCAGATGATAGTGTTCGACAGGGATGGACATCGTGGTAATGTGAAGGGGTGGTCCGGGCCCCCGGAACCCCACCGGATCGCCAGGTGTCCAAACCGCCTCAGCCGCTCACTCGCTCTCCAGGATTGCCATGTCCCCTGTTGCCCGTCGTGCGCCCCGTCTCGTTGCCCCGGCGCTCCTCCTCCTGGCCGCGGCCGCCTGCAGCGACCCGCAGGTGGCCACCACCGTCCAGTCCACCGCCACCGTGAGCGCCGCCGCCACCGTGGCGGCCAGCGTGGGCACGGTCCCCGTGGTGCGCATCCTTGATGCCAAGGGGAAGGCCATGAAGGGGGTGATGGTCCGCTGGCGCGCCAGCGGCGGCGGGCGGGTGGTCAACGACTCGGTGCGTTCGCTCCCCAGCGGCGAGGCCAGCTCGGGGGGGTGGACGCTGGGGACCGCGGCGGGGCAGCAGACGCTCACCGCCACCGCCGACGGCATTGCCACCCCCTTCACCTTCACGGTGACGGCGGCGCCGGGCCCGGTGACCACGCTGGTGCGCGTCAGCGCCGACGCCCAGACGGCGCCGGTGAACACCACCGTGGCGTCGCCGCCGTCGGTGCGCGCCGAGGACCAGTACACCAACGTGGTGCCGGGGGTGGCGGTCACCTTCGGCACCGTGCTGGGGGGCGGGACCGTCACGGGGGAGACGCAGACCACCAACGCGCAGGGGATCGCCACCGCCACCGGGTGGCGGCTGGGCACGGCCATCGGCCAGCAGCTGGCGCGTGCGGTGGCCGGCAGCGCGCAGCCCGCGGCATTTTCCGCCACGGCAGTGGCCGGTCCCCCGGCCAACCTGGTGAAGGTGGCGGGTGACGCGCAGGAGGGGATTGGCGGCGTCCCGGTGGGGGTCGCCCCCGGGGTGCGCGTGGTGGACGAGTTTGCCAACCCCGTGGGGAACGTCCCGGTCACCTTCACCCCGGGAGCCAACTCGGGGAGCGTGACCGCCGGCACCACCACCACCGACCCGGCCACCGGCACCGCCTTCGTGGGGAGCTGGCGCCTGGGGAGCGGCGCCACGCAGACGCTCGTGGCCACCAGCTCGGCGATCGCCGGGCGCTCGGTCACCTTCACCGCCACCGCGGTGCAGACGCAGTTCAACGTGGACATCCGCTTCGTGGGCGACGGCGGCTCGCCGCAGGTCCGCGACGCCTTCACCGCGGCGGCCGCCAAGTGGCGCCGCGTGATCATCGGCGACGTCCACACCGTCCCGCTCAACGTGCCCGCGGGCTCGTGCGGCACCACGTGGCTGCCGGCGATCAACGAGAGCATCAACGACGTCGTCATCTACGCCCGCATCGCCTCCATCGACGGCCCCGGGAGCATCCTGGCGCAGGCGGGGCCCTGCTACCTCAGCAACGCCTCGCGCCTGACCATCA
>JBILKP010000014.1:0-24730 GCA_044376625.1 Gemmatimonas sp. | reverse complement strand
CGCCCGGGGGAGGTGGAGGCGGTGCGCGCCATGGGGGTGGACGCGTGGATCGAGCGCCAGCTGCGTCCGGAGACGATCCCGGACAGCGCGATGACGGCGTTCCTGTCGGCGTACACCACGCTGGATATGAGCGGCACGGAGCTGCTGGCGGAGTTTCCGCCGCCGGGGGCAGTGCAGGCGCAGCTGGCGCGCCAGGGTGGCGGCATGGTGGCGCCAGGCGACTCGGTGCGGCTGCGCGAGGCGGGGCGCGCGTCGGCGCGGATGGTGGGGGAGCTGGGGAGCAGCCGCGTGGCGCGCGCCGTGCAGTCGGAGCGGCAGCTGGAGGAGGTGCTGGTGGACTTCTGGAGCAACCACTTCAGCATCTTCTCGGGGAAGGACCGCACCCGGTACTTCCTGCCGGAGTACGACGCGCTGGCCATCCGGCCGCACGCCATGGGGACGTTCCGCGCGCTGCTGGGGGCGGTGGCCAAGAGCCCGGCGATGCTCACCTACCTGGACAACTGGCAGAGCGTGGTCGACAGCGGGCGCCCGGTGCTGCAGCCGGTGAACCCGCGCGTGGCGCAGCGGCGCGCGGCGCTGCTGGCGCGGGCCGGCCAGCAGAACCCCGTGGTGGCCCAGCTGGCGGGGCGGCGGCGCGGGGTGAACGAGAACTACGCACGCGAGCTGATGGAGCTGCACACGCTGGGGGTGGACGGCGGCTACACGCAGCAGGACGTGATGGAGGTGGCGCGCGCGCTGACGGGGTGGACCCTGGAGCGGGGGCTGCAGGGGGGCGCATTCGTGTTCCGCCCGCAGCTGCACGACGCCGGGGCCAAGGTCATTCTGGGGACGCGCTTCCCCGCCGGGCGCGGGCAGGAGGAGGGGGAGGCGGTGCTGGACCTGCTGGCGCGTCACCCCAGCACGGCGCGGTTCATTGCCACCAAGCTGGCGCGCCGCTTCGTGAGCGACACGCCGCCCGCCGCGCTGGTGGCGCGCGCCGCCGAGACCTTTTCCCGCACCGACGGCGACATCCGCGCGGTGGTGCGCACCATCGTCACCAGCCCCGAGTTCTTCAGCACCGCGGCGTATCGTGCCAAGGTGAAGAGCCCCTTCGAGCTGGTCACCAGCGCGCTGCGCGCCATGGGCGCCGCCCCCGACGCCACGCCGCGCACGGCGCAGCTGCTGGGGCGGCTGGGGCAGGCGCCCTTCGGGCACCAGGCCCCCAACGGCTACCCCGAGACGGGGGACGCGTGGATGAACACCGGCGCTATCCTGAATCGCATCAACTTTGGCGTGGCGATGGGGGCGGGGCGCGTGCCGGGGGTGCGGCTGGCGGCTTGGCCGGCGGCAAAGGAGCTGGCGCGGCTGCCGCGCGAGCAGCAGGTGGAGGGGGTGATTCGCGAGCTGCTGGGGGGCGACGTGTCCGCCGACACACGGCAGGTGCTGCTGAGCGGCACCAACCCGCTGCTGGCGCGGCAGGGCGCCGCCGATTCTTCGGCAATGGATGCGCGTCCCCTCCCCCCGGCGCGTGGCCTGGCCCAGGTGGTGGGGCTGGCGCTGGGCGCCCCCGAATTCCAGCGGCGCTAGGGGCTCACACCATGCGCATCGTCCGGAGACGCACCCCATGACCGACCTGTCCACCGCGCCCGTGCACCGTCGCGTGTTCCTCAAGGGTGGCGCGCTGTCGCTGCTCACGCTGGGGCTGTCGCCGCGCTTCCTGCAGCGCACTGCGCTGGCCATGGAGCTGCCGCGTGCGGCGCGCGGCAAGACGCTCATCGTGCTCTTCCAGCGCGGCGCGGCCGACGCGCTCAGCATGGTGGTCCCCTTTGGCGATGCGGCCTACGCGGCGGCGCGGCCGCAGCTGGCCATCGGCTCCCCCGCGCGCGCCACTGGTGCGCTGGGCGCCATCGACCTGGACGGCTACTTCGGGCTGCATCCGTCGCTGTCCGCGTTCAAGCCCTTGTGGGATCGCGGGCTGTTGCTGCCGGTGCACGCCGTAGGGAGCCCCAGCGCCACGCGGTCGCACTTTGACGCGCAGGACTACCTGGAGACCGGCACCCCGGACCGGAAGGGGACCACCGACGGGTGGCTCAACCGGTACCTGGCCGTGGAGGGGACGTGCGAGGCGTGCGTGCCGGGATCACCGCCGCCCCCGTTCCGCGCGGTGTCGATGACGGCGCAGACGCCGCGCATCTTGGGGGGGCGCGCGCCGGTGGTGGCGATGACCTCGATCGAGGGGTTCTCGATTCGCAGCACCGGGAGCGACGCCGAGCGACGGCTGGAGGCGCTGTACCGCACGGGGAGCGCCGATGTGGTGCACGGGAGCGGCACGGAGATGTTCGAGGCGCTCAAGGTGCTGCGCGCCGCCAATCCGCAGCAGTACCGGCCGGCGGCGGGGGTGGACTATCCGCGGTCGGCGTTTGGGCAGCGGCTGCTGCAGATCGCGCAGCTCATCAAGGCCGGGGTGGGGCTGGAGGTGGCCTTTGCCGACGTGGGGGGGTGGGACACGCACGTGAACCAGGGGGGCGCGCAGGGGCAGCTGGCCAACCGGCTGGCGGACTTTGCCGGGTCCATTGCCGCGCTGGTGGCCGACCTGGGGGACCGGATGGAGGACGTGGTGATTGTCACCTGCAGCGAGTTCGGGCGCACGGTGCGGCAGAACGGCACCGGGGGGACCGACCACGGGCACGCCGGCGCGATGTTCGTGCTGGGGGGGGCGCTGGGGGCGTCACAGCGGGTGCTGGGGCGGTGGCCCGGGCTGGCGCCGGAGCAGCTGCACGAGGGGCGCGACCTGGCGCTGACGACCGACTTCCGCGCGGTGTTCAGCGAGGTGGTGGCGCGGCACCTGGGGGGGGCGCAGCCGAGCGCGGTGTTCCCCGGCTATGCGGGGGGCACGCGGGAGTGGCTGGGGGTGCTGCGGGGGTAGGGGAGGGGCTGACGGCGCTTACCACACCACCGGCACCCCCAGCACGGCAAACGCCGGATCGGGGGACACCACGGTGGCCCCCAGCTCCAGCGCCTGTGCGGCCAGCAACCGGTCGAAGGGGTCGCGATGCTCCCCGGGCAGCACGCCGGCCCGTACCGAGGCGGCCGCCTCCACCGCCAGCACACGGAAGCCGTCGGACTCGACGGCATAGGCGAAGTTCTCCAGCAGCGCGGTGGGGACGGCCAGCTTCCCCAGCCGGTGCTTGGTGGCGATTTCGAATGCGCTGACCACGCTGATGTAGACGGGGCGGTGCAGCGCCTGCCGCAGGAGCCCCCGGGCGGTGGCCGACAGCCGCGGGCTGCCCGCGTGCCAGAACAGCCAGGTGACGGTGTCCACCACCAGCGGGGTGTCCCCCAGGGGCGTACTTGCCAGCGGCGTATTTGCCAGCGGGGTATCGGGGGCTACACCCCCCATGCGTCCGCTTCCGCCTTGGTGAGCGGGTCCAGCGCGCCGTCATCGATGCGGATCTGGCCGGCATAGCGCCCCGGGGTGGGCTCCGGCTGGAACGGGCGCAGCTCCGCCATGGGGCGCCCGTTCACGCTGATGACGTACCCCTGACCGGTGGCCGCCACCTCCCGTACCAGCATGGGGAGGCGGGCCTTGGCGTCGGAAATGGGGATGGTGGCCATATGGACAATATATACTGACCAATCGTCATGGTCAACATCTATGGACCAGTGGGCGGGTTACCCCCGATCCGCCCACAGCCGCCGCGTCACCTGCAGCAGCACCACCCCGCTGACCGCGCACGCCGCCGTCAGCAGCAGCGCGTCGCCGCGCCGCGCCGGGTCCCCCGGCACGTACAGCCAGCTGCCGATGGCGAAGAGCGACGTCCAGATGACCGCGCACCCCGACACCCACCCCAGCAGCGAGAGCCCCATGCGGTTCTCGCGCGCCACCTCCCCCTCGTCCACCCCGGCCTCGCGGCGGAGCGCGGTCCACCCGGCCCCGGCCGGCTTGACCAGCTGCACGAACGCCAGCAGGGTGGCGCGCTCGGTCTGCGGCCCCACGTACGCGGTGACCAGCCACGCCAGCGTGGTGAGCCCCACCTGGATGATGGTGGTGCGCGCAAAGCCCGCGTCGGGGAGCAGGACCGGCACCAGCTGCGAGGTGAGCAGCGACACCGCCATGGCCACGATCTCGCACCACGCCGACACGCGCCACCAGAACCACCGCGCGATGTACAGCAGCCCCGTGCCGGCGCCAATGGACAGCAGCAGCTGGAACGCCTGCTGCGCCGAGCTCATCCCCAGGCTGATGAGCGCCGCGAACAGGTACAGCCCCACCGTGCACAGCCGCCCCGCGTTCACGTAGTGCGCCTCGGTGGCATCCTTCCGCACGAAGCGGCGGTAGAAGTCGTGCACCAGGTACGACGACCCCCAGTTGAGGTGCGTGAGGATCGTGGAGGAGTTGGCCGCCAGCAGCCCGCCGATCATGAGCCCGGTGAACCCCACCGGGAGGAACTTGAGCATCGCCGGGAAGGCGGAGTCGTGCCCGATGAGCGCCGGGTCGGCCTCGGGGAAGGCGGCCTGGATGGCGGCGAGGTCGGGGTAGACCACGATGGAGCAGAGCGCGGTGATGATCCACGGCCAGGGGCGCAGCACGTAATGCGCGATGTTGAAGAAGAGCGTCCCCCCCAGCGAGTCCTTCTCCGACTTGGAGGCGAGCATGCGCTGCGCGATGTACGAGCCGCCGCCAGGCTCCGCGCCGGGGTACCAGTTGGCCCACCAGCCGATGGCCACGGGGAGGATGAACACCATGAGCGCCAGCTCGGACAGGCCGAAGTTGGGGAGCATGTCCAGCAGCGGCTGCCCCGTGCCGTCGGCGGGGGACATCACCGGCTGCGCCCCGCCGGCCGCCTGCACCACCTGCTCCTGCGACAGCTTCGCCACCAGCGCCTCAAGCCCCGCGCCGGCGTTGGCGGTGCCGGTGAGGCGCCGCCCCACCTCCACCAGCGAGAACCACGCCGCCGCCACCACGGCGGTCATCTTGATGAAGAACTGGATCATGTCGATGACCAGCACCCCCCACAGCCCGGAGTGCGCGGCAAACGCCACGTTGAGCACGCCGGTGAGGAGGATCGTCTGCCACGGCGCGAGCCCGAACAGGATGTTCGCGATCTTGCACGCCGCGAGCGTGACGGTCCCCATGATGAAGCAGTTGAAGAACAGCCCCAGGTACACGGCGCGGAAGCCGCGCACCCACGATGCCTCGCGCCCCGAGTAGCGCCGCTCGTAGAACTCGAGGTCGGTGAGCACCCCCGACCGCCGCCAGAGCCGCGCGAAGAAGAACACCGTGGCCAGCCCGGTGAGCACGAAGCCCCACCACTGCCAGTTCCCCGCCACGCCGTAGCGGCGCACCTGCTCGGTGACCCAGTTGGGGGTGTCCGACGAGAAGGTGGTGGCCACCATGGAGAGCCCCGCCAGCCACCACGGCACCGAGCGCCCCGACGCGAAGAACTCGGTGGTGTTGGCGGTGGAGCGCTTGGCGATGAACAGGGCGGGGACGAAGCAGACCAGGATGGTCGCCGCCACGATCACCCAGTCGAGCCAGGAGATGGTCATGCGGAGGGGGGATGGCGAGGAGGGGCCGGGGCGCCCCGCAGGGGCCCGGATCGAGCGGGAATGTGGGGGGCGGGCAGGGCACCGGCAACCCGCGGCGCGCGGGTGGCCCGGTGCGCCGGCGCGGCGTACGTTAGCACGCCACCCTTCACCCGGGTCCTCGCCCATGCGCCTCCTGTCCGCCCTGCTGCTGGCCGCCCTCCCGCTTCCGCTGGCCGCGCAATCCCGCGCCGTCACGCCGCGCGGCGCGGCGCCGCAGCACGACCTGGTCATCGCCAACGGCCGCGCCATCGACCCCGAGACGGGGCTGGATGGCCTGCGCTGGATCGGCATCCGCAACGGGACCATTGCCGCGGTCTCGCGCACCCCCCTGCGTGGCCGCGATACGCTGGACGCGCGCGGCCACGTGGTGGCCCCCGGCTTCATCGACCTGCACGCCCACGGCCAGCAGCTGGCGGCGGCGCGCATGCAGGCGTTTGACGGGGTCACCACGGCGCTGGAGCTGGAGGCGGGGACGCTCCCGGTGGGGCTGGCGTACGAGCGCGCGGCCAAGGAGGGGCGCCCCATCAACTACGGCTTCTCCGCCGCGTGGGTGTTCGGGCGCATCGCCGAGAAGGAGCACATGGAGCCCGACGGCGCCCTGTCCTACTTCCAGGACGCGCAGCGCCGCACCGGGTGGCAGTACACCATCGCCGGTCCCGACGAGGTCGCCCGCATCGTCGCGCGGGTGGAGCAGGGGCTCAAGGAGGGGGCCATCGGCATCGGCGTGCTGTCGGGGTATGCGCCGGGGGTGGGGCGCAAGGAGCACTTCGCCGTGGCCAAGCTGGCCAAGGCGTACGGGGTGCCCACCTTCACGCACGTGCGGCACTTGAGCGTGATCGAGCCGCAGTCGTCGTTCGAGGCGTTCGAGGAGCTGATCGCGCTGGCCGCCTCCACCGGCGCGCACATGCACATCTCGCACCTCAACAGCAACTCCACGCGCGACATCCCGGCGATCGCCGAGCTGATCCGCGGGGCGCAACAGCGGGGGCTCACGATCACCACGGAGGCGTACCCGTACGCGGCGGGGTCCACGGTGGTGGGGGCGGAGATCTTCCGCGGCAACTGGCGCGACCGCATGGGGGGGGCGAAGGCGTCGGACCTGGAGCGCGGCGGGGTCCCCTTCACCGACGCCACGCTGGCCGAGGCGCAGGCAAAGACCCCGGGGGAGTTCGTGGTGGTGCACTTCATGCGCCCCGAGACCAGCGCGCAGGACCAGGCGTACCTCGACCAGTCGGTGCTGTTCCCCGGTGGGGCGATCGCGTCGGACGCCATGCCGTGGACGTCGCAGGGGCGGACCATCACGGAGGACGTGTGGCCGCTGCCGGCCGACGCCTTCG
Source organism: Gemmatimonas sp. (assembly GCA_044376625.1). GTDB lineage: Bacteria > Gemmatimonadota > Gemmatimonadetes > Gemmatimonadales > Gemmatimonadaceae > Gemmatimonas. The sequence continues at coordinate 17,825 of JBILKP010000014.1, read as the reverse complement.
CGCACCCGCGCAGCGCGGGGACCTTTTCCCGCTTCCTGCGCGACTACGTGCGCGAGCGGAAGAAGGTGGAGCTGCGCGAGGCGCTGCGCCGCGTGTCGCTGACGCCGGCCACCATCCTGGAGGCCAGCGTGCCGCAGATGCGCCGGAAGGGGCGGCTGCAGCCGGGGATGGACGCCGACCTGGTGGTGTTCGACCCGGCCACGGTGAGCGACCGGGCCACCTTCACCGCCCCCAACCAGACCTCCGTGGGGATGCGGCACGTGGTGGTGCACGGCGTGCCGGTGATCCGCGAGGCGGCGCTGGTGCGCGGGGCGCTCCCGGGGCGGGCGATCCGGCGCCCGGTGGCGCCCTAGGAGCGGGTCACGCCCGGGGGCCAACCTGGCGGTCGGCCCCGGGCGCGTTGCGTCACCGCATCCGCGGGTTGGTCTTGCGCGGCGCCTGCTGGCAGGTGGGCCACGCAAACGCGCCCCCCTGCCCGCCGGGGCCGCCGCGCGGCGAGATCTGCTCGGCCGTGGCGCGCTCGCGCGTGATGGTCTCGGGGTCCTCCGCGGCCAGGTAGGCCAGCATGGCCACCAGCGTGGCGTTGAAGCGCACGTCGTCCAGCACCACCTTGTCGAAGGTGTCGCGGTTGGTGTGCCAGGTGTAGCTGCCGTAGTCCCAGCTCACCCCGCCCATGCCGAACGCCGGCGCGCCATGGCAGGCAAAGCTGGCGTCGTCGCTGCCGCCGCCGCTGGGGGCGCCCGGGATGCGCGGCGTGATCTGCGCGCGCACCTCGGCGGGGAGCCGCGCGAGCCACTGCTGCAGGTGCACCCCTGCGTTGGGGAGCCCGCCGGCGCCGATGCTGGTCACGCGCCCGGTGCCGCCGTCCTGGTTGAACAGCGCCTGCAGCCCCTTCACCACCTCGGGGTGGTCCTCCGTGAAGGCGCGCGACCCCACCAGGCCGTGCTCCTCGGCGGTCCAGTGCCCCAGCAGGATGGTGCGCTTGGGCTTGGGGTACGCTGTGGCCAGCAGCCGCATCGCCTCCAGCATCATCATGGAGCCGGTGCCGTTGTCGGTGGCCCCCGACCCGCCGTCGAAGGAGTCGAAGTGCGCCGAGAGCACCACGTACTCGTCGGGCTTCTCGGTGCCCTTGAGCATGCCGATGGTGTTGTGGATGGGCTGCTCGCCCAGCAGCTCGGCGTCCAGGTTGAGGCGCACCGTGGGCCCCTGGTTGTGCTCGGTGAGGCGGAACACCAGCCCGTAGTCCTCGCACGACAGCGCGATGGCGGGGGCCTTCACGTTGTAGCTCTCGAAGACGTCGATGGTGCCCCAGGCGTTCTTGGGGCGCGAGCTGATGACGCCGGCCGCGCCCCCCTCCTCGAGGCGCATCCCCAGGCTGCCGGTGCCGAGGGCGTTGGAGTAGCCGGTGCCCCGCACGTTGGGCCCGCCCCACTCGCGCGCCACCGCGGCGCGCAGCGAGTCCATGCGCGCGCGCGAGGCCGGGGCGCCGTGCTGCTGCCAGTTGTCGGTGGGGCGGCAGGTGGGGAGCGGCGCGGAGACCAGGACGAACTTCCCCTTGGCCTGGGGGAGCCAGCGCACGAACTCGGTGCTGTCGGCGAAGCGCGGCAGGATGATGGTGGGGGCCACCAAGTCCTTCTTCCGGGTGCCGGGGCTCCACGCCAGCATGGTCCCCTCGAGGGTGCGCACGCGCGGGGTGAGGAGGTCGATGTGCGAGTGGCCGCGGCGCCAGCCGCGCCAGGTGCCAATGGGCTCGCGGCGGCCGGTCACCCCCCACTGCTCGTACAGCCCCAGCACCCAGCGGCTGGCCGCATCCTGCAGCGGCGTGCCGGTGAGGCGCGGGCCGATGGCGTCAAAGAACACCTGGGCGTTGGTGGCCAGCTGCGAGCTGTCGGTGCCCAGGCGGTAGATGCGCTCCAGCACCGGGTCGGCGGGCTGGGCGGTGGCGGGGGAGGCGGCGGCCTGGAGGGCCAGCAGGGCGGCGCCCGCGAGCGCGCGAAGGGGCGTAGTCATGGCACGAGGTGGATGAGGTGGATATCCGGAAATCAAAGCGCCGGGGCGCCGTCAGGCCATGCCTGCCTGCGGGCCGGCGGCTACCTTCCGGGGCATGACCGCCTTCTCCGACGCCGAACTCAACGCCATGGGCGTGCTCAAGCGCCGCACCATCGAGGCGCGCATCCTGGCCCCCGTGCTGGAGGCGCTGGGGCGCGAGTTCGGGCGCGCGGCGGTGCTGCGCATTGCCGCCGACGTGATCCGCGAGGTGGCGCGCACGCAGGGCGCGGCCATGGCCGAGGGGTGCGGCAGCGACTCGCTGCCAGCCTTTGCCACCACGCTGGACCGGTGGACGGCGGACGACGCGCTGCAGCTGACCGTCCGGCGGGAGGACGCGGAGGGGTTTGACTTCGACGTGACGCGGTGCCGGTACGCCGAGATGTACCGCGCGCTGGGGATCCCGGAGCTGGGGGCGATCCTGTCGTGCAACCGCGATGCGGCGCTGATCGAGGGGTTCAACCCCGCGGTGCAGCTGGAGCGCACCCAGACGCTGATGGGGGGGGCAACGCACTGCGACTTCCGCTACCGGCTGGTGCGGCGTGTGGCGCTGTCGGGGGACGCATGAAGGGACGCATGAAGGGAGGCATGAGGGGGCGCATTCGCCCGGGGGTGCTGGCCGCCCTGGTGGCGGCGGCTGCGCTTGCCGCGTGCGCCACGCCGGGCGCCCCCCCCGCCGACCTCATCCTGCACAACGCGCGCGCCTACACGCTGGCGTGGGACGATCCCTCGGGGGCGGGAGTGCCGGCGGCCAACGCGCCGCACGACAGCACGGGGTGGCGCCATGACGCCACCGCGGTGGCGGTGCGCGACGGGCGGTTGGTGTACGTGGGGGACGACGCGGGGGCGCTGGCGCTGCGTGGCGAGGGGACGCGCGTGATCGACCTGCAGGGGGCCACGCTGCTGCCGGGGTTCGTGGACGCGCACACGCATGTGGCCGAATTGGGGCAGTCGCTGGAGCGGGTGAACCTCACGGGAGTGGCCACCGAGGCGGAGGCGGTGGAGCAGATCGTGGCGCGTGCGCGCACGACCCCCAAGGGGGAGTGGATCCTGGGGTATGGGTGGGACGAGGGGGCGTGGGCCAACCGCTACCCCGATCAGCGGCTGCTGACCGCGCGCGTCCCCGACCACCCCGTGGTGCTGCGCGGGCTGCACGGCTTTGCGGCGTGGGGGAACGCGCTGGCGCTGGCCAAGGCGGGGATCACGCGTGACACCAAGGCACCGGCAGGGGGGGAGATCCGGCGGGATGCGCGCGGCGAGCCCACGGGGCTGGTGCTCAACCGCGCGGTGCCGCTGCTGGACGACGCGGTCCCTGCGCCATTGCCGGCGCAGCGCGACACGCAGGTGGTGCGGGCGCTCCGGGTGATGGCCGAGGCGGGGTACACCGGGGTGCATGAGGCGGGGGTGCCGGGGGACGTGCTGGCGTCGTTCCAGCGGCTGGATTCGGCGGGAGCGCTGCCGCTGCGCGTGTACGCCATGCTCAGCGGGCGCGACTCCGCGCTGGTGACGCAGTGGAGCGCGCGCGGCCCCCTGACGTCGTCGCCCGGTGGCATGCTGGTGGCGCGCGCGGTGAAGGCGTACTACGACGGCGCGCTGGGATCGCGCGGGGCGCAGCTGCTGGCCGACTACAGCGACCGGCCGGGGCACCGCGGCGTGAGCGGGAGCGGCTACGGCTTCAACCGGCGCGTGGTGGCCAACGCCATGGCGGCGGGGTTCCAGGTGGGGATCCACGCCATTGGCGACGCGGGGAACCGTGCCACGCTGGACTTCATCGATTCGGTGACGGCGGCGGCCCCCAAGGCCCGCGGCCAGCGGCACCGGGTGGAGCACGCGCAGGTGGTGTCCCCCGCTGACCTGGCGCGCTTTGCGGCGTCGGGGATCATCGCGTCGGTGCAGCCGCCGCACGCCGTGGAGGACCAGGGGTGGGCGGAGGCGCGCGTGGGCCCCGACCGCATCGCGGGGGCGTACGCGTGGCGCACGCTGCGGCGCGCCGGGGCGCGGCTGGTATTCTCGTCGGACCTGCCGGGGTCGGGGTGGTCCATTGCCTACGGGCTGCACTCGGCGATCACGCGGCAGGACACGCTGGGGGCGCCGCCCGGGGGGTGGCGTCCGGCGGAGCGGATGACCCCCGAGGAGGCGGTGCGCGGCTACACCACGTGGGCGGCGCACGCGGGCTTTGACGAGGACAGCGCCGGGGTGCTGGCGGTGGGGCGCCGCGCCGACCTGACGGTGCTGAGCGTGGACCCGTTCCGGCTGGAGGCGCCGGCGGCGCTGCTGCGGAACCAGGTGCGGCTGACCGTGTCGCGCGGGCGGGTGACGTGGGCGGGAGGGCGGGAGTGACTCCCGGTTCGTGTTGACCCTTGGAGGCCGTCACGGCTGATGCCGGCGGGGCCACGGCACCCGGGGGAGGCAGCGCCGCACTTCCCGAAGCACGTTCGCAACGTCGACCCTTACGGAACGCTCATGTCCAGATCAGCACGGTCGGGCCACGCCACCTGTGCCAACTCGTTGTTGGGCCACCGCGTGGTGACCACCCTGGCGCTGGCGGCCGCCTGTCAGCTGCCTGCCGGCTGCACCCCAACGGACCAGCCGGCACATACGTCGGCCGCCGGGTCCCCCGGCGGTGCCGCGCCCGCGGCACAACCCACCCCTGCGGCCGCCGGTGCCGCCGGTGCCGCCGGCGGCAGTTGGGAGGGTGGTCGCAACTCCGATGATTACACGATCATCTGGGACGATGGGCTGGGCCAATACGTCGAGCTGGTGTGTGGCACCGACGAACCCCATGCCTATCTCCGCGTGAAGTTGGCGAAGCCGGTTGCCGGCCCCCCCACCGCGGGCCGGCTCCATGTGGGCGATCCGGCCACGCCGGGCAACGGCACGACCTACGCTGGTCCGGTATCCCGGGAGGCCCCCTTGAAGGACACCATCTACGGGTTCGCCCTCCCGTCGATCGTGGACCTGCCCATCGTATTGGACGGTGCCACCCGCCTGACGGTGGAGATTGGCGACGCACGGGTGTCCTTTGGCCGGCCTCCCGCGCCGCTGCTGCAGGAGATGCGCACCGAGTGCGCGCCGCGCGCGGGGAGGGACACCGCGGCTGCCGCCCCTACGGTGCCCGCGCCGCCCGCTGCCGCGCCCCGCCCTGCAGCAGCGTCACCGCGGTAGCGCTCGCGCCGTCGGCCGGCAGCTCGAACTCCAGCTGCGCGTCCACCGCCTTGAGGAAAAAGCGCCCCGCTGCGGTGGGGTAGATGCGCAGCGGCGCCTGCCCGGTGAGGCGCACCACCAGCCCAGCCCCTTCCCGCATCACGTCGATGCTGATGGCGGGGGTCAGCGCGTAGCGCCCCACGTGACGCTGCAGCGTGGCGCTGTCCAGCGTGACCGCGGCGGGCCACGCTGGCGGCGGCCGCAGCGGGCGCCCCACCAGCAGGTGCACGCCGATGTCGTCCACCGAGGTGCCGGTGTTGGTGAACACCACCACCCCCATGCCGGTGGCCGGGTTGAAGCCGGCAAAGGTGCGGTAGCCTCCCGTGCCGCCGTTGTGCCACACGGCGGTGTCGGCGCCCGCCGCCAGCCGGTGCCACCCCAGCCCGATCCCCATGGCCGGCGAGCCGGCGTCAGCGCGGCGCCGGTGCGACAGCGCCAGCGCCCGCCCCAGCGGTCCCTTGGTGGAATCGCGGGCGGCGGCCACGTTGGCGGCCAGGAAGGTGAGCAGGTCCCCCACCGGCGCCCGCAGCGCCCCTGCGCCGGCCAGCGCATCCAGGTCCCAGTTGGCCGCCGGGTTCCCCTCGGCGTCGTGCCCGGGGGCCAGCCGCGCGCGCAGCGCGGGGGAGAGCTGCACCACCGTCTCGCGCAGCCCCAGCGGGCGCAGCACGCGCGCGGTGACCAGCTGTTCATACGAGGTGCCGGCGCGCGCGCTCAGCGCAAACCCCAGCAGCCCCACCCCCAGGTTGGAGTACTCGTACCGCTCCCCCGCGCCCCGCGCGGGCTGCACGGTGCGCAGGAACGCCAGCAGCCGCGCCCCGTCGTAGTCGGCGTAGGGGTTGGCCGGATCGCGCGGCGCGAAGTTGGTGGGCATGGGCGGCAGCCCGCTCACCTGCGTGCTCAGGTCGCCCAGCGTGATCTCGCGCCCGTCGCGGGCCGGGAGCGTGTTGCCCGCGGGGAGCAGCTCGCGCACGGGTTGGTCCAGCCGCACCTCCCCCGCCACCACCTGCTGCGCCAGCAGCACCCCGGTGAACACCTTGGTGATGGAGCCAATCTCGAACACCGCGTCGGGGCGCAGCGGCGCCCCCCCTGCGCCGGTGCCGGCGGTGACGATGCGCCGCGACCCGTCGGGGCGGAGCAGCCCGATGACCACCCCCCGATAGCGCCCGCTGGCCACGCGCGCGGTGGCGATGGCCTGCAACGCGGAGTCGGTGGGGATCGGGATCGCCGCACCCGTGGCGGCGGGCGCCGCGGCAGGCTGCGCGAGAGGTGCCGCCCCGGGGAGCGCGCACAGCAGGAGCGCCGGGAGGGCGTGGCGAAGGACCGGAGGCATATCGGGGTGGGTAAGGGGGATCGCCAACCCTACGTCCCGATCGCCGGTCCCGCCAGCTTCCGCCGCCCTTCCGGGGCCCGCATGTTCCCCGCACGCCCCGCGTTGCGCCGCCCTCTCCGCCCCGCGCCTCATGCGTCTCGTCACGCGTCTCGCCCTGCGTCCTGTCCTGCGACCTGCCACGCGTCCCGTGGCGCTGCTCTCGGCCGCGGCCCTCACGCTGGGGCTCGCCCCCGCGGCCACCGGCCCCGTGCGTGTCACCCTGCGCGAAGGGACGAACATCGCGGCCGCGCTCTCCCCCGACGGGCGCACCATCGCCATGGACCTGTTGGGGAGCCTGTGGACACTCCCCGCCACCGGGGGGCCCGCGCGGCGCATCACCGACGAGCTGATGGATGCGCGCCAGCCGTCGTGGTCCCCCGATGGCCGCCGGCTGGTGTTCCAGGCGTATCGCGGCAACACGTGGAACCTCTGGATGGTGAACGCCGACGGCAGCGGGCTCACGCAGCTCACGGCGGGGCGCTTTGACGACCGCGAGCCGCACTGGTCCCCCGACGGCACGCGTATCGCCTTCGCCTCGGACCGCAGCGGCAACTACGACGTGTGGGTGCTGCTGCTGGCCACGCGCGCCGTGCGCCGGCTCACCGACAACCCGTGGAACGACTACGGCCCCACCTGGAGCCCTGGCGGGCGTGAGATCGCCTTCGTCTCCGACCGGCAGAACGGCGCGGGGATCTACGCCGTGGCGGCCGCCGACAGCGCCCCCGCCGCCGAGCGGCTGCTGCAGGCGCAGGGCGGGGCGCTGGCGGCGCCCGCGTGGAGCCCCGACGGGCGGACGGTCGCGTTCAACGCCATCACGCCCCCCACCAGCGCGCTGCTGGCGGGCGCCACCAACCTGGCCGCCCCCGCAGAGGACGTGTTCCCCTTCCGTCCGCAGTGGCTGGCCACCGGCGACCTGCTGTACACCGCCGACGGGAAGATCCGCCGCCGCCCGGCCGCGGGGGGGGCGGCCACGACGATCGAGTTTGTCGCCGAGGTGGCGTTCGAGCGGCCGGCCTTCGTTCCCAAGCGGCGGCTGTTCAACGCCGCCGGCACGCAGCGGGTGCTGGGGGTGATGCACCCCGCGCTCTCCCCCGACGCGCGGCAGGTGGCGTTCATCGCGCTGGGGGACCTGTGGGTGATGCCCGTGGACGGCCCTGCGCGGCGCCTCACCAACGATGCCCACATGGAGCTGACCCCGGCGTGGTCCCCCGACGGGCGCTGGCTGGCGTATGCCAGCGATCGGGATGGGGCGATGCGGCTGTACCTGCGCCACGTGGCCACCGGCGCCGAGCGGCCCGCCAGCGGGCGGGAGGCCTCGGCCACCAACCCGGCGTGGTCGCCGGAGGGGACGCGGCTGGCGTTCGTGGGGGGCGGGGCGCGCCTGGAGGTGGCCGACGTCACGCGCATCGTGGGCCAGGACGTGCCGCGCGACTCGGCGCTGCCGCCCATCGTGGCCAGCAAGACCGGCGGCTACGAGCCGGGGGCGCCGTCGTGGTCGCCGGACGGGCGCCACCTGGTGGTGTCAGCGCTGCGCCCCAACTCGTCGCGGTTTCGCGAGGGGACCAACCAGGTGCTGCGGCTGGCGGTCACCCCCGAGGGGGACCAGGGGGACCGCTGGTTCGACCCCGTGCCGGGGACCTCCGTTGGCACGCGCGGGGACCAGGGGCCCGCGTGGTCCCCCGACGGCACGCAGATGGCCGCCATCGTCGACGGGCGGCTGGCGGTGTTTCCGGTGGGGCGCGACGGGGCGCCGGCGGGGCCGGTGCGGTTCCTGTCCACGGAGCTGGCGTCGTCCCCCGGCTGGTCGCGCGACGGTCGCCAGCTGCTGTACCAGGGCACCCTGGGCTTCCGGCTGGTGGACGTGGCGGACGGGCGTGTGCGCCAGCTGGACCCCGCGCTCAGCTGGCAGGCGTCGGCCCCCACCGAGGTGCAGGTGGTGCACGCCGGCCGACTGTGGGATGGCGTGGCGGGGGCGTTGCGGGAGGAGGTGGACATCGTGGTTGCGGGGAACCGCATCCGCTCGGTGGAGCCGCACCGCGCCGCGCTGCACACCGGCACGGTGATCGACGCGTCCGGGGAGACGGTGGTGCCGGGGCTCATCGAGCTGCACACGCACCAGGTGCGCGCGTACGGCGAGGCGCTGGGGCGCATCTGGCTCTCGTGGGGGATCACCACCGTGCGCAACCCCTCCACCAACGCCTTCGAGGCGGCGGAGGAGCGCGAGGCGGTGGAGAGCGGGCGCCGCGTGGGGCCGCGCCTCTTCAGCGCCGGCGAGGCGCTGGACGGGACGCGCATCTACTACCCGGGCGGCAGCATGCTGGACGGCGGCACGCTGCTGGCGGCGCACCTGGACAAGGCGGCGGCGCTGGGGTCGGACCTCGTGAAGACGTACGTGCGCCTCCCCGACGTGCTGCAGCGGCGCGTGGTGGAGGAGGCGCACGCGCGCGGGATGCCGGTGACGTCGCACGAGCTGTACCCCGCGGTGTCGTACGGCACCGACGGCGTGGAGCACGTGCGCGGCACCAGCCGGCGCGGCTACTCCACCAAGGTGAGCCAGCTCAACCGGGTGTACGACGACGTGATCCAGCTGCTGGCGGCGAGCGGGATGACGATCACCCCCACCACCGGCATCCAGGGGGGCTTCCAGCTGCAGACGTTGCGCGACTCCAGCTGGCTGGCCGACCCGCGCCTGGCGCTGTATCCGGCGGGGACGTTCACGACGCTGCGGGCGCTGGCGCGGCAGGGGGCCACGCCGGCGGAGCTGGCGCAGCGCGCGGCGCTGGTGACGCCAGTCGAGCAGGCGGTGGGGCGCATCGTCCGCGCCGGCGGACGCGTGGTGGCGGGGACCGACGCGCCCATCAATCCCTACGGCCTCTCGCTGCACATGGAGCTGGAGCAGTACGTGGCCGGGGGGCTGACGCCGCTGGAGGCGCTGCGCACGGCCACGGTGGCCAATGCGGCGGCGCTGGGGGCGGCGGGCGACCTGGGGGCGATCGCCCCCGGGAAGCTGGCCGACCTGGTGCTGGTGGACGGCAACCCGCTGGCGGACATCCGCGCGCTGCGCCGCGTGACGCGCGTGATGAAGGACGGCGTGGTGCACACGCAGGCGTCGTTGCGGGGGCGCGGCACCAGCCGGTGAGGGCGCCCCCGCGCCCCATGGGGCCCGCGGGGCCCTACGCCGCGTGCGCCTGGTAGGCCGCCTGCAGCCGCTCCACCGCCTCGGCGGCCAGCGTGGCGGTGTCCTGCGCCGCCTCGGGGAGGATGTCGGGGGCGCACCAGCGCCAGCCGTCGGCGCCCACGACCCCCGCGTGGAACACCCCTTCCCACAGCTGCACGGCGGAGCTGGGGATGTGCCCCTGCGGGGCGCTGTCGCGCCGCGGCTCCCGGCGCGGCCCCACCTGGCCGTGCCACACGATCACCAGCAGCTCCCCTGCCGACACGTCCTGCTGCGGCGCCGGAAGCCAGGCGAAGCTGAGCGCCACCGGCCCCACCTGCACGACGCACCGCCCCGGAGCGCGGCGTGCCGCCGGCTTGTCCGGCAGCGCTTCTGCGAGGTCGGCGCGATGCCACGCCTGGACCGCCTTCACGATCGCGTCGCCCAGCGCTTCCAGCTCGCGGGCGCACGCCGGCGCGGCGCGCGCCGTCTTGAGAAACTCCGTCGGGGCGTTCCACCCCCGACTCCCAGCCGTTGACTCGTCCACTCGACTCCTGTGCAGACCCACCGTCGTGCCGGACCGGCCGCGATGACCGGTCCCCGCGCCGTCACTCCCCGGCGGAACTGCCGTCCGACCCACCCTCGCCGCCCTCGCCGCCCTCGGCGTCGTCGCCCCCGCCCAGCAGTGCCTCGTCCTCGGTGATCCCCAGCGCCTTCAGCTCCTCGCGCCGGCGGGCCTTGGCTTCCTTCTTCGCCTGGCGCTCCTGCTCCCGGCGCCGCTTTTCGAATCCGTAATTGGGGGTTCGCGCCACTCCACGCTCCAGTTTGGGGGGATTCCGCACTGGAATGGGGGGATTGCCAGTGTCCCTGAAAGGTAGTCGAAGTGAGGCCGCCGCGCGCGACCGGACCCTAGCACGCCCCCCCGACGCCACAGGCGGGCGCCACGTCGTTCCAGTTGATCAAGCTGTTGAACACCATCCCGAACTCACCGTGGTTCTGCCAGCGGTAGATGGGATTGTTGGCGAACAGCAGCACACGCCCGCGCCCGTTGACCGCGCGCGGCACGTCCACCGCGAAGGGACGCGCCTTGAGGGAATCGGCCCCGGTCATCAGCCCCGACAGCACGGCCTTGTCGCCGCCCACGTAGCGGGCCAACACGTTCCCCTCGTCGGCAATGCCCACCTTGAAGGGGGTCCCACCCACGTACTTCACCGGGATCACCGTGCGCCCGACGCCGTAGAACACCGGATGCGCGGGGCGCACGATCTCCGCCTCCACCAGGGGCCGCTGGGCGGTGAGCCCCGGCACCGGCGTCTTGTCCACGGTGCGCGCCCACCCGAACTCGATGGGGAGGCGCGCGCTCTCGCCAATGGCGATCAGCGTCCCGCCCTGGTCGAGGAACGCGGCAAAGGCGTCCACCCCCCGCTGCCCGAAGCCGCCGGTCATGTCGTCGGTCTCCCCGTACATCCCCAGGAACGGGAACCGCGCGTCCTTCCGGTACGGCACGGGGCGGGGGGCCGGCGCCTGCATCACCGTGGCGCGCGACAGGTTCTGCTCGGCCACCAGGATCACGTCGTAGTCGCGGCGCAGGTTCCCCTGCGCCACGCGCTCCTTGTAGATGAGGTCGAAGGGGATGCGGAACGCGTCGAAGGTGAGGCGATACCACCCCAGGTTCTGCGTCCCCGACCACTGCGAGTAGACCGCCACCCGCGGCACGTCGGCATCGTGCGCGGCCACGGTCGGCATGGAGGGCAGGTAGGTGGCAGTGAGCCCCAGCGAGTCGACCAGGCCGCGCACTGCCGTGGCGTGCCGAGCCTCGATCAGGAACGAGCCGGCCGGATAGGTGGAATCGCCCGCCGCGAACGCCGCCTCCGCCACCCGCATGGGCACGTTCCGCAGCAGGTACCGGAAGGTGACCATGTGGTTGCTGCCGTGATGGGCCACGGCGATCACCCGCCCGCCCGTGCCCGCCAGCGTCCCCTTGGGGACCACGCGATCCACCGGGGTGGTGGGCACCGCCAGGATCGCCGTGTCGGCCACCTCGACCACGTCCACGCCCATGGCCAGCCCCATGCTCCAGCCGCTGTCATCGTAGGTGTTGAGGCGCGCGTCGGGGTATTGCTGCCGCTCCAGGAGGTTCTTGGCCAGGCGCCCGTACGGCTGGTTGCGCTTGATGACGTACGAGCCGGCCGGATAGGTGACGGTCCCCACCCGCACCGGCTGGGTGGCCTGCCCCACCTCGATGCGCTGCACGCGGAGCAGGTTCACGAACTCGGCCACGCGCGTCATGTCGCGCTGCCGCGGGATCACGAAGCCATGCGGCGCCCTGCTCCGTCCGTCCTCGATGCTGTTGCGCGTCTTGATGTAGAAGTTCTCCAGCACCGTCTGCGGGAACATGCTGGCCAGCTGGAGCGCGCTCAGCACGCCGGTCTGCATGTAGTTGGCGTTCGACCGGCGCGTGAAGGTGGCCAGGTCGTTGAAGCCGATGGGATTGCCGCGGTACCACTCGCGCTCCTGCGCGCCGCCGCGCCCGGTGGGGACCGCCCCGCCGCGCCCGCCGAAGCCGCCCCCTGGCGCCTGGGGCCCCACCGCCACCCCCTTCCGGGCGTTGGCGATGGCCGCGCTGTCGAGGTCACGCCCCGACTGCGTCTCGTACATCTTCATCAGCCCGTTGTGGTTGTAGGCCACGGAGCCGAGGTAGCCGGGGGACCAGCCGTCCATGAAGGCGTGCGTGTACACGCCGGGCATCCCCCACTTGGTGAGCTGCGCCATCTCCCAGTTGCCGAACCACGGCAGCTCGGCGAAGAGGATGGGATCGAGGTTGGGGTTCTGCGGGGGGCCGCCGGTGTAGGTGTAGAGCAGCGGCTGCGCCTCGTGCAGGTCGTGCATGATCGGCGGGAACGCCGTGAAGTACCAGTCGACGATCGCGCGCATCTGCACCAGCTTGACGTTGATGTCGCGATTGTTGTCGTGATAGACGTACTTGCCCCAGTAGGGGACGCTGCCGCCGGGGGCGCCGCGGGGCTCGGGGGCGGCGGCGGCCGCGCGGCGGCCGGTGTCGGTGGGTGCCGTCGGTTGGGCGGGGAGCAGGCCACGCCTGAACCAGTCCACGTTGCGGTCGCGGCCGTCGGCGTCGGCGGCGGGGGTGATGGACACGAACAGCTCGTCGCGGATCTGGCTCACCAGCGGCGAGGTCTCGGTGGCCAGCCGGTAGGCCAGTTCCATGAGCATCTCGGACGGCCCCGTCTCGCCGCTGTGCAAGCCGCCCATGAGGTGGTAGTGCGGCTTCGTCTGGGCCAGCAGCGCCTTCACGTCGCTTTCCGTCATGCCGCGCGGGTCGGCAATGCGCGCGAGGTTCCTCCGGTTCTGCTCCAGCCGGTCCATGTTGGCCTCGCTGGAGATCCACACCACCACCAGCTCGCGCCCCTCATCGGACTGTCCGATGGTTTCCACGCGCACGCGCGGCGTGGCCTTGGCCAGCGCGCGGTAGTACTTCAGCTGGTCGGCATAGTGGGTGAGGGTGCGCGGGGCGCCGATGTGGTAGCCGAGCACGTCGCGCGGCGTGGGGATCCCCGGCACCAGCGGCAGGTGGTCCACCAGCGGGCTGCCGTGCCGGGGATTGACCGTCCATTCGGCGTAGGCCTTGGCGAAGGTGGAGTCCTGCGCCTGGCGCGGATCGCGCGTGTCGAGGGAGCGCTGCTGGGCGACGCTCGCACGGGCCGGCAGCGACAGCGCCATCGCGCCCCCGAGGAGCAGGAGCGCGCGCAGGGGACGGCGACCACCGGGATGCACTGGAGCCACGGGTTCTCCGGATTGGGACGGGCCTTCACGAACAACGGACGGGACGATGCGGGGAAGCTACGCGGCGCGCGGGCCCGGTGCCTCGCACCGCGCCGCCGCCCGGTCAGCGCCGCCCGGGGAACTCCGGCCGCATCCCCAGGTGGTGCATCGTGAACGCGAACACGTCGGCCGTCTCCTCCAGCGCCTTGGAGAGGCTGGCGCTGCCATGGCCGCTCTGCGTCTCGATGCGGATGAGCACCGGCGCGTCGCCGCGGTGGGCCTGCTGCAGCCGCGCGGCAAACTTGAACGAGTGCGCCGGGACCACGCGGTCGTCGTGGTCGGCGGTGGTGACCAGGGTGGCCGGGTACGCCACGCCGTCGCGGAGGTTGTGCAGCGGCGAGTACCGGAACAGGTAGGCGAACCCGTCGGCGGTGTCGCTGGACCCGTAGTCGGCCACCCAGTTCCAGCCGATGGTGAAGCGCTGGAAGCGGAGCATGTCCATCACCCCCACCGCCGGGAGCGCCACGCGGAACAGGTCGGGGCGCTGCGTCATCACCGCCCCCACCAGCAACCCCCCGTTGGAGGCCCCCTGCATCGCGAGCTGCGCCGGGCTGGTGTACCCGTTGGCCACCAACCACTCGGCCGCGGCGATGAAGTCGTCGAAGACGTTCTGCTTCCTCTCCTTCATCCCCGCCTGGTGCCACGCCTCGCCGTACTCCCCGCCGCCGCGCAGGTTCACCTGCACGTACACGCCCCCCTGCTCCAGCCACGCCATGCGGCTGGCACTGAAGGCCGGCGGGAGGGAGATGTTGAACCCCCCGTAGCCGTAGACCAGCGCGGGACGCCGGCCGTCCCGTGCGATCCCCTTGCGGGCCACGATGAACAGCGGGATGCGCGTGCCGTCGCGCGAGGTGGCGAACGCCTGCCGCGTCTCGTACGCCGAGGGGTCGAAGGGGAGGGTGACGGCGCGGTGCACCGCGCTCTTCCCGGTGGCCAGCTCCAGCCGGTAGGTGGTGGGCGGGGCCGTGAAGCTGGTGAAGGTGTAGAACACGTCCGTCACCCGCTGGCTGGCGCTCACCACCGTGGCGGTGCCCACCCCGGGGAGCTCCACCTCGCGCTCCCGCGTGCCGTCGTAGCGGTACGGCACCAGGCGGCTGGTGACGTCCTTGAGGTAGCCGGCGATGACGCGGCGCCCGGCCACGGCGGCCGTCTCCAGCACCTCCGGCTGCTCGGGGACCAGCGTCGTCCAGTGGGCGGGGTCGGGGCGACGCGGATCGATGCGCACCACGCGGCGGTTGGGTGCCCCCTCGGTGGTGAGCACCAGCAGCGCGCCGCCGTCGTTGTCCAGGAGCGCCAGCTCCTTGTCGAAGCCGCGGCCGAGGCGGTGCCACGTGGTGTCCGTCGCGGCCAGGTCGCGCACCCACAGCTGGTTGCCGTCAAACCCCTCCCCGCGGTCGGTGATGCTGAGCACCAGGAAGCGCTGGTCGTGGGTGACCTCCGCCAGGTGGAAGCGCGCCGGGTGCGCCGCGTCGGCGTACACCAGCCGGTCCGCCTCCTGCGGCGTGCCCAGCCGGTGGAAGTACACCCGATGGTCCTCGTTGCGGGAGCTGAGGGCGGAGAGGGTGTCGGCGGGGGTGGGGTAGCGCGAGTAGTAGAAGCCGTCGCCGTGCCATGCGATCCCGGACACCTTGACCCACCGGATACGGTCGGGGAGGTGCCGCCGCGTGGCGGGGTCCATCACGCGGATCTCCTGCCAGTCGGAGCCGGCCTCGGAGCGCAGGTAGGCCAGGCGCGTCCCCGTGCGGTTGAAGGCGAAGCCCTCCACGCGCGTGGTGCCGTCCTTGGACAGCGCGTTGGGGTCGATGGGCACCGCCGGCGTCCCGCGGAGCCCCCGCTGGATGTAGTACACCCCCTGGTTCTGGAGGCCGCTGTTGCGGCTGTACAGCACCCACCCCCGGTCGCGCAGGGGCGCGGTCTCGCGCGGGTAGTCCTGCAGCTGGCGCAGGCGGGCCAGGAGCGCGCCGCGGTACGGGATGGTGGCCAGGTGGCCGAAGGTGACGGCGTTCTGCGCGCGCACCCACGCCTTCACCGCGCTGGCGGTGTCGTCCTCCAGCCAGCGGAAGGGGTCCGCCACCCTGGTGCCGTGGTAGTCATCCACCTGGGGCACGGTGGCGGTCCTTGGGTAGGTCAGCGGGGCCGGCTGGGCCAGCGCGGCACCGGCGACCGCAGCGGGGGCAAGCATGAGGGCGATCCAGCGAGTGGGGGACACCGAGGACTCCGGGAGCAATGGATCCGCGCGTGGCGGCGAGGCGGCTGGCTGCGCCGCGCTACCTCCAGGCGCGGTTCCTCGGTGCACCCCGACCTCATCGGCGTGCGCGACTCGGGTTCATGCGCCAGCTCGTCCAGATCACCACGGCCCCGCACCCGGACGCCCCGTTGATCGCGAACTCGGGAGGCGTCTGCATGGCCCTGGTGTACACTTCCACCGCCCGGATGTCTGCCGGCCGCACCGCCAGGTCGAGGGGCATCTCCGGGGGCAGTCGCATCCGGTCCACGTAGACGTCCGGCGTGCACTCGCTCCCCAGCACGGACGCGCGCATGACCAGGCGGTCACCCCCCGGCCCACCGACCTGCACGCGCATGCCGGGCACCTGCCAGAACAGGTCGGAGATCCGGGACATGCGGAACTGCCCCAGCTGCTCGCTGTCGAAGAAGCGTCCGAACCCCTGGCGTCGTCGCCGCTCGAACTCCACCATGTCCGGTCCCAGGAGCTGGGCCCGCCGGGCACGCACCTGCACCGTGTCCAGGACCGCCAGGCGCTCAAGACGGACCGACACCGGCACGCCGTCTCCGGGACGAACCTCCACCGTCGCGCGATACGGCTCGAAGCCAATGGCGCGCACGTCGAGGGTGTAGCTGCCCAGCGGCAGCCCTGTGAGGTCGTAGCGGCCGTCGTCGCCGGTGCGCACCTCGCGCCCCGCTCCCCACACCGCCACGAGCGCGCCGTCGAGCGGCTGTCCCGACGGCTGCTGCACGCGCCCCGCCACGCGACCGGTGCCCTGCGCCGGCCCCACGGCCAGGTCCAGCGCCGCGACCCCGCTGGCGGGCATCGCGAACTCCAGCACGCCGGTGGAGTCCGCGCCGCGCCACGCGCGGACCTGCAGGGGAACACCGGGCGGAACGCCGCACGC
This sequence comes from Gemmatimonas sp., assembly GCA_044376625.1. Taxonomy (GTDB): domain Bacteria; phylum Gemmatimonadota; class Gemmatimonadetes; order Gemmatimonadales; family Gemmatimonadaceae; genus Gemmatimonas. The sequence goes on along the minus strand of JBILKP010000014.1, from coordinate 1,081 downwards.
CAGGTAGCGCCCCTCGGCATCCCCAGTGGCCTCGACGTTCGCCAGTGTGCGCCGCACCCCGGCCGCGCTGATCTCCAGCTCGGCCCAGGTGAACCGCACCGTGCCGCCCGCATCGGCGCTGCCGGGGAGCACCCCGCGCAGCGCGCCGCGCAGGTAGCCCGTGGAATCCTCCGCCTCGGCGCGGGAGCAGACGCGCGCCACCAGGGTGCGCAGCGCCGGCACGGCCAGCACCACGCGCGTCGTCCCGCGACCGCGCACCTCCACGCCGCGCGAGAGCTGCTCGATGCCCAGCGTATCCAGCCGCGGATGCAGCGCCGCCACCACCCACGTCCCCACCGGCAGGGAGTCCACCTGGAACCGCCCGCGCGCATCCGTGCGCGTGGCGCGGATCCCCGCGCGGTCCGCCCGCAGCAGCTGCACCAGGGCGTCGGCCACGGGCCGCATGCGCGTGCTGTCGTACACCACGCCCGCGAGGCGACCAGCAGTCTCCGGCTGTGCGGACGCTGGTGGCGAGAGGGTTCCGAGGAGCGGAAGGATCCGCAGGACCGCCGGAAGGACGCGCACGGGTTGAATCTACCGTCGGTAGGGGCGGCTGCCCAGTCGATGGAGATGGCACGGGGCATCCACCGGGCGCTGTTGGCTGGCGGGCCCCGTGGGGGCCATGCTGTACCCGGTGTGCCGGTGGTACGGGCACTGGACGCAGCACACGCCGGTGATGTCGGGGTGGCGAATGTTCCAGTGGCGGTGCGCGAACCATGGCGGGGGGCGCTGGCGTTCACCCGGGATGCATCCGATAACCCGCCTCCTGTCCCTGCTGGCGCTGTGTGCCGCCACCGGCTGCACCTCCCTCCAGCTGGCAGGCGCCAACCTCATCGAGACGGCCCGCGTCCCCCGCACCGAGGTGGCCTACGGCCCGGGGGCGCGGCAGCGGCTGGACGTGTACCGCGCGCTGGACTCGCTGGGGCGGCCGCGCGCGGCGCCCGCGCCGCTGGTGATCTTCATCCACGGCGGCAGCTGGCACAGCGGCGACAAGCGCGGCTACGCGTGGGTGGGGAAGGCGCTGGCGCAGCTGGGGTTCGTG
>JBILKP010000118.1:0-8824 GCA_044376625.1 Gemmatimonas sp. | reverse complement strand
ATGGCTGGCCGACGACGCACTGCAGCAGCAAGTTCCCCGCGGCCGCAGTGGCGCGGCCGCTCACACGCTCGGGGGAGACGACGATGTCGATGACACGCACAGGGGCTGCGCGCCCGCGCGCCCGGCTGGCCGGGGCGCTGCTGGTCGGGGTGCTGCTGGCGCTGGCCAGCGGACGGGCTGCCGCGCAGAACACGATCATCCTGGAGGGGGCGGTGCGCGGCGACGGCGCCCCCGTGACCGGGGCGCAGGTGATGGTGACCAACGTCGCCACCGCCGAGGTGGCGCGGGTGGTGTCGCGTGCGGGCGGGGAGTTCCGCGTGCTGGGGCTGACTGCGGGGCAGTACACCGTGAACGTGCGGGCGCTGGGGTACCGACCGCGCACCGACACGGTACAGCTGGTGATCGGGCAGCGGGCGCGGCTGGAGTTCGCGCTGGAGAAGGGCGCAGCCGAACTGGAGGCGCAGACCGTGACCGCCGAGCGGGTGAAGCAGGTGGAGGTGCAGCGCATGTCGGTGTCGGCGCCGGTGCTGAAGGAGGAGATCGAGAACCTCCCCTTCAACTCGCGCGGCATCATGAACCTGGCCGGCATCGCCCCGGGGATCAAGACGTATGCGCCGCAGTCGGGGCGCTCGCTGCCGTCGGGGGGCGCGGCGCCGGACCTGCGCTTCTTCAACGTCTACATGGACGGCGTGGAGATGAAGAGCCTCTTCAACGGCAACATCGTGGGGCTCGGGCAGACCGGGTCGCCGCTGCCGCAGGAGGGGCTGGAGCAGTTCCGGGTGTACCTCAACCCGTACGACGCCGAGTTCACGCGCGCGGGCTCGTACGTGATCAGCGCGGAGAGCAAGCGCGGCACCAACCAGTGGAAGGGGTCGGCGTTCGGCTTCCTGCAGAACAAGGCGATGCTGGCCAAGAACGCCTTCCAGACCACGGTGCCGAACTTCGGGCGGAACCAGCTGGGGTTCAACATCGCGGGGCCGCTGAAGAAGGACAAGCTGTTCCTGGCCACCAGCTACGAGCTGACCGACACGGACTTCTACCTGGACGTGAACCCCACCACGCCGGCCGCGAAGACCACGTGGCCCACGGTGCAGGGGGCGTTCGTGGCGCCCAACAAGAACCACACGCTGTTCTCGCGGCTGACCTACGTGCAGGGGCCGCGGGTGACGTGGGACTTCATGGGGTCGGCGCGGTTCCTGCGGGGCGAGGGGAACTTCGGCGGGCGCGTGTCGCAGGACGCCGGCATCTCGCAGCAGTACGAGATCTACACCGCGCAGCTGCGGCAGCGGTACCTGTCGGCCGGGGGGAACCTGGTGAACGAGGCGTCGCTGCAGTTCGTGGGGTGGAACCACAATGAGGCACCCCTCAAGCCCGGGCCGCAGCTGAACTACCCCGGCGTGCAGTTCGGGACCTCGGGGTTCCCGCTGATCCTGCAGGAGAACCACTTCCGCTTCGTGGACCGCGCCACCTACAGCTGGGACGGGTGGGGCCTCTCGCACGTGATCAAGGCCGGGGTGGAGCTGAGCACGGTGGGGGCGCTGCAGAACCAGCCCAACAACACCAACGGCACCTTCACCTTCGGCACGGACGACCCCACCGCGCTGCCGATCAGCGCGTCGATCGCCGTGGGGTTCACCGACCCCAACGGCACGTCGGACGCGATCGCGCGGGCGCGCGGGTACACCACCGGGGTATACGTCAACGACGAGATCCGGCTGGCGCCGAACTTCACGCTGTCGGTGGGGCTGCGGCATGACGCCGAGCTCAACACCATGAACAACGACTACACGGTGCCATGGGCCAGCGACCCGACGCTGCTGGCGATCCCGGAGCTGCGGGGGTACCTGAATGCGGGGACGCGGAAGAACCAGCTGGGGAACATCTCCCCGCGCGTGTCGTTCTCGTGGGACCCGTTCAAGGACAACCGCACCTTCGTGCGCGGCGGGTTCGGCATCATCTACGACCGCGTGACCTCGTTCATGGGGTTCCAGGAGCGCCGCAACTCGACGTGGCGCACCTACACCTTCGCCAACCCCGGCACGCGCGACCCGGCGGTGCTGCGGCAGCGGGTGATTGCGGGCGCCTCGGCGGCAGTGGCGCCGATCCTGATGGACAACAACATGCAGACCCCGCGCAGCCGGCAGATGTCGATCGGCGTGGGGCACCAGCTGACGCCGTCGTTCGGGTTCAACGTGGACTACGTGCGGCAGCAGATGGACAACCTGTACGTGCAGCGCAACCCCAACTACCTGGACCGCACCGTGACGCCGGCGCGGCGCAAGCTCACGCCGCTGTACGGCGACATCCTGATCTGGGACGACATCGGCCGCTCGTACTACTCGTCGGTGCTGGTGCAGGCCACCTGGCAGCGCGGGAAGGCGCGGGTGAACGTGGGGTACACGCTGGGGTGGTACCAGGGGGACTTCGACCTCGCCGGGCTGCCGACGTTCGCGTACCCGTTCCTGTTCAACCGGCAGCGCACCACGGGGGATGAGCGGCACCGGCTGGTGGTGTCCAAGATCATCCCGCTGCCGCTGGGGTTCACCTTCTCGGGGGTGACCACGATTGCCAGCCCGCGTCCCTTCAGCTCGATCGACGGGCGCGACATCAACCTGAACAACATCCTGGGCGACGACTTCATCGGCGGGACGCCGACCACGTCGGGGATCCGGACGACGATGCCCGAGAACACGTGGGCCAACTGGTATCGCACGGTGGACGTGCGGCTGGCGCGCCCGGTGTACGAGTGGAACGGGCGGAAGGTGAGCGTGTCGGCGGAGGCGTTCAACCTGTTCAACTGGAAGAACAACCTGTCGTTCGGCGGCACGCAGTTCACCGCGGCCGGGGCGCCGCAGGCCACCTTCGGGGTGCCGCTGTCGGCCTTTGCCGCCCGGATGGGGCAGGTGGGGATGCGGGTGGACTGGTAGCCGCCGCCCGTCGCTGACGCTCTCGCAATGCCCACGGGGCCGCCGGCATCACGCCGGCGGCCCCGTGGTGTATGCGCCCCTTGGGCGGGGGGAGGGCTCGCGCGCGAGGTCAGCGCGCCGGCGGTGCGAGCTCCAGCAGGAGGGCGCCCAGCGGGGGGAGGGAGAGGGTGAGGCGCTGGGGGCCGCGCCGCAGGGGGCCGAGCGCGGTGGCCCCCGTGTCGTCGTGGCGTGTGACGCGCGTCCCGGCCGGGAGCCCGTAGGCGGCCGGGTCCAGCGTGACGGTCACCGTGTCCGGCGTCAGGTTGAGCCCGGCCAACGCCACGGCCACGCGCCCGTCGGTGGCGCGCCAGGCGCCGGCCAGCACCTCGGGGGTGGTACGCCGCGCCTCGGTGGGGCCCCCAAGGCGCGCCGCATAGATGGACAGGCGCGAGAGCAGCAGCTCCACCTCCGGCGCCTCCACAGCGGGGGGGCGCAGGTAGGTGCCGTGCTGCAGGAACGCGCGGAAGCCGTGGCGCAGCCTGGCCAGCCGCGCGAGGAAGTCCAGCTCGCGGCGCCGCGTGGTGAGCTGGTCGGGGAGGAAGTTGGCGATGGTGGGCTGCATCCCCCACACGAACATGCGCGCCTGCTCCAGGTGGAACTGCCGGAGGTACCTGGGGTCCAGCAGCTGCAGCGCGGTGGCCGGGCGCTTCTCGGCGGGCCAGAGGTCGTCGTACGGCGGCAGGGTGAGCGAGCCGTAGGTGCCGTAGGTGAGGGCGTACGGATGGTAGGCGGCCTGGAACATCGGGATCACCTCCCACCCGGTGGCGGGGTCGGCGTAGCGCTCCTGGCTCACCTGCAGCGTGAGGAAGGCGTCCAGGTCGGGGAGCCAGCTCTCGCCGCCCCCCTCCCCCGCGAAGCCGCGCCCCGGCGGCGCCATGGCGCGCAGGTCGCGCGCCAGCTGCCGGAACCCCTGCATCCAGTAGTTGCCGCCGCCCACCGGGTGGCCATGGTCACGGTTCCAGTCCACCAGGCTGAGCACCGCCTGGTCCATGTAGATCCCGTCGATGCCGTACTGGTGCAGCACCGTGTCGGCGATCCCCACGTACTTGGCGCGCCAGAACGGCGTGGACGGGTCCATGGTGGCGCAGGGGAGCGGATTGAAGACGTTGTACGTCTCCAGACGCACGGTGCCGTCGCGCTCGCGCACGGCCCACCGCTCGGCGCCCTCGCGCGTCCAGCTGGGGGTGTTGGTGCACCACAGCCGCTGGTTCATGTACGTGATGGCGTGCAGCCCTTCCGCCTTGGCCTGCGCCACGGCAGCGGTGAAGGGGGCGGCGCCCTCGCGCGGGGGGAGGTAATCGGGGAAGCTGGTGTCGTAGGGGCCGGCGTGCCACCAGTGCCAGAAGACGCTCACCGGGAGCCCGAGGGCGCGTTGCAGCTGCGCCGCCGGCACGAGCACCTGGTCGGAGCGTCCGCGATTCCACACCCAGACGCCGGTGGCGGTCATCCACTGGGGGGTGGTGCCGGTGTGCAGCCGGCTCTCGCGCGCCCACGCCTGCCGCGTCCCCCAGCGGCGGTAGCGCTCGACGGCGGAGAACCAATCGCCGGGGATCGTCCCCAGGATGGCGGCGTAGGCGGGGGCGTAGCGGTCACCCTGGCCGGGGTCGCCCAGCAGGTGCACCAGGGTGTAGGTGGCGGTGCCATCCCGGTCCCCCTGCAGGCGGAAGTGCTTGCGGAAGGCCGCCGAGTCGTCGGCGGCAAAGTAGAAGCCCCCGCGCTGCGGGTGGGAAAGGGCCACCAGCTGCATGGAGGTGGCGCCCGGATAGACGAACTCCAGGGTGCGCGGGGTGCCGTCGGCACCCCGCAACAGCTGCTGCGGCGCGCGCGCCCGCTGTCCCATCCACGAGGGGACGGCCAACTCGTCCCCTTCGCGCACAGGGATCCCCGCCAGGCGCGGGAAGTGCACGCGCTCCACCGGCGTGCCCTGCAGCCCCGACACGGTCAGGTGCCAGCTGGTGGTGGAGTCGGGGCGGAGCCGGACCGTGACCACCACGGTGAGCCGCGGCGCCGCGGTGTGGGCAAACCCCGACCAGGTGATGTCGATGGCCCGGTCCTCGCGCTGGCGCATGCGCACCGTGCGGGCCGCCGCGGCGTGAATGGCGCCGTCGGGATGCCCCGGGGTGAGCTCCAGCGACCAGAGCCCGACGGAGTCGCGCGGGCGGCCGGCGCGCAGGGCGCCATCGGGGGTGCCGAAGGCCACCAGACGCGCGTCGGGGGACAGCTCGAGTCGCACGCCGGGGCCCTGCAGCACCCGCCCCCGGGCGCCCCCGGGGGCGGGTTGGGCGGCGGCCGACGCGCTCGCCGCCGCCAGGAGCGCGATGGCCAGCCCCCTCACCGGTACAGCAGCGACGGCTGCACCAGTGCGGCGAAGCGCTTCGCGTCGGCGTCCCATTGCCGGAGGAGGGCGTCCACCGTCCCCTCGTCCACTGCCTTCACCAGCTGGTCGGTGCCGGCCAGGCGGTCGATCCCCTTGATGCGGCCGGCGGCGTTCACCGAGGGCTCGCGCCAGGCGAACTCCTTCGGGTGGCGCTCGCGGAAGGCGCGCAGCATGCGCACCCCCAGCTCCACGGGGCGCACGGCATCGCGGTTGGTGACCACCACGCGCACCATGGGGATGGTTTGCCCGCCGAACTTGTACCCCGCCTCGACGGCGCGCGTGACCGTGTCGAAGCGCACCCCCGGCAGGCGCAGCGCGTTGAGGGTGCGCGCCATGCCGGCGTGGTCCAGCCACGAGGCGCCCACCTGCGTGAAGGGGGCGTCGGTGCCGCGCCCCTCGGTGGCGGTGGTCCCCTCGAAGAACACGGTGCCGGTGTACAGCAGCTCGGCGTCGAGGGTGCGGAGGTTGGGGGAGGGGTTCACGCGCGGGATGCCGGTCTGGTCATACCACAGCGCCCGGCGGTAGTTGCGCATGGGGACCACGGCGACCTGCGCCTTGAGGGCGCCGGAGGCCACCAGGTAGCGCATCAGCTCCCCCACGGTGAGCCCGTAGCGGAGCGCCACGGCGTGCTGCCCCACCAGCGAGCGGAAGCGCAGGTCGAGGATGTTCCCCTCGAAGCGGTCGGCGCGGATGGGGTTGGGGCGGTCGAGGATGATGAGCGGCTTGTTGGCGGCCGCCGCCATGAGCGCCAGCGACCACTGGTAGGTGTACACGCGGGCGCCCACATCCTGGATGTCGTACACCAGCACGTCCACGTCCTTCAGCATGTCGGGGGTGGGGACCTCGGTGTCGCCATACAGCGAGTACACCGGGACGCCGGTGGCGGAGTCCACCGTGGAGCGGATCTTCTCGCCGGCCTTGGCCACGCCGCGGATGCCGTGCTCGGGGCCGTAGAGGGCGGTGAGCTTGACTCCCGGGGCCTTGAACAGCAGGTCCACGGTGCTGGTGCCGCGCCGGTCGCGCCCGGAGTGGTTGGTGAGGAGCCCCACGCGCTTTCCCTTCAGCAGGTGCAGCGAGTCCTGCAGCAGCACCTCGATGCCGGGGACCACGTTGCCGGTGGCGGGCTGGGCCGGGGCGGCGTGAGGGACGAGGAGCGTGGCGGCCGCCAGGAGGGCGGCGGCAGGGCGCCAAGGCGCGCGGAGGCGTGGGGTGGGGGTCATGCGCCTATACTACCCGCGGTCTCGCCGCGCGCGACTGCCGTCCCTTCCCCTCCGATTCGCCGTGACTTCCCTCCCTGTGCCACCCCGGGCGCCCGTGCACTTTGGCGTCGATGCGCTGCTGGCCGACCCCGCCCCGTGGCGCGGGTGGCGGCGGGTGGGGCTGGTGACCAACGACGCGGCGCGGCTGGCGGCCGACGTGTCCGTGCGGTCGCGCGTGGCGCTGCTGTCGGCCGGGGTGCCGGTGGTGCGGCTATTCGGCCCGGAGCATGGCTTGGGGGCGATGGCCGCCGACGGGGCCGCGGTGGGCGACGGCGTGGACCGGCTCACCGGCGTGCCGGTGGTGTCGCTGTATGGTGCGCGCATGCGCCCGGAGCCCGCGCAGCTGGCCGACCTGGACGTGGTGCTGTTCGACATCCCCGACGTGGGGGCGCGCTTCTACACCTATGCGTGGACGCTGTGGCACCTGCTGCACGCCTGTGCCGAGTCGGGGGTGCCGGTGGTAGTGCTGGACCGGCCCAATCCGCTGGGTGGTGTGCTGGCGGCGGCGGAGGGGCCGCTGCTGGAGGACGACTGCCGATCGTTCGTGGGCGAATCGTCCATCCCAGTGCGCCACAGCCTGACGCTGGGGGAGCTGGCGCGGCTGTGGCAGCGGGAGGCGGTGCCGGCGGTGTCGCTCACGGTAGTGCCGTGCGCGGGGTGGGACCCCACGCGCGCGTGGCCCGCCACGGGGGTGCCGTGGGTGCCCACGTCGCCGGCGATGCCATCGTGTGCCAGCGCACGGTGGTATCCGGGGACGTGCCTGCTGGAGGGGACGTCGGTGAGCGTGGGGCGGGGGACCGACGCGCCCTTTGCGCAGGTGGGGGCGCCGTGGATGGACGGGGCGGCCGTGGCCGAGGCGGTGCAGCGGGCGCTGGAGTTTCCCGAGGCAGGGGAGATGGGGGAGCGGGTGTGTGTTCGCCCCACGGTGTTTGCGCCCATCGAGGGGCCGTACGCCGGCGAACGGTGTGCCGGGGTGTCGTTGGTGTTGGCACCGGAGGATGCCGACGGCGCTTGGGTGGCGCGCGTGCTGCGCCCGGTGTGGTTGGGGTTGGCGCTGGTGGGGGCCATTGCCGATCGGCACCCTGGGGACTTCGCGTGGGGGCGGTACCCCACGGCGGCCAACCCGTCGGGGGCCGATCACCTGGCGCGGCTGGTGGGGCGGCGGGAGGTGGGGGGGCAGCTGGTGGCGCTGCAGGGGGGGGCGCGGGGGGCGGCGGTGGCCGAGTGGGTGGGGGTGCCCGGGTGGGGGGCGCGGGTGGGGCCGGTGCTGGTGTACGGGCGGGGGTGAGGGGGGGCGCACCTGTCGATGGACTATTCCCGCCGCTCGCGCTCTCCCAGCACGACCGCGGCCATCATGTCGCCGGTGACGTTGGCGGTGGTGCGGAACATGTCGGGGATGGTGTCCACGGCCAGCAGCAGCCCGGCGCCCTCCACGGGGAGCCCGGCGGCCATGAGCACGGGGATCATCCCCACGATGGTGCCGCCGGGGATGCCGGGGATGGAGAAGGAGGCGATGACGGCGGTGACCGCCACGACGGCCAGCTGCGCGGGGGGGAGGGTGATGCCGTACAGGTGCGCGATGAAGAGGATGGGGACGGTTTGCCCCACGCCGGCCCCCAGCCGGTAGGTGGCGGTGAGGAGCGGCACCAGGAACCCGGGGATCTGCGGCGGCAGCTGCAGCACGTCGCGCGTGGCGGTGATCATGGCCGGCAGCGCGGCCAGCGACGAGCGCCCGCTGAAGGCCATGGCCTGTGGCGGGAGGGCGGCGCGCGCGTAGGCGGCCAGCGATGTGCGCCCCCCCAAAAGCGCCACCACGGGGTAGGTGAGCGCCATGAGCAGCGTGGAGAGGAGCACCACCACGCCGATGTAGGCGGCCAGCGCGCCGGCGGCGCCCAGCCCCAGCCTGGCGGCCAGCGGCACGGCCAGCCCGAAGACGCCCAGCGGGGCCAGCACCAGCACCCAGCGCACCACCTGGATGCAGGCGTCCTGGATCCCCTCGAACACGCGCCCCACCGCCTCGCGCCGCGCCGCGTCCACGCGGGTGAGCGCCACGCCGAAGGTGATGGCGAAGATGATGAGCGGGAGCATGGCGCCGTCGGCGGCCGACTTGACCGGGTTGGCCGGCACCAGGTCGGCGAGCCACTGCCCCATGGAGGGGAGCTTCTTCGCGCTTTCCGCCGCGGCGCTCCCCGCCCCCGCCGCGCTGGCCCGCAGCGACTCGG
>JBILKP010000385.1:0-2712 GCA_044376625.1 Gemmatimonas sp. | reverse complement strand
GCGTAGGAGAGGTGCGGGCCGTCGCCCGGCGCGGGCGGCGGCACCCGCGCGGGGCGCGTGACATCGCGGATGGTCGTGTCCCCCAGCGCCAGCAGCACCACCGGCACCAGCGGCCGCCCCGCCAGCGCCTGCAGCGAGTCGTGGTGCAGCTGCCGCACCGCGCGCGCCGACGAGGGGAGCCGCACCGCGCCCGGGCGCGGGGGCGGGAAGGTGGTCACCAGCGCCTCCAGCCGCAGCGTGTCCCCCTCCCGCGCCTGCCCGGCGTCAAAGGTGCGGCCGTCGGCCGCCCGCACGAAGCCGCGCAGCACCAGCACCGCCGTGTCCCCCCACGCCCCCGCCAGCGGGCGCACCGGCGTGAGCAGCTGCACCCCCGGCATCCCCGCCTGCGAGCGCGAGGCCAGCGCCAGCTCGGCGTCGTGCAGCGCCACCCCCTCCACCACTACGCGGCGCCAGTGCGACGCCGTGGTGTCCATGCGGCGCAGCGCCTCCAGCGACAGCGGCGCCTCCGCCCCGCGCGCCGCCACCAGCGCGTTCTGCCCGCGCCGCCACTCCAGCCGCGCCAGCTGCCAGAACCCCAGCCGCACGCACAGCGCCACCGCCAGCGCGGCCAGCACGCCGAACGACCACAGCCGCCCCCGCCCCGCGCTCACGCCCCCTCCGGCGCCAGCACCAGCACCGACAGCGGCGGCAGCGTGGCCACCACCGACTGCGCGTACCCGTGCTGCGGCACCGCCTCCACCGCCAGCGACGCCGGCACCGCATACCCGCTCCCGCCAAACGCCGGCCCGTCGGTGTTCAGCACCGTGGCGTAGGCACCCGGGGCGGGCACCCCAAGCCGGTACCCGGGGCGCGGCACCGGCGTGAGGTTGGCCACCACCACCAGGTGCGCCGCCCCGTCATGCCGCGCGTACGCCACCACCGAGTGCGCCTTGTCGTCCACCGCGATCCACGCGTGCCCCGACGGGTCGTGGTCGCGCCGCCACAGGCACGGGTGCGCGCGGTACAGCGCCCCCAGCGCGGCCAGGCAGTCGTGCACGCCGCGGTGCGCCGGGTCGTCCAGCAGCCCCCAGTCCAGCGACACGTCGTGGTTCCACTCCCCCTCGGGCGCCAGCTCGGTCCCCATGAACAGCAGCGTCTTCCCCGGCCGCGTCACCGCGTACGCCAGCAGCGCGCGCAGGTTGGCAAACCGCTGCCACCGGTCGCCCGGCATCTTCCCCAGCAGCGACTTCTTGAGGTGCACCACCTCGTCGTGCGAGAGCGGATTGCAGAACCGCTCGCTGTACTCGTACATCATCGCGAAGGTGAGCCGGTCGTGCACCCCGCGCCGGAACAGCGGATCCACGCCGAAGAACGCCAGCGTGTCGTGCATCCACCCCATGTTCCACTTGAAGGTGAACCCCAGCCCCCCCTCCTCCACGGGGGCCGTCACGCCGGGCCATGCGGTGCTTTCCTCCGCCACCATCACCACCCCCGGGTGCAGCGAGCGCACCGCCTGCGTGAGCTGCCTCAGGAACGCCACCGCGTCGAGGTTCTCGCGCCCCCCCAGCCGGTTGCGCAACCACTGCCCCGGCTCGCGCCCGTAGTCCAGGTACAGCATCGACGCCACCGCGTCCACCCGCAGCCCGTCCAGGTGGAACGCCTCGATCCAGTACAGCGCGTTGGCCACCAGGAAGTTCCGCACCTCGTGCCGCGCGTAATTGAAGATGTGCGTCCCCCACTCGGGGTGGTCCCCAAGCCGCGGATCCTGGTGCTCGTAGCACGCGGTGCCGTCAAAGCGCCGCAGCGCCCACGCGTCCTTGGGAAAGTGCGCCGGCACCCAGTCCAGCAGCACCCCGATCCCCGCCTGGTGCAGCGTGTCCACCAGCGCGCGGAAGTCGTCGGGGGTGCCGTGCCGCGACGTGGGGGCGTAGTACCCCCCCACCTGGTAGCCCCACGACCCGCCGTACGGATGCTCCAGCACGGGCATCAGCTCCACGTGCGTGAACCCCAGCCGTCGCACGTGCGCCGCCAGCCGCGGCGCCAGCGCCCGGTACGACAGCACCTCGCCCGCCGCGCCCCGCTGCCACGACGGGAGGTGCACCTCGTACACCAGCATCGGCGACGCCAGCGGGTCCGACTCGGCCCGACGCGCCAGCCAGGCGGCATCACCCCACGCGTGCGCCGGCGCCCCCTGCACGATGGACGCGTGCCCCGGCGCCTGTTCCATCAGGCGCGCGTACGGGTCGGTCTTCACCACCGTCTCCCCCGCGGCGGTACCGATCGCGAACTTGTACAGCGCGCCGGGGCCCACCCCGGGAAGGAACAGCTCCCACACGCCGCTGGCGCCCAGCAGCCGCATGGGATGGCGCTCCGCATCCCACCCGTTGAAGTCGCCCACCACCGCCACCCGCTGCGCGGTGGGCGCCCACACGGCAAAGCCGGTGCCGGCCACGCCGTCCACCGTGCGCGGCTGCGCCCCCAGCGCCTCCCACAACCGCAGGTGGCGCCCTTCGTTGAACAGGTGGAGATCCAGCTCGCCCAGCGTGGGGAGGAAGCGGTACGGGTCGACCACCTCCTCCACCCGGCCATCCCCATGGGTGACCACCAGCCGGTAGCGCAGCGGCAGCCGCGCCCGCGGCAGCGTCCCCTCGAACAGCCCCTCCGCCACCGGCGCCAGCGGCACCAGCGTCGAGGCGGTGCGCACCGCCACCGCCACCGCCCCCGGCTGCCACG
>JBILKP010000384.1:0-2729 GCA_044376625.1 Gemmatimonas sp. | reverse complement strand
GCAAGGGCGTCGGAGGTGACGTCGGACATGCTCGTCTGCTCCCATTGCACCCGGCCGATTCAGAACGGCCGATGGCGCGCACAGCGGCGGCTCCGCGGGGCCGCCGTTCCCGGTCGGTGGACAGCGTGAAGCTGCGGCTGGGGCCGGTGCCGCGCCAGAGGGGGCGAACCGTGCGCCCGGCGGCGGCGACCGGGCTAGGTGAGCCCGAACTCCTCGCGCGCCTGCCGCGCCGCCAGGCTTTCCACCGCGTGGGCGGCCAGCCCGCCGACGGCCGCCACGCTGGCCGCCTCGGCCTCCGCCTGCTCGCCGGCGCGCACCAGCGCCAGCGCATCCTCGCGCCGGGCCAGCAGCCTCCAGAACTCCCCGGCGTCGGGATCGGTGGCCCCGTCCGCCGGGAGCTGCGCGTACATGGCCTTGTACATCAGCGAGAAGGCCCAGAACAGCGCCAGCAGGTCGGGGAGCACCAGCACCACGCGCGTGATGGCGTTGACGTTGGCGACCTGGTCGTTGAAGGCGGGGGTGTTGAAGGGCGCGGTGACCATCGCCCAGTTGATGGCGAAGTTGGCGACGCCGGCCAGCAGGTTGGTGCCGCCGATCACCAGCGCGGCGGTGCGCAGGGCGCGCCGCACGGGGGGTTCGTCCAGCAGCCGGTCCATCTGGGCCGCCCGCTCGGGGGTGTCGGGGGCCAGCCCCTGCAGCGCAATGCCGCGCGTGACCGGGCGCGCCAGGAACGCCGACACCCCGAACACCAGCACCGCCAGCAGGTAGCTGGCCGTGTCCTTGAGGGCGAACAGCAGCCCGTCCACGTACCAGAAGGCCAGCGCCCCGCGCATGACGGCCGAGAAGCCGCTGTAGCTGGAGATGAAGTTGAAGCGGCGGGTGAGGACCAGCAGGTCGAGGAGGACCCAGGCCACCGGCACCAGCGCGGCCACCAGGTACGCCTGGAGCGTCCCCAGCGGCGCGGTGCCGTACTTGAGGATGAGCACCGGGGCGGCGGCGCCGACCAGGAGGTCCAGGGTGAGCTTGAGGGTCTTCGACACGCCCGCAATCTCGCGGCGGCACCCCCCCGCCGGTACCCGGGGGAGTACGGAGGGGCAACCGCACCACCCCGTCCACCCCCGTGTCGCCCCCCTACCCCCCCGGCGGGTACAGGAACCGCAGCACCGCCCCCGCCCGCTCCCCCCACGCCCGCTCGTCGTGGCGCGCCCCCTCGGCCTCGTGGTAGCACAGGTCGTCGCCGGGGCGCCAGCCGCGCCGCACCAGCATCCGGTACAGCAGCCGCGCCCCCTTCACCATCCGGTGCTCGCCGGTGCCCACGTCCAGCCACACCTTGAGGGCAGGGCGGCGCCCCGGGTCGGTGGCCAGCTGGCGCACCACCCACCGGTCGTCCCACCACACCGAGGGGGAAAGGACGCCCAGCTTGCCGAACACGGTGGGGTGCGTGATGCCCAGGTACAGCGACAGCAGCCCCCCCAGCGAGCTGCCGGCCACGCCGGTGTCGGCCGGGGCGCGCCGCGTGCGCCAGTGGTGGTCCACCCACGGCTTGATCTCGTACACCAGCATCTGCCCGTAGCGGTCGGCCCGCCCCCCGGCGTCGTGCGCCGCGTCGCGCGTGGGGGTGTACTCGTCAATCCGCTCGCGCCCGGCGTTGCCGATGGCCACCAGGATGACCGGCTCCATGAGCCCGGCATGGATGAGCGCCCGCGCCGTGGTGTCGATCCCCCATTGGACCCCGAACGCGGCCAGCGGCAGGTCGTCGAAGACGTTCTGCCCGTCGTGCAGGTACAGCACCGGGTAGCGCCGCGCCGGCTCCCGGTCGTACCCCGGCGGGAGGCAGACGGTGAGGTCGTGCGGCTGCTCCAGGTAGCGCGAGGGGACGGCCGGGAAGTGCAGCAGCGATCCGGCCGCCTGCACGGGGGGGAGCGGCGCGTGGGGATCGAGGGGGCGGACCGTTTCCATGCCATGGGAAAGCTAGCGCTGGCGGCGTCTGCGGGCGGATGCCGATTGCGCCGCCGGGCGGTAACGTGGACCGCATGACCCATGCCCTCCCCCCCGCGGGTCCTTCCGCGGCCCCCCGTGGCACCGTGCGTGCCGCCCTGCTGCTCCTCCTCGGCGTCGCCCCGCTGGCCGCCCAGTCGGCCCCCGCCACCGGGGCGCCCCCTTCGGTCCGCGCCATCGACGCCGCCCCGTTCCCGTCGGCGCTGGTGGCCTCGCCGTCGGGGGAGGCGGTGGCGTGGGTGCAGAACGCCGCCGGCGACCGGAGCCTGTACGTGGCCACGGCGCCGGCGTACGCGGCCCGGCGCGTGGCCCACTTCCCCGGTGATGATGGCCAGGAGCTGGCCGAGCTGGCCTTCACCGCCGACGGCCGGACGCTCTGGTTCACGCGCGGGGGCGCCCCCAACCGGGCCGGTGAGCACCCCAACCCCGCCAGCGCGCCGGGGGGCGCCGAGCAGGCCATCTGGCGCGTGCGGCTCGACGCGCCCGGGGGCGCCGCCGCCCGGGTGACCGAGGGGAGCCGCCCCACGCCGGCCCCGGTGGGCACCGGCTTCACCTTCGTGCGGCGCGGGCAGGCGATGCGGTTGGTGGAGCGGGACGGCCGCGTGGAGGCGGTGCCCCTGTTCCGCATGCGCGGCGCGGCGTCCGAACTGCGCTGGTCCCCCGATGGCCGGCGGGTGGCGTTCGTGTCCAACCGCGGCACGCACAGCTTCGTGGGGGTGTACGACCCGGGG
>JBILKP010000383.1:0-2735 GCA_044376625.1 Gemmatimonas sp. | reverse complement strand
GCCTCGTTCTCCGGCGTGATGGCCAGCGGGTCGGCCAGCAGCCAGTACATCGCCTCCAGCCCGCGCCGCTGCGCCGGCGGCAGTTTCATGTAGGCCGCCGAGTCGGCCACGGTCCCCTTGGGGGCGTTGCCGGCGCGCGGGCGCAGCACCCGCGTGAAGCGGGTGAGGCGGTCCCGTTCCTCGTCGTCCAGCAGCGCCAGCCCGGCGTCGAAGGCCGCCTGCGCCTCGCGCGGGCGCTGCAGCCGGTGCAGCGCCAGCCCCAGCGCCAGCGGCGCCTGCGCGTCCAGCGGGAACGCCTGCCGCCGCTGTTCGGCCAGGGTCCGCAGCTCCTCCCACCGGTCGCGCTCGGCCAGCGCCATGTACGCGTGCCGCGCGATGCGCAGGCTGGTGGGGTCGGCGGCCAGCGCCTGGCGGAAGCGCTCCAGCGCCCGCGTGTAGTCGACCGTCCCCGTGGGGGGCTCGATCTTCTTGACGAAGCTGGTGACGTAGTCGTAGGCGCGGTCGCGGCGCATGGCGGCCAGGGGGCCCAGCTGGATCTTCTGCCCGTCCACCACCAGCGCGCGGTGCGCCACCGGCTCGTAGCGGCGCCAGATCCCCATCCCCACCGCGTCGGCGGCCTGCGCCTCCAGCGGGCGGTCCCCGGCGCGCACCGCCGCCGCCAGCGCCTGGTCGGCCTGCCCGGTGGCCGCAAAGCGCATGGTGGAGAGCCCCGACTCCAGGCTGAAGCGCGACAGCGCCAGGTGGTAGCGCCCGCTGTCGGGGGCCATCTGCGTGGCCAGCCGCAGCGCCGTGTCGGCGCCGGTGAGCAGGCGGATGACCTTGGCGTCGCGGATGAACCCCGGGGCGCGCCCCCGCCGCGCCTGTTCCCAGCGCAGCACCCCCAGCAGGTGCCACGCCGCGCCGTCGTCGCGCCGGGCGCGCACGGCCGCCTCCAGCAGCGCCACGGCCTGCACGGTGTCCCCCTGCGCGGCCAGCGCCGCGGCCTCGGCGGCCGCCGGTGGCGCCCCCTGGCCCCCGGCGCGCGCGGCCCACGCCAGCGCCGCCCCCGCGGTCAGCGCGGCGGCCCACCCCCCGCGTCCGCTTGGCATGGCGGCGCCCCTCAGAACAGCCCGGGCTGCTCGGCCGTCCCCACCGGTGGCACCAACCCCAGATGCCGCCACGCCTGCGCGGTGGCCATGCGCCCCCGTGGCGTGCGCTGCAACAGCCCGTGCTGCACCAGGAACGGCTCGTACACCTCCTCGATGGTGCCCGCGTCCTCGCCGATGGCCGCCGCCAGCGTCCCCAGCCCCACGGGGCCACCGTCGAACTTCTCGATGATGGTGCGCAGCAGCCGCGCGTCCATGTCGTCCAGCCCCAGGTGGTCCACGTCCAGCAGCGCCAGTGCCGCCTCCGCCACCGCGCGCGTGATGCGGCCGTCGGCGCGCACCTGGGCGTAGTCGCGCACGCGCCGCAGCAGCCGGTTGGCCACGCGCGGCGTCCCCCGCGCCCGCCGCGCGATCTCCCGCGCCCCCTCGACGTCCATGGGCACCTGCAGCACCTCGCCCGTGCGGCGCACGATCACCTCCAGCTCCTCCGCGGGGTAGTACCCCAGCTGCTGCACCAGCCCGAAGCGCGCGCGCAGCGGCGCGGTGAGCATCCCCAGGCGCGTGGTGGCCCCCACCAGCGTGAACGGCTCGATGGGCATGGTCACCGTCTGCGCCCGCGGCCCCTCCGCCAGCCGGATGTCGATCCGGTAGTCCTCCATGGCCGGGTAGAGGAACTCCTCGATGACCGGGCGCAGGCGGTGGATCTCGTCGATGAACAGCACGTCGCCCGGGCGCAGGTTGGTGAGCGGTCCCACCAGGTCACCGGGCTTCTCCAGCGCCGGCCCCGAGGTGGTCACCAGGTTCACCCCCAGCTCCCGCGCCATGAGGTCGGCCAGCGTGGTCTTCCCCAGCCCCGGGGGGCCGAAGAAGAGGGTGTGGTCCAGCGGCTCGCGCCGCCCCCGCGCCGCGTCGATGGCGATGGCCAGCGACTCCTTCACCCGCGCCTGCCCGATGAACTCCGCCAGCCGCTGCGGGCGGAGGGAGAGCTCGACCGCGCGCTCCTCGGTCAGGATGTCCGGCGTGGTGATCTCGGCGCGGGTCATGGGGGCAATATACCCGGGCGGCGGACCCGTTTTGCGCCCCGCGGGTAAATTGGGCGTAGATTCCGGGATCCACTCCGGCGCCCCGCCCAGGGGGCCGGGGACCCTCCGCCTCCGCGTCTTTCGCGCCTCCATGCCCCGTCCCCTGGCTTCCCTCCGCCCCGCCGCCGGCGTGGCCCTGCTGGTTGCGGTGTCCACGGCCTTTGCCCCGGCCACGGCGCGCCCCGCCGATCCGACGGTGCCGCCCCCGGCTGCCGCGGCCAAGGCCCCCGCCACGCCGCAGCAGGCGGTCACCATCGACTGGCGCGTGCTGGCGGGGCTCGACTACACCAACGGCAAGGCCACCGACACCCTCAAGAAGCTGGATGGGCAGATGGTGCGCATCCCCGGCTTCGTGGTCCCCCTGGACGACTTCCAGGAGGAGGGGGCGGAGTTCCTCCTCGTCCCCTACTACGGCGCCTGCGTGCACACCCCGCCGCCGCCCCCCAACCAGATCGTGATGGTGGAGATGACCGGCAAGAAGGCGGTCAAGCTCAACCTCTTCGACGCCGTCTGGATGTCGGGGAAGATCAAGATCGCCTCGGTGGAGAGCCCCTACGGCACCGTGGGC
>JBILKP010000382.1:0-2740 GCA_044376625.1 Gemmatimonas sp. | reverse complement strand
GCCAGCGTCTCGCGCACGCGCGTGTCCGAGTAGGTGCCGCCGCGCAGGTAGGCCAGCAGCTGCGCCCGCAGGCGCGTCGGCAGCTCGCCGCCGTACAGGCGCGCCCCGATCTGCGCCACCACGCCATCGGCCGTGTCCGGGCTCCGGAAGCGCGCCGTGTCGGTGCGGGCCACGGTCGTGCTGGTGAGCCCTGCCAGGTACTGCACGTAGGACCAGCGCGTCATCACCAGCCCGCTCCACCACTCCACATAGTCCGGGTAGCCGTTGGGCTGCTCCCACCGGAACAGCGGCATCCCCATGCCGTCGGCGGTGGTCCGCACGGCGCGGATGTTGGCCACGGTGGAGGCGTCCATCCCCAGCCCGCGCAGGGCGGAGATGGCCAGGTGGAAGGGGCGCTTGTACTTGGCCGGGGCCGCCGCCAGCGCTGACGAGGCGAGGATCACGCGCACCATGGCCGCAATGCTCCCGCCGGTGGCCAGGTAGGCGGCGGCGGACGCCGCCACCACCGCCTCCGGCGGGTCGTACGCCAGCAGCCAGCGCGCCAGCTTCCACGACACGTAGCGCGCCGTGCTGGGGTGCTCCACCAGCATCTGGATGGCCGTGTCGCCTTCCCCCTTCATGGCGTCCGTCGCGGCCGTGGCCGCCATCGCTGGGAAGCTGCGCCCCAGGAACGTCTTCGCGTTCCGGTCGTGGATGTTGCGGTTGAAGGAGAAGGTCCCGGGCCCCGTCGTGCTCCATCCGGTCAGGATGCGCGACAGCTCCGCCACGTCGCCCTGCGAGTACCCCCCGTCCACCCCCAGCGTGTGGAGCTCCATGATCTCCCGCGCATAGTTCTGGTTGGGGGTGGGCACCGCGCTGCGGTTCTGGTCCAGGTACACCAGCATGGCGCCGCTGTGCGCCGTCGCGCGCAGCAGGGCGGGGAAGCTCCCCAGCGCATGCGGACGGATCACGTCCCGGTCGTCCACCAGCTTGAGGTAGCCGACCTTGGTGATGCTGATGGTGAAGTGGTCGGTCCAGAACTCCACCAGCCGCTCGCGCAGCTGGGCGCGCGAGAAGGCGGCGCGATACCACGACGCGTCGGCCAGCTGGCTGTCGATCTCGTTCCGGTCCGCCTGCGGGGTGGAGGCCAGTGCGGCCGGCGTGGCCTGCGTCAACGGCAGCCGCGCCGCCACCAGCGCCTCCACGGCACTGTCGTCGATGGCCGCGAGGTTCAGGTGGTGGTTGAGGTATCCCGCGTAGCCCAGCCGGCGGGCCAGCGCCACCTCGTCGGGATTGAGCCCCATGGTGATCCGTCGCACCAACCGCAGCACCGGATCGCGCCATTCGGCGGTGGGATCCAGGCGTCCCTCGGTCCCGCCCCCGGGAAAGGGGGCCGACCCGCGTCGGCGCGGGGGCTGAGCCCCGGCGGTGCGCGCCGCCACGGCGCCCAGCACGGGCGCGGCGGCCGCGGCAGCCCCCACCGTCAACAGGTGGCGACGTGTAACGGGCGGAGACGGGGCTCCCGGGTCACCGGACGGTCCTTGGTGGCCTTCGGCAGGGGACGACATGGCTGCGTCTGGGGGAAGGGGGGACCAACGGCCAGGACACCACACGGGAGACGGACCCAATCGCGAGAACAGTCGGAGTAACACTCCGACCCACCGACCGCCCTGTCAATGCCTGCACGGGGAATGCCTGTTCCGTGGCAGCCCATGCACGCAGGGTGTGGCAGCGGAGACCACGGCCGTGACGCCCCGGCCTAGGCGGCCACGGCGCCGCCTCGCCGTCACGGCCCGGCGACGTTCAGCCCGTAGATCGCCTGCAAGAGGGCCAGGGCCACCCCGCCCACCACCACCCCGAATCCCACCACCAGCGCCGGGGAAAGCAGCGCCACTCCCTGCTCCAGCGCCGCCTCGGCCTCCGTGGCCAGGGTGCGCGCGGCCCGCCGGGCCATGGCGGGAAGCGCCCCGGTCCCCTCGCCCGCCGCCAGCAGCTGCGCTGCCACCGGGGGGAGCACCGGCGCCAAGGCCTCGGCCAGCCCCTCCCCCCGCCGCACCGCCTGCTCGGCGCGGACCAGCCCGGCGTCGTCGCAAGCCGCCGCGGCGTCCCCTGGCACCCCGGCCCCGTTCCCTGGATCGGCGACGGCGCGGGCCAGCGCCATGGCCGGCACCAGCGCCACCCCCGCCTCCAGCGCGGTGGCCAGCGTACCCATGTAGCGGGCCGCCCGGAGTTGGCGCAGCACCCGGCCGATGACGGGCAGCCGGCGCGCCCAGGCGGTCACCGTGCGACGCCCCGCCGGCGTCTGCAGCCGCCGCCCGCTCCACACCGCAAGGCCCCCCCCCGCCAGCAGCAGCCACGGCCCCCCCACGCGGAGCGCCTGGGCCACCTCCAGCAGCAGGCGGGTGCTCCAGGGCACCGCCGCGCCGCTCTCCGCCACCAGCGCTGCCAGCCGCGGCACCACCACCAGCAGGACCACCGCCACGCCCGTCACGGTGGACGCCGCCAGCACGGCCGGGTACGCCAGCGCGCCGCGCAACCGCTGCCGGAGTGCCTCCGCCTGCTCGGCCTGCTCGGCCAGCAGCGCCATCGTGGCTGGCAAGGTGCCGCTGGCTTCAGCCGCCGCCAGCATAGGACTGAAGTGGCGCGGCAACGCGTCCACGTGCGCGGCGGCATCGGCCGCGCTGCTGCCCCCGCGCACCCGATCGGCCATGACCCCATAGGCGGCGCACCACCGGCTTCCGGGCGCCAGCGCCGCCACCGT
>JBILKP010000381.1:0-2741 GCA_044376625.1 Gemmatimonas sp. | reverse complement strand
TGTCGCTGGTGCAGCCCCCCGATCGGCTGCGCCAGGCCGCGGCTGGGCTGGTGGCCACCGCCGCCCGCTCGGTGGGCTAGCCGGCGCCCCGGCATCCCCGCCGCGGGTCCCGGGGGAAACGGTGCTATCTTTCCCGGATGGACCAGACGACGGATGGGGCGACGGAGGCAGGGCCCGATGACGTGGCCGAGGGGGGCGCGGATCCGGTGATGGTGGAGGAGGGACCTGCGCCGGAGGAGCCGACCGCCGTGGCGGCGCCTGTGCGCTCCGCACCGCCGGCGCCTGCTCCAGCCCCCGACCGGGCCGACGCGCCGGTGTCGGAGGTGGCGGAGCGGTTCCTGCGCGGCATCCTGCAGCGGCTGCCGCTGTCGCGCATCGAGGAGGTGCACCTGTTCTCGCCGCTGCGACAGGGAACCGTGGAGACGGGGATCGCCGTGGTGGCCGCCCGGCCGGCGGATGTGGTGGTGGCGGCCCCGCTGCTCCCGCTGGAGTCGCCCGCGGCACCCGAGACACCCGAGGCACCGACGGAGCGCCTCGCCTCGGCCGAGGGTGAGCAGGAGGAGGGGGCCGCCGAGGCGTCGGACGCTGCCGCGGAGCCCGTGGCTGAACCTGTGGCCGAGTCCGTGGCCGAGTCCGTGGCAGAGTCCGCGACGGCGGTCGACGCGCCCACCGCACCGGCGGTGCGCCGCCATGAGGTCCATACGGCCCGGTATCGCCTCGTCATCAAGGGGCCCGAGCGCGGCCGCTGGGAGGAGGATCTGGTGGCGGAAGCGGACGCGCCGCTGATCACGGTGGAAACCGTGGTGCGCGGGGTCCAGCGCCGCGCCGGCGAGTCCACCGAGACCATCCGGTACAGCGCCGCCCAGGTGGCGCGCGCGCTCCGCCTGCCGTTCCCCCCCGCCTGAGTACATGACCGCCGCCGACGCGGGCACGCAGCAGGCGGCGGATCCCGGGGCCGCTGCAGCCGACGAGGCGGCCTTTCGCCGTTACCTCCGCGCGCACAACCTCCCCGCCACCGCGCAGCGGCTGGCCATCGCCGCCGTGGTCCTCGGCACCGACCGGCATCTTTCTGCCGACGAGGTGGCCATCGAGCTGCGTGCGCGCGGCCAGCACGCGGGCACCGCCACCGTCTATCGCACGCTGGAGGTGCTCCAGCGCAGCGGCCTGGTGGTGGCCCGCGACTTCGGCGAGGGGTTCAAGCGCTTCGAGGCGTCGCGGGGCGTGCCGCACCACGAGCACCTGCTGTGCACCGCCTGCGGGCGCGTGACCGAGTTCCGCGACGAGCGGCTGGAGCGGATGACGACGCTGCTGGCCGAGGCGCACGGGTTCGTGCGGCAGCGCCATCGCCTCGTGATCCACGGCCTCTGTCGCGACTGCCGCGGCGCCACCGCCGCCCCCCGCGTTCCCGCCCCCACCTCCTGACCTGACATGAGCACCGACTCCCTTGGCGTGCTGGTGGCCTTCACGGCCGGGCTCCTCAGCTTCCTGAGCCCGTGCGTGCTGCCGCTGGTCCCCAGCTACATCACCTTCATCACGGGGATGGGGCTGGACGACGCCTCCCGCGCACGGCGCACGGCGCTCGTGCACGCCGCGCTGTTCGTGGCCGGCTTCTCGTTCATCTTCGTCGCCCTGGGGGCCGGCGCCACCGCCTTCGGGCAGCTGCTGCGCGAGTACCGGGTGTGGATCGCCCGCCTGGGGGGCGTGCTCATGGTGCTCATGGGGCTGTGGATGCTGGACGTCATCCGCATCGGCGCCCTGCAGCAGGAGCGCCGCGTGCACCTCAGCGACAAGCCGCTGGGCTATCTGGGGACGGTGCTGGTGGGGGTGGCCTTTGGCGCTGGCTGGACGCCCTGCCTGGGCCCCACGCTGGGGGCCATCCTCCTGCTGGCCGCCAGCGAGGCGTCGCTGGCGCGCGGGATCGGGTTGCTCGTCGCCTACTCGGCGGGGCTCGCGCTCCCCTTCCTGCTCAGCGCCCTCGCGCTGGAGCGGTTCCTCGGGGTGTTCCAGCGGCTGCGGCCGCACATGGGGCGGCTGCACCGGGTGGCGGGGGGGCTGCTGGTGCTGCTGGGCATCCTCATGTTCACCGGCTGGATCGAGCGGCTGGCCGCGTACCTGCAGCCGTTCACGCCGGAGTTCCTGGTGGAGCGGTTGTAGCGGCCCTGGGTTCTGGCTCGTTGGTTTCCAGGGTCGCCAGCAGCAGCTGGCGCCGCCACAGCGAGGCGTAGCGCCCCCCCTGCGCCACCAGCGCCTCGTGGGTCCCGGCCTCCGCCACGCGCCCGTCGTCGAGCACCAGGATCTGGTTGCAGTGGCGCACCGTGCCCAGCCGATGGGCCGCCATCAGCACGGTGCTCCCCGCCAGCCGGTCGCGCAGCGCCGCCAGGATGGCGGCCTCGGTGCGCGTGTCCACGGCGGAGAGGGCATCGTCCAGCAAGAGGACGGACGGGGTGCGCGCCAGCGCCCGGGCCAGGGTCGCGCGCTGCTTCTGTCCCCCGGACAGGTTGATCCCCCGCTCACCCAGCCGCGTGTCCAATCCGTCGGGGAGCTGCGCCACGAACGCCTCCAGCTGCGCCGTGGACAGCGCCTCGCGCACCACCGGATCCTCGGGGGCGTGGCCGCTACCGTACGCCACGTTGTGCCCCAGCGTCTCGCTGAACAGCAGCGCCTCCTGCGGCACCAGCCCGACGGCGCGCCGCACCGCCGTCAGCGGCAGCGACGGGAGGGGGACCCCGTCCACCAGCACC
>JBILKP010000380.1:0-2747 GCA_044376625.1 Gemmatimonas sp. | reverse complement strand
CGGTGGGGGTAGTTGGCCGGGGTTTCGTGGCCCCGTGTGTTGGGCGGGGGGGGTGGGCGGCGGAGTGGTGGCGTGGTGGCGTCCAGGAGTGGTGGCGTGCTGACGGGCCGTTGTGGGGAAAGTGGATAGTTATCCACCGTCTAGGTTAACATAATATGTATTATACGAAGCAATGAACCCCCGCAAAAAAGCCCACGGCGCACCGTGGGCTCCTCGCGACCCCTCGCCAATCAGGCCAAGGCCTACTTCCCAGCCCCCGCCAGCTCCCCAAGACGAACCCGCGCCTCCTGCGCGTACGCCTCGCCCTCGGTCGCCGCCAGCTGCAACCACTGCGCCTTGGCCTCCGCCACCAGCCCCGCCGCCTGCAGCGACCGCGCCTGCGACGCCTGGTACAGCTTCGCATCCGACGGGAAACGCGACGCCTTCGCCGCCTTCCCGTATGCCGCCGCCGCCTCCTTCAACTGCCCCTTCCCCTCGTACCCCGCCGCCAGCAATGCCTGGAGCGGCGCCGAAAACTCCCCGGACGCCCCACCCGCCGCCTTCGTCAACGCCGCGATCCCCGCGTCGTACTGCCCCTGCTCGTACAGCACCTGCGCCAGCAGCAGCACCGCCTGCGCCCCGCTCGACGTGCTCCCGTACCGCGCCACCACCTTCTCCAGCGCCGCCTTGGCCTCCGGCAGCTTCCCCTCGGCCATCGGCGCCTGCGCCTCGTACAGCGCCTTCGACGCGTTCGCCGACGCCGTCGCCTGGCTGCTGCGCCAGATCAGCGCCCCAGCCGCCACCAGCGCCACCCCCACCGCGCCATACAGCAGCGGCTTCTGGTTCTGCTGGAAAAAGGAGGACACCGACTCAATCGGGTCGTCCGACACACCGGCCAGCGAAGACGACGAACGAGACTGCGCCATGGAATGGTCCTGGTGAAGGCGGCGATCTGGGCCGCGTGCAACGCCGCGGCCCGGGCAAAGATCGCGGTAACCTAGTGGTCTACACGGCGCGACGGGAGGGCGCCCCCGCTCGGCGACCAGGTGCCCCTGGCAGGCGGCCACCCTCCAACGGAAGCGGCGCGTCAGCCACGCCCCCCGCCGCACCCGGAGCCGAACCGCCCTCCGCCCCCGCTCGAAGCACTCCCCGGACCGCCGCCGCGTCCCAGCGCCGCTCCGGATCAAATCCGCGCCAGAAGCCGTCCCAATCCAGGTGGCTATCCATTTCCGTCACCACCACGTCCACCACCGCGCTCCACCAGGTCGGATCGTCGGTGCCTCCGGTCCCCACGGCCCGCGCCATCCACGTGGGAATCTTCGCATAGTGCGCATGCAGCGTGGGCTGCAGGTCATTGGTGTACGCCTCCGCATAGTCCCAGCGATTGCGGACACCGCCCCACCACGTGGCCCCCAACGACCGGATCACATGCGCGCCGAACAGTCCCCGAAGCGGATGGCCGCGACGACAGGACTCCCGGTACGTCGCCGGGAGCCCCGGCCGCCCCAGGAGATCCCGCGCCATCCAGAACAGCGACCGGCCCACAAGGTCTGACAGGACGGCGCGGGAATACCCGCCACCGGCCTGCGCGCCATCCCGGCGCGGTCGCGGACGCGGCGACAGGAACAGCGCCCAGCGGTCCGCCTCCGGGTCATAGGCGGCCTCCTCCCCCAACAGCCCTGCCCGCCGAGCCAGCGCCGGACGCACCTCAGTCACATACCGGAAGAGCAGCCGATGATCCACAATCCCGGGGGGCCACTGCCATTCCCGGACCCGCATCCGCGGGCTCGATCCCCCACCACTGTCATGGGTCTGCTTGAGACGCACCCAGGTGGGGTCGTCCCCACGGAAGTGCGTCACCACCCGCTCGATCCCCACCACGCGCCCCCGCAGGTCCCGGCGCCATGCCGGACGGACCTGCATCCCCAGACGCGCCCCCCGCAGGTTCTTCTCCCGCAGCCCCTCCGCCGTGAACACCGCCGTCACCAGATACGCGGTCAGCGCCCGGTGCCAGCGGCGCTCCAGGCGCCCGCCGCGCTCGCTTCCCCCGGCGTGACCGGCCCCCTGCCAGTCCTCCCAGGCGCCCTCGGCGGCAAGGGCCTCGGCGCGAAGGGCCGGGAGACCGCGGCACACCACCTCCCCCCAATGCAGGGGCAACAGCCGCTTGTCCACCTGCCCGGTCGCCCGCCGGCGGCGCGCCACGGCGGTCATGTGCGACACCAAGGCCCGTTGCTCGAACTCGATGGTCCGCCACCGATGCTGCCCGGCCTCCCCAGCGGCCAGCAGCTTGGGCCGCAGGGCATCGCGAGCAATCGCGTAGATCCGGCGCACCACCTGGACCACGGACGGGGTATAGAGGGGCACCGGGAGCCGTTCGGCCTGGGCGCTGACCACCAGGGGTGAGGCCTTGTAGGAATGGGCCGCGAGCTCATCGGCCACCGCGCGCAGCAAGGTCCCCGATTGCGCATCCCCATCGGGAACGAGCCCGTCAAGATCCGGATCCTCCGGCTGCACGCCCAGGCGGTCTCCCTCCCCGCCATCCGCATCGGCCACCTGGCGACGCCGGGTCCAGAAATGCCCCAGCGTGAGCGCGCGGAGCTCCTCCGCCAGCGCCTCCATGGTCACGCCGTCCCCCACCCGCAAGCGCGCCACGCTGGCCACGCAGCGCGAGAGCGCCCGCTCCGCGGACTGGAGGTAGTCCGTGGATCCGTGCGCCGCCAGTCGGCGCTCTTCAAACACCACCAGCGCGTGGTCGAGGTGTGGGGCCA